>DASXTS010000484.1:0-5660 GCA_036505275.1 Pseudonocardiaceae bacterium
CGCGTTCCAGGTAGCCGATGGTCTGGTAATGCACGCCGAGCGCCCCGGCGAGCTGCCGGTGGCTGATCCCCCGTTCGGCGCGCAGCACCGCGATGCGGTTGTGGATGACCTCGCTCATGGTCAGGCGACCCGCTGCAGCGCCTTCTCGCGGCGGGCGGCCACGCTGGAGCCGGACTCGCGGCGCGCCATGCGGCGCAGCACCACCGGCGCGAGGACCAGGCCGAGGACGGCCCAGGCGCCGAGCACACCGAGGGTCTCCAGGTGGCGCCACGACCCGCCGATCTCCACCGCGGCCATGGCGTCCGGCAGTAGCGCCGAGCGCATGCCGAGACCCAGCCAATAGATCGGAAACGCCTGCCCGACCCACTGCAACCACTCCGGGTAGTTCGTCAGCGGGTAGAAGATCCCGGACGTGGCCACCAGCCCCATCAGCGGCAGCGCGATCACCCCGGCGTTCCGCGGGTTGCCGAACAGCGACCCGATCACCGCACCCAGTGGCATGGTGGCCACCAGGCCCACCGGCAGCACCCAGACCAGTGTCAGCCACGGTCCGAGCCCACCGACCGCCAGCCCCTCGAAGAGAAACAGGCCGGGCACCAGGGTGATGGTGAGCCCGACCAGGCACATACCGGACACCAGGACGATCTTGCCGATGAGGTAGCCGAGCATGCCGTTCGGGATGGCCTTGGCGCGCAGCAGGGTGCCGTCCTCGCGTTCCACGGTGAGCAGCATGGCCAACGACAACAGGCCGGTGAAGGCGATGTTGGCGCCGAGCACGCTGGGCAGGGTCCGGGAGCCGAGCGAGAACGTCGTGCCCGGCACGTGCGCGCCGCGCATGAACACCATGACGACCAGGAAGGCCACGGTCGGGAACAGGTAGTTCCACAGGTCCTGGGCGTTCGTGAAGGTCTGCCGCAGCTCGGTACGGCCGCGCACCAGGCCGGCCCGGATGGCGACCATTGTGGGGTTCATGACGTCACCGTCTCGAAGGAACGCACCGCGGCCTCGCGGCGGCCGGACTCGAACTCACGGACCAGGGTCATGTAGGTGTCCTCCAGGCTGGCCCGGCGCACCTCGAGGTCGTCGACCGCGTCGCCGTACTGTGCGAACAGCTCCCGAACGAACCGGGTGGCGTCGGTGGTGGCGTGCACGAACCGCTGCCCATCGCGGCTCCACCGCACCTCGGCCTCGCTGGACACCCGCCTGGTCAGCTCGTCGGGGGAGCCGTCGGCGATGATCGAGCCACCGGCCAGCAGCAGGATCCGGTCGGCCAGCTTCTCGGCCTCGTCCAGGTCGTGGGTGGTCAGCAGGATCGTGGTGTCCTGGTCGTCGGAGAGGCGATGCACCAGGTCGTGGAAGTCCCGCCTGGCCTGCGGGTCGAAGCCGGCCGTCGGCTCGTCGAGGAACAGCAGCTCCGGCCGGCCGACGATGCCGATCGCCACGTCGAGGCGGCGGCGCTGGCCGCCCGAGAGCCGAGCGATGCGGGTATCGGCCTGCTTGGCGAGACCGACAGTGGCAACCAGCTCGTCGGCGTCCCACGGCCGGCGTATCCGGTCGGTCGAGTAGGGGGCGTAGTACGACCCGAGGTGGGCCAGCAGCTCGCGGACCCGCCACTTCGCGTGGTCACGCCACGACTGCAGCACCACGCCGATCCGGGCGCGCCACCGCTCCTCGCCGCGCGCCGGGTCGGTGCCGAGCACGCTCACCTCACCGGCCGAGCGCATCCGGAAGCCCTCCAGGATCTCGATGGTGGTGGTCTTGCCGGCGCCGTTCGGGCCGAGCAGCGCAAGCACCTCGCCGGGCCGCGCGGTGAACGTCACCCCGGTCAGCACGTCGTTGGAGCCGTACCGCATTCGCAGCCCGCGTACGTCGAGCGCGGTGCCAAACTTGTCGGCACCGTCGCTGGCGCCGGCCTGCCAGGTCGGCACGCCGGGCTGCCCCAGCATGGTCATCCCCCCGCCTCCTCCCCGTCGCACTTTCGATAGGGAGGATAGCAGACCTACTACATCTGGCCGCAAGTGAACTATCCGATCCCACTCACCGGACGCCGCGTGGCCGGAATTGGATGCTGATCCTTGGGCCGACCGGCCGGGTGGTCTTGGGTACGGCGTGCTCCCAGGCGCGCTGGCAGGAGCCGCCCATGACGAGGAGGTCGCCGTGGCCGAGTGCGTGCCGGATGCTCGCGCCGCCGCCGCGCGGGCGCAGCAGTAGGGCCCGCGGCGCGCCGATCGAGATGATCGCGACCATGGTGTCCTCGGTGGCGCCGCGGCCGATGGTGTCGCCGTGCCAGGCGACGCTGTCCCGGCCGTCGCGGTAATGGCACAGCCCAGCGGTGCGGAACGGCTCGCCGAGCTCCGCGGCGTATTGCCTGTTGAGCGCGGCCCGGGCCTCGGCCAGCACCGGGTCGGGTAGCGGGGCGTCCTCGTCGTAGAAGCTGAGCAGCCGGGGCACGTCGACGGTGCGGTCGTACATGGGCCGGCGCTCCGCTCGCCAGGGCACGTGCGCGGCGAGCCGTTCGAACAGCACGTCGGCCCCGGTCAGCCAGCCGGGCAGCAGGTCGATCCAGGCGCCGTCACTCAGCTCGGTGCGCCGCAGCCGGTCCAGCGGGCGCAGGCCGACGGCAGCGCCCTGATCGAACAGTGACCCCTGCAACGGCACGGACACGAGCGCCAGCATACATCGGAGGATCGAACACGTGTTCTATGCCCTCTGTCGCGCAGCCAGCCCTGTCGAATTGCGCTGGCCGTTATCGAACCGTGACCTTTCCTGGGTATCCCCGTGACCGACCGCGCCACTGTGAGATCGGTGCAGTCAGCGCCCATCGCAGTTGGAGAGCTACGATGCGTAGTCCGCCGGTCCTGCCCAACGGCGTGGGGTCGCAAGGAGCTTCGACAGTGATGCTCGAGCCAGACGAACCCGAGCCCGACGTTGCCGAGCCGCCGCCGAACGGTAAGCCCGACAGCGAGATTGCCAGCCTCCTGCGGCGAGCCCGGGCCGGCGAGGCTGCGGCGTTGGACGAGATCCTGCACAGGCTGATGCCGCTGGTCTGGAACGTCGCCAGGGCGCAGGGGCTGGACGCCGACGCCGCCTCCGATGTGGCCCAGAAGGCCTGGATGAAGCTCGTGGAGGCGATGGACAAGATCCACACACCGCAGGCGCTGGCGTCCTGGCTGATCGTCGTCACCCGCCGCGAGGCATGGCGGGTCCGCCAGGCGGGGCGCCGCGAGGATCTGGTCGAACCGGACTCGCTCGCCGAGCTGGTCCACCCGGCGGACGATCCGGCGGCGGTCCTGGTGACGGGCGAGCGGGACCGCGTCCTGTGGCGGAACATCGCCAAGCTGTCACACCGCTGCCAGGAACTGCTCCGCATCATCGCGTTCGTCGACCGCCCGAACTACACCGCTCTCGCGGAGGCGCTCGACATGCCGAAGGGAAGCATCGGCCCCACCCGCGGCAGATGCCTGGAGAAGCTGCGCAAGCTCCTGAACGACGACCCGGGTTGGAGCACGCCATGATCAGGCCGTCCGACCACGACGACGAGGCCATCCTGCGCCGGATCCGCGCGTTGTACCAGGCGGCGGACCCGGTACCACCGGAACTGCTCGTCCGGGTCCGGTTCGCCATGGATCTCGACCAGATCGACCGGGAGTTCGCGCAGGTATGCGAGGACCTGCAGGTGAGCTCCGCCGTCCGCGGACCGGAGCACGCCCGCACCATCACCTTCGAGTGCGACTCGCTGACCGTGGCGATCACCGTCACGCCGACCGCGGCCGACCGCATCAGGCTTGATGGCTGGCTGGTGCCGCCGGCCGCCCTGCGGGTCGAGCTACGGACCGGCAATCAGCAGTTGCACACCATGGCGGATGAGGGCGGCCGATTCGCCTTCGACGACCTGCCTCACGGCGAGGTCCAGCTCGCCGTGCTACCGGCGCCCGGCACCCCAGTGGACCTGGACCACGCGGTCGTCGCCCAGACCATCGTGCTCTAACCGACCGATCCTCCGTTATTCACCCGATCGGCCGATACCCGATCGGTATCCACTTCGGGATATCTACCACCGTCACGGCGGCGTGTCCGAAAGCTCCCTAGCGATACGAGACGGAGTCAGCTATGCCCGACAAGCCCGATCGTCTTTTTGCCCCGAACATCCCGCAAAGCGTGCTGTGCCGCCATGGGGCGTGCATGTTGGACCCGGTGACCGCCGCTGACGCGCGGCCCTCGATGACGGCGCCGCGGTCTACGGTATACGTGAGGCGGACGCTGCTGGTTCTCCCAGCTGCCGACAAAGCTGCGAAGGAGCATATCGACGCCGCGATCGAAAACATGAACCGCTTTCTGGTCAACATCGGGGTAAAGGTCGACTGGCCTCAGTTGGACGGCGGACAGCGCGGCCCTGCCTACCCGATCGGTGGTACACAGGTGCTCGAGCTGAGCAGCCTCACGGACGGGGAATGGGCCGCCAAGCCCGTCAAAGTCGACGCGTGGGAGGCGCTGCAGTGCTTGCGAGCCTCCGGCCTGGCCATCGCCGAGTGGATGGCCCTGGAGCATCTGCTGTTTGCCTCGGACCCGTTCTGGGGTGGAACCGAAGGTGCCTACACGCCGAGCACACCGGGCGGGACGGCGGTGGCCTCGGCGTCGTACATCCGGTCGCGCAGCGGTGGGCGGCTTCCGGCGGTCGTGTTCATGGCCAAGCCGCCCGAGCACAAGCCGAAGGAGGGACGGCGGCGGCCGGTGGTGGCGGTGCTGGACACCGGCGTCGCGGAGCACCGGTGGCTCGACCCCGCCGAGTTCCTCGTCGACGACCAGGACATGCGGGACCTGCAAGCCGCGCTCGAGCGGCGGCCGAAGGGACCCGACGTGCCCCGCAACGGCCTCGCCGGCGTCAGGGAGACGATGCTGCCGCCCGACACCTGGATCGGCGAGCTGGACTCGCACTGGGGCCACGGCACGTTCATTGCCGGAATCATCCGGCAGGCCGCGCCGGACGCCCAGGTGCTGCCGATCCGCGTGATGTACAGCGACGGAATTGCCTACGAGGGTGACGTGCTGTTCGCCCTGGAGTGGCTACACAAACGGGCGACCGCGGCGGAGCAAGACGCGCAGAAGATGGTCGACATTGTGTCGCTGTCGCTGGGCTACTATCCGGAAGTCGAGGATGCGGACAAGCAGCCGGTCACCGAGCGGGTCAACGCCCTCATGAGGGCGGGTGTGCTGGTCGTGGCGGCGGCTGGCAACGACTCGAACGCTCGGCGCTTCTATCCGGCCGCCCTGGGCAACCAGCCGGTCCCGGACAGCCCGCTTCGGCTCATCGGCGTCGGCTCGCTGAATCCCAACCAAAGCAAGTCGTTGTTCAGCAACGACAACGACGAATGGGTGACATACTGGGCACCGGGCGCATCGGTCGTCAGCACATTTCCCACGACACCCACCGGCAGCATCACGCCCATCAATGCCACGGAGGCGGACGCGCCGGATCACCGCCCGCATCGGCGGGAAGCACTTGACGACGACGATTTCGCCAGTGGGTTCGCCATCTGGAGTGGGACGTCGTTCGCCTCACCCATGGTGGCCGCCAGGCTGGCCCAGGCGCTGTATGACGAGCCGGAGATCGCCCCCATAGCGGCCAATGGTGACCCCGTGCCGATGGCAAAGGTAGCCCG
>DASXTS010000485.1:0-3606 GCA_036505275.1 Pseudonocardiaceae bacterium
TGTCATCGACGCTTGAAAACTGACCCCGTGGCGACGGATGAATCTGGACCCCTCTCGTTGAAGATCGGGAGGGTGTTGAGCGTGGAAGACTGGGCGGAGATCCGCCGGTTGCACCGCAGCGAGGGGATGCCGATCAAGGCGATCACCCGGAAGCTCGGGGTGGGTCGGAACACGGTGCGTCGGGCGTTGGCAGCGGCGGGTCCGCCGCGGTACCAGCGTCCGGCTCGGGCGTCCATTGTGGACGCGGTAGAGCCGCAGATCCGGTCATTGCTCGAGCAGTGGCCGACAATGCCGGCCACGGTGGTCGCCGAACGGATCGGCTGGACCAGGTCGCTGACGGTGCTGAAGGGGCGGGTGGCGGTGCTGCGGCCGTTGTACCTGCCGCCGGACCCGGCGCAGCGCACCGACTACGCACCGGGTGAGCTGGCGCAGTGCGACCTGTGGTTCCCGCCGGCGGACGTGCCGTTGGGGTACGGCCAGGTGGGTCGGCCGCCGGTGCTGGTGATGGTGTGCGGCTACTCGCGCTGGCTGTCCGCGGTGATGATCCCGTCCCGGCAGGTGGCGGACCTGTTGTGCGGGCAGTGGGCGGTGCTGGCCGGGCTGGGTGCCGCACCGCGGGTGCTGGTCTGGGACAACGAGTCCGCGGTCGGGCAGTGGCGTGGCGGCCGGCCGGCGCTGACCGCGGCGATGCACGCCTTCCGCGGCACGCTGGGCGTCTCCGTGTTGCAGTGCCGGCCGAAGGACCCGGAGGCCAAGGGCCTGGTGGAGCGGGCCAACGGCTACCTGGAGACGTCGTTTCTGCCCGGCCGGCGGTTCGCCTCGCCGGTGGACTTCAACGCCCAGCTGGCCGACTGGCTGGCCCGGGCCAACCGCCGCCAGCATCGGGTGCTGGGCTGTCGGCCGGCCGACCGGCTGGACGCCGACCGGGCGGCGATGGTGGCGCTGCCGCCGGTGCCGCCCGTCGTGGGGTGGCGGCTGTCCACCCGGCTGCCCCGCGACCACTACGTGCGGCTGGACGGCAACGACTACTCGGTGCACCCGTCGGTGGTCGGCCGGCGGGTCGAGGTGCTCGCGGACACCGAGCTGGTCTGGGTGCGCTGCGACGGCCGGCCGGTGGCCCGCCACGAGCGCTGCTGGGCGGCGCACCAGACCATCACCGACCCGGCGCACCGGCAGGCCGCCGCGGCGCTACGCACCGCGCACCGCCACGCCGCCGCGCCGGCGTTGGCTGAGGTGGAGCACCGGCGGCTGGCCGACTACGACCGGCTGTGCGCAGTCGACCTGGCCGAGGAGGTGGCGTGATGGCCGCCAAAACCGCCGCCACCCGCAACCTCACCGCCGAGCTGGCGTTCCTGACCCGGGCGTTGAAAGCGCCCTCGCTGGCCGCCGCGGTCGACCGGCTGGCCGAACGGGCCCGCGCCGAGTCCTGGACCCACGAGGAGTTCCTGGCCGCCTGCCTGCAACGCGAGGTCGCCGCCCGCGAGTCCCACGGCGGCGAGGGCCGCATCCGCGCCGCCCGGTTCCCGGCCCGCAAGTCGTTGGAGGACTTCGACTTCGACCACCAACGCTCACTCAAACGCGAGACCATCAACCACCTCGGCACCCTGGACTTCGTCACCGCCAAGGACAACGTGGTCTTCCTCGGCCCGCCCGGCACCGGCAAAACCCACCTGTCCATCGGCCTGGGCATGCGCGCCTGCCAGGCCGGGCACCGGGTCGCGTTCGCCACCGCCGCCCAATGGGTGGCCCGCCTCGCCGAAGCCCACCACGCCGGCCGCCTGCAAGACGAGCTGGTCAAGCTCGGCCGCGTCCCGCTGCTCGTGGTCGACGAGGTCGGCTACATCCCGTTCGAAGCCGAAGCCGCCAACCTGTTCTTCCAGCTGGTGTCCAACCGCTACGAACGCGCCTCGCTGATCGTGACCAGCAACAAGCCCTTCGGTCGCTGGGGCGAGGTGTTCGGCGACGACGTGGTCGCCGCTGCCATGATCGACCGGCTGGTCCACCACGCCGAGGTCGTCTCCCTCAAGGGCGACAGCTATCGGCTCAAAGACCGCGACCTCGGCCGCGTCCCAACCGCACCAACCAACGACTAGCAAAGATCAACCCAGCCAGGAGGGGTCCATTTTCAACCGTCGCAGAGGGGTCCGTTTTCGGGCGTCGTTGACAACGGGATGAGCGGACCCGCGAAGCTGGGCCGCGCACCACCATCCGGCAACGTCACGGCCGCGTCGGCCGCCCAGATCGATCACTTCGGGGCCCACTCGGGATCGGTGGGTTGAAGCTCCTCATCGCTGACGACCACGGCCTTGCCGGAACCGTCATTCGGCCATCACCGAAGGCCGTGCGGACCACATACGACATTGGTAGTACCGATCGCACTAGCCGACCTGAAATCCAGCTGAAAAGCCGGCCCGAACTCAACAAGATCTGGCGTGGCGCGTGGCACAATCGGTCGGAACACTCGTATCCTGTGGTTCACCCGATGAGCGGGCTGCGATCGATCGGTGTCAGCCAGTAGTGTTCCCGCATGACGGCCGAAGCGCAGATGATGGCGCAGTGGTGGGCCGTACCGCCGACTCGCCAGGTCAGCTACCTCGCCGGCGCTGATCCGGAGTTGCTCAGCATCGCGGTTGACCCGTTGCCGGCGACGGCTCCGGCCGTCGTAACGTTCCGGCCGGCCACGATCGGACCCTTGCCGGACCAGGTCGCCGTGCTTCTTGACGAGCTGGACCAAGCCGCTGTCGCGTTGTTCCCGCGTTGGCTTCCTGGGGCGGAGCGGCTCGACGGGCCGCACGGCCTTGGCGTGCCGGCCGTCCGCGCCATCGCCGAGCGTGCTGCCGCGCGATCGTCCGCGTTCGGCCCATTCCTGGCAGACCTCGCGGAACGTAGCTTGCGTGGCCAGGTGGGGGAACCGATCAAGCGCCGGGTTCGCTTTCCGGCCGAGGTACGTGCGGCCGGGCTGGCCAAGGTGATCGCTGGCGCCTACCGGCGGCACTCGGCGGCTCTGTTGATCGAAGTGCCCGACGGCCTGGAACCGAACGACGAGCGGACTCTGACGACCGCCGCCGAGTGGCTCGCGGATCGCGGTCGCCTCACCGTCTGGCTGGCCGGCGCCGCGCTGCGCGAGGTGGACCGGATCCGGACGGTCGCGATCACGTTGCCTCGATATCTCACCCAGCTGACCGTGGACGCCGCCCCGGGTGCCCCGGCCGAGTCGTCAAGCGAGCCAAGCCTGAGATACCCGCCGATTTCAGGTTCGCCGCGTATCGACAGCCCAGCCGAGCAGGCTCTTGAGCGGGCAATCGCACCGTACGAGTGGGCGCAGGGCCGCCGGTGGAACTACGTCTATGAATGGCACATCCTCGGCCGGCCGTACCGCCTCGACCTGTTCTGGGCCGCGGAGGGCGTGGTGGTCGAAGTGGACGGGCCGGAGCATCGCGGACGGTTGAAGTTCGCCGACGACCACCAGCGGGATGTACGGCTACAGATGCTGGGGCACCACGTGCTCCGGTTCACCAATGAGGATGTGCTCTCGGATGCGTACTCAGCCGTCCTGAAGATCAGACACTTGCTGGACCGGCGCCGCGCGTCCGGACCGCACCGCAT
>DASXTS010000486.1:0-13379 GCA_036505275.1 Pseudonocardiaceae bacterium
AGGCCGCGCTGGACGGATTCCATGTTGAAGGTGTCCTGCGCCATCACCAGCGCCAGCGTCTGCAGTTCCGGCGCATCCGTCCACGACTGGTCGAAGTCGAGGTGGGTGATCTGGGCGGTCGGCGGCTGCTCGCCCCGGTACGGGGTGAGCAGCATGACCTCGAAGATGCACTCGTCGTGCCGGTCGCCGTTGGGACGGTAGCGGTAGATGATGCGGTTGTAGCCGCCCCAGGGGTGGAAGTTCGGGAACACCGCGTAGTTCCAGTGATCGACGAGCTCGGCGTCGGAGATGTCGTCGGCCTCGTCGCCGAGCACCTGGCGCCAGCGCTCCCGCCCGGCCGCCGCCATCGCGCCGCGAGCCGTGCTGCGCTGCGAGAACGGGACGGGCAGGTCCTCGCCCTCGCGCACGTCCAGCATCCGCTTGAGGATGTCGGCCTCGGCGGCGTCCAGCGGCATGTCCTCGACCGGGGTGCCTGATGGGCTGATCTGGCGCGAGTAGTTGCCGTAGATGTCGACGGCCGAGTTCACATCGCCGACATACGGGGCCGACTGCGGGTGGGTCGCGCCCAGGTGCAACCCCTCGTCGAACGCCTCTTGGGCGATCTTCCAGTTGCACCTGACCTTCTTCGCCACGTGCGCCTGCAGGTAGCGGTTCTCCATCCGCCAGCGCGCGAAGTGCTCGGGCATCGTGCCGAGGAAGTCCTCGAGCGGCTCGCAGTCCGGGTCCGGGTTGATGAAGACGAAGCCTCCCCAGAGGCCGACCTTCGCCTGCGGTAGCCGCCACGCGTCGCGGTCCTGATCGATCTCCGGGAACTCCGGCGGTGCCGGGTTGTAGCGCAGGGTGCCGTCCAGCCGCCAGGTGAAGCCGTGGAACGGGCAGCGGAACTCGCTGCACCGGCCGTCGTAGTCCTTGAGGGCGCGGCCGCGGTGCAGGCAGGCGTTGACGTACGCCCTGATGCCGTCGCGGGTGCGCACGACGATGTACGAGTCGCCGGCGATGTCGTAGACGAGGTAGCTGCCGACCTCCGGAATGTTCTCCTCGCGGCAGGCCATCTGCCACACCTTGCGCCAGAGGTGCTCGCGCTCGAGCAGGTGGTACTCCCGGCTGGTGTAGCGGGTGGTGGGAAGCTGCCTGGTGCTCGGGCTGTACGGGAAGCGCTCACGCAGGTACTCGGGCAGGACGTGATCGTCGTCGAGGACGAGGTCGTACCAGAGCGTGGTCCGCTTGGCGCGGTCTTCCATGCGCTCCGCGACCGTCATATGTCAGGCCTCCGCTTTCCCCATGGCACATACTTTGTATGTACGCACTCTACTAAGTACCCAATACCCTGTCGAGCGAGCGTGACCGGTGCCATCACCGGCGCGATCACCGGTGCGATCACCGGTGCCAGCACGGAGGAGGCGGCGTGCCGGAAGCAGTGCCGGCCTGCGGGTGGATCTTGTGGGCAGGGACGGTCGGCCTCGAGGGCCCGCTTGCCGCGCGGTTCGCCGCTGCCGCTGCCGCTGGTTATCACCGGGTCAGCCTGAGCCCGCCCGAGGTTCTCCGGGCCGGACGGCCGGCCGCGGAGATCGCCTCGCGAGCCCGGGACCTCGGTCTCGGCCTCGTCGTCGACCCCGTGATGAACTGGTACCCGGACAGCTCGCCCCCGACGTCGCGATTCGCGGGCGTCAGCACCGACGACGCGCTGCGGCTGGGTGCCGACCTGGACGCCACCGCGCTAACGGTGCTGGCCACGCCGCACAGCGACATCCCGCTACCGGCCCTTGCCGAGCATTTCGCGCGCGTGTGCGACCGCGCGGCCGACTTCGGCGCCCAAGTGCAGCTGGAGTTCATTCCGTACACGGTCGTGTCCGGCCTGCGCGTCGCCTGGGAGATCGTCCGCGCGGCCGACCGCCCCAACGGCGGCCTGGTCTTCGATACCTGGCACTTCTACCGCGGCGATCCCGACTTCGGGGTGCTCGCCGCCGTCCCCGGCGAGCGGATATTCGCAGTGCAACTGGACGACGCGCCGGCACAGCCCACCGGCCCACTGCGCGCCGAGACCATGGCGCGGCTGCTGCCCGGTGACGGCGAGCTCGATCTCGTCGGAGCGATCCGGGCGCTGCACACTCTGGGTGCGCTGCGCTGGATCGGCCCCGAGGTCATGAACCCCGAGCTGAACGTGCGGCCGCCGGAGGAGGTAGCGCGGCTGGCGATGGAGCGGACGCGCGCCGTGCTCACGACGGCGCTGGGCCGCCGGTGAGCTACGTGCCGCGCGCGAAGGCCGCGTGGACGCCGACCATCGCGCCGCGTGGTTCGTCCAGCAGCTTGCGGAACGGCTCGCCGACGGCGTCGCGGACCAGCTCCGCGAAGAGGTCCGGCCACACGGTGGGCTCGCCGGCGAGCCAGCCGTCGAGCGTGCGCTCGGCAACCTCTATCGGGCTGGCCTTGGGGCTGTCGAAGCCCGCCGCCATGTCGGTGTCGATGTAGCCGGGAAGTGCGGCCGTGACCGTCGCGCCATAGTCTCGGAGCTCCTCGCGCAGAGCGAGCGCGAGCATCAGCGAGGCGGCCTTGCTCGCGCCGTACACCGGCGAGCTGCGCGACAGCGTGACCGCGGCCACGGAGAGCACGAAGATCACGCCGGACCCCGGCCGGCGCAGGCTGTCCCGGAAGCCGCGCACCAGCCGCAGCGGGCCGAAGAAGTTCGTGTCCATGAGGTCGCGCAACGCGTCCTCGTCGCCTTCGGCGAGGACCGGCGCCTGATGGGTGACCGCCGCATTGGAGACGAGCAGGTCGACATCGCCGTGCTCCCGAGCGGCCGCGGCGATGGTGTCGCCATCCCGGACATCGAGGCGCACCGGCACGACGCGCGAGACCCCGGCGGAGCCGCTCGCGGAGGTGCCGGAGGTGCCGGAGTTGCCGGAGGACGCGCCGTCGAACCGGGGCACCGACGCTGGATTGCGCGCCGCGGCGACGACCGCGGCCGCGCCACGGGCCAGCGCGGCCTGCACGAACGCGGCACCGACGCCCCGGTTCGCGCCGGTGACGAGGACCTTGCGGCCGGAGAGCGATGCGGACCCCGCGGTCATCAACCCGTTCCCTCCGTCGCCGTCCACGGCTGTCGGCTCTTACCGTAGCCGTTCCCTAGTAAGTTGTTAGTGGCAAATGGTGTTCCCGCACCATTCGCCGCTCACGACCTAGCCAGGTAGCCGCCGTCGACGGCCAGCACGTGGCCAAGCGTGTACGTCGCCTTGTCCGAGCAGAGCCACAGCGCGGCGTTGGCGATCTCGTCAGGCCGGCCGAACCGGCCGATCAGGCTCAGCCGCGCGATGGCGTCCTCCTCCTTCGTCCCCCGCGCGGCCAGCGCGCCACGGAGCATCGGCGTGTCGATCGCCCCTGGCGCGATCGCGTTGACCCGGATGCCGGCGCTGGCGTACTCGACCGCCGCCGTCGTGGTGAGCCCGACGACGCCGTACTTGCTCGCGTTGTAGCCGCCCTGCTTGGGCAGTGGCTTGAACGCGTTGACCGAGGCGATGTTGACGATGGCGCCGCCGCCGCGCTGCAGCATCGCGCGGATCTCGTACTTCAGGCACAGGAAGATCGACCTCAGGTTCACCGCGATCAGGCGGTCGAACGTGGCTTCCTCGCAGTCGGCGAGCAGGGTGGTCTCCGTCTCGATGGCCGCCGCGTTCACCGCGCAGTCGAGCCCGCCGTAATTGCCGGCGGCCGCGTCCACGGCGGCGCGCACGTCGGCTGCCTGGGAGACATCCGTCCGCACGAACGTGGCCTCCCCGCCGTCCTTGCGGATCAGCTCGACGGTCTCCTCGCCGCCGCCGATGTTGATGTCGGCGGCGACGACTCGCGCCCCCTCGGCCGCGAAGGCGAGCGACGTGAACCGGCCCATCCCGGCCGCGGCACCGGTGACGAGGGCCACCTTGCCCTCGAACTCGCCGCTCACGGTGCCGCCCCCAGAGCCTCCCCCGACGCCGCCCCGACAGCCGCTCCGGACCGGGCCGCGTGCCGCCCGGCGAGGTAGCCGAAGACGAGCGCCGGGCCGAGCGTGCCGCCAGCGCCGCCGTAGGTCATGCCCATCACCGAGGCCATCGCGTTGCCCGCGGCGTAGAGCCCGGGGATGGGACGGCCGTCCACGTCGACCACCTGGCCGTTCCTGTCGGTGCGCGGGCCGCCCTTGGTGCCGAGCACGCCGCAGTACACCTGGACGGCGTAGAAGGGCGGCGTGTCCAGCGGGCCCATTGTCGCCATGGCCCCCGCGCCGGCCGCCGGGTCGCCCCACCAGCGGTCGTGCGCGCTCGTGCCGCGCCCGAAGTCGGTGTCCTCGGCCCGCGCGCACAGCTCGTTCCACCGGGCGACCGTCTGCGCGAGCGGGTCCGGCGGCACCTCGATCGCGGCCGCGAGCGCGGCCAGGCTCGGCGCCTCGACGATCCACTCTGGGGTCGGTGGCTCGCCCTTGTAGCCGGCCAGGCCGTACCGGGTCAGGTAGTGCCGATCGAAGATCATCCACGCCGGGTGGTTGGGGTAGTCGAACCTGCTGACGTCGATGACGTGGAACGCCGCGCCGAGCGCGTTGTAGTTCGCCGCCTCGTTCGTGAAGCGCTTGCCATGGCGGTTGACCATGATGGTGTGCGGGCGGGTGCGCTCGCCGTTGACCTGCCAGGCGGCCATCCGGCCACCGACCGGCACGTCGATCGTCGCCACCCACCATGCCTCGCGCATGTTGCCCAGCGCGGCGCCGATCCGCATGGCCATCCTCAGCCCGTCACCCGTGTTCGTCGGCACGGACGCGCAGCGGACCAGCGGGCCGCGGCTGAACGCCCTGACCAGGTCGCGGTCCCACTCGAACCCACCGGTGGCGATGACGACGCCGCGGTTCGCGCCGACCTCCACCGGCCCCGCGGCGGTCTCGAACCGGACGCCGACCACGCGCCGGTCCCGCTGGATCAGCTCGACGGCGCGCATCCCGGTCCGGGGCTCGATGCCGCGGTCCAGGCAGCCCTTGAGCAGCGCGCCGACCAGGCCCTGACCGGCGCCGCGCTCGTCGTGGATCTGCCGGCGCGCCAGTTCGGCCGGGTCGACCCCCTGCGGAGCACCACGGCCGAGGCTGGTCTCGCTCATCAGGATGTTGCCGGACAGCTGCGGGCCGACCGTGACGCGGTGCTGCCAGGCGCCGAGCTGGTCGAACGGAAACAGGGGGCACTCCAGCGACCTGCCGCCGCCCGGCTTCGCGCCAGGGCGCTCCGGGTGGTAGTCGGGGAAGTCTTTGATGATCTGGAAGCGCGCCGGCGTGTTCTCTTCGAGCCAGGACAGGGCCTCGGGACCGGCGTCCACCATGGCGGCGGCCAGGTCCATGTCGATCAGTCCGTGCGACAGCGACTCCAGGTAGGCCAGGATCTCCTTGCGGCTGTCGGAGATGCCGAGCTCGGCCATGTGCGGGTTCATCGGGATCCACACCATGCCGCCAGACCATGCGCTGGTGCCGCCGACGGTGTCGGCCTTCTCGAACAGGCCGACGCTGGCATCTTCCGCGGCGGCTCGGATCGCCGCGGTGAGTGCCGCGGCGCCGGTGCCGAGCACAACGACGTCGAACGTCTCCATGGGAACTCCTCGAGCGTCGGCCTGGTCGCCGCCTGACCGTGTTTCTATTCAGTCACTTCGAAAAGCAGCATATTGCTCACTGGCTGGATTCTCTAGCATGCGACGTACGCCGCCATCAGCTGTCTCCTCATTGGAGGGCTCGATGCCAGACCCGGTTCATCTCGACGCCCCGTCGCTGCAGAAGTTCCTCGACGGCACCGAGCCGGATCGCCACGGCACGGTGGTGTCCTTCCGGCCGGTCAGCGGCGGCTACAGCCGGCTGACCGCGATCACGACGGTCACCTGGGGCGACGGCACCGACGAGGCCATGGTGCTGCGCGCGGACCCGCCGCCCGGGTCCGGCATCTTCCACAGCGACCGGGACGCCGAGTGGCACTTCCTGCGGGCCATGCACGGGCGCGCCCCGGTTCGCACCGCAAGACCCCGTTACTACGACGCTACCGGGGAGTACTTCGGCGCCAAGTGCATCGCCGTCGAGTTCTTCGCCGGCCGTCCGCTGCCGGAGCTGGCCAAGTCCGGCGCCTCCGGCGCCGTCGACCGGGCCAGGGAGATCTTCGTGGACACCGCAGCGAAGATCCATTCGACACCGATCGACGTGCTGCCACCAGACATGGCGCGCCCGCCGGACTGGTCGACCTACATCGACGAGCTGGTCGAGTTCCTACGCACCATCGACGACTCGGTGTCCGACAGCAACCCGGCGCTGCACTACGCCGCGGCTCAGTTGAAGGAGCACCGGCCGCCGCCGGTACCGCTCACGCTCGTCCACGGCGACTTCCAGCCGGCCAACCTGCTCGTCGCTGATTGGGCTGATTGGGCTGATTGGGCTGATTGGGCTGACTGGGCTGACTGGATTGACGGCAGCGGCGGCGACCCCCTCGTCATCGACTGGGAGTTCGCCCGCATCGGGGACCCCAGGGAGGACCTCGGCTACTACAGCCAGCTGAAGTTGCCCCCGAATCTGTACGAGACGGATCCCGATGGGTTCCTCGCCCGGTACCGCGAGCACACCGGGCTGACCGAGGAGCAGATCAACCGGGACACCATCGAGTACTTCTACCTGCTGGGCATGGCCCGGCTGCTCGGGCAGCTGATCCACGCCGCGGACGACCTCTACCGGGGAAACCCGCGCGGCGTGATGGCCACCTACCTGTTCAACGCCATCTCGGACGCGATGCACCGGTTCTTCGACATCGCGCGCCGCCTTGCGAGCTGAGTGGAGCGGCTGTGCTGTCCCGACCGACCACGGAGCAGATCCTGTTGGACTGCTGCCGCGAACTCATGGAGGGCGTCCTGCCGGCGCTCAGCGACGAAACCGCACAGGTGCGCGTCATCATGCTGGATGCGGTGCTGAAGAACACGGCCGTCCGGGCCGCGCACGAGATCGCCTGGATGCTCGACGAAACCGCAGCCATCGACGACTATGTCCACGCCGTGCGGGCCGCCGTGCCCGGCGACGAGGCCGTCCGGTCCGCCGCCGAGGCGCTCGCCGCGGCGCCACGGCACGACCTGCATCTCGACGCCGTGGTCGAGGCGTACTGCGTGGCGGGCAAGGCGTTCTCCGCCGCGCTGGAGGCCGCGGTGACCGGGCGGCTGCCGGACCTGGTCGCCCGGGGCGAGCAACTGCTCGAGCAGCGCCGCGACCGGGAGATCGAAGTGATGGCCGGCTGGAGCTCGACCGGCCGCTGAATTTCTCAGCGCGCGGCCACCGCGAGCAGTTGCGCGATCGTGCGGTGAAAGTGCTGCACCCCCGGCTCGTTCCGGCCGAAGACGAACTGGCCGTCGCCGCCGGCCGCGAGTCCCCGCTGGATGCCCTCCCCGGTGCGGTAGTCCTCGTCCAGGGTGACCTCGTAGAACCAGGCGCTCGCGTGGTCGGCCTGCTTGACCTCGTCGTCGTCGACCGGCGGATGCCGCAACAGCGTGTGCTGTTCGGTCATCGAGGTGTCCCAGGACGTGCCGGGCAGCACGATCGAGACCTCGACCAGCCGCCGCCAGCCGCCGGCGATCGCGATGCCGGGGAACAGCCAGTAGATCGGCCCGACGCTGGTTGCCGGCTGCCACGTCGCCTCGGCGGCCCCAACCGACGCACCGATGGTCCGCAGCGCGAAGGCGACGCGCATGTGCGGGCCGTACGCGTCGAAGGTGGCCATGTTCGAGTGGTTGGTGCGGAACACCGTCGTCCGGTGCAGCGACGCGAAGTGGTACCCCTCGAGGTAGCCGTCCACGACGAGCTTCCAGTTGGGCCCGGGCAGGTACGTGGTCCTGTGGTGGAAGCAGCGGTCCAGCGCGAGCCCGTCGAGCAGCGGCGCGAGGTCGCCGAGCCAGGCGTCCAGGTCGATGGTGGTCTCGCGGTCCAGGCTGATGAAGATGAACCCGGCCCGCTCGGCCACCGGCAGCGTGATGAGGCTCATCGCCCCGCGGTCGACCGGCCCGAAAGTCTCCTCGCCGTACACGCCGATGAGGCGCCCGCCGAGGTCGTACGACCACGCGTGGTACGGGCAGGTCAGCCGGTTGGTCTTGCCGAGCCCCGCTGGCACCAGCTCCCCGCCCCGGTGCCGGCACACGTTCAGCATCGCGTGCGCGACTCCCGACCGGTCACGGGTGAGCAGCACCGGGTGGCCGACCACGTCCATCGCCTTGTGCGTGCCGGGCTCGGGTAGCTCGCACGAGAGCGCGACCGGCAGCGGCACCCGCCGGTGGATCGCCGCCATCTCCCGTGTCCAGAGCTGCGGGTCACGGTAGTTCGCGATGGGTTCGACGTACTGGTCGGGCGCCTGGTCGGTGGTCTTGTGCTCGAAGTTCGCGACCAAGCGGCGCATGAGCGCCAAGGCGTCGGCGCGCAGCTCCTGGTCGAAGTCGAGCCCGGATATGTACTGCGGAGTGCCCATCAGCCTTCCAGAACGGTCACCTTGCCCGTGGAACCGTCGACCTCCAGCAGCGTGCCGTCCGGGATGCGGCTGGTCGCGCCGCTGACGCCGGCCGCGCACGGGATGCCCAGCTCGCGGCTGACGATCATGGCGTGACTGCCCATCGCGCCGACGTCGACGACCACGCCGGCGGACACCATGAACAGCGGCGTCCAGGACGGGTCGGTCTGCGGCGCAACCAGGATCTCGCCGGGTTCGAACGATGCGATCTGCGACATGTCCCGGACGACCCGCGCGCGCCCGCGCGCGACGCCGGCGGACGCCGGAGCGCCGGTGAGGACGTCGCCGGGCCGCACCGTCGCCCCCCGCTCGCCGTCCTTGCGCATCAGCTCCGACAGCAGCGGCATCGGCTCGCCGCCTACCACGAAGTCTGGTGGCACGACGTCGAAGAGCTTCTTCCACTGCTCCTCACGCGCCCGCAGCGTGTCGCGCAGGTCCGCGGCGTGGGTGGTGAGGACGTCGAGTTCGGACTCCAGCGCCATGAAGACCTCACGCTGATCGTCCAGCTCGCCGTTCGCGACCAGCCGACGGCCCAGCTCGTACAGTGCCACCCGGATCTCGTTGAGCACCTTCACCGCATTGGACTTGCCGCGCTCGCGCCAGGCGGCGAAGCGGCGTGCCGACCCGATGGCCAGGTGCAGCGTCTGCACCGCCTCCGCATTGTCGCCGAGGATCTCCAGCGCCTTCTGCAGGGCCTCGGCCGCCTCGGCCGCCCGCTGCTCCTTTCTCAGGGCGGGCGACGCGTCGTCGTCGAGGTGGCGCAGCCGGCCGATGAGCGCGAGCGGCAGCTCCGGCTGGGTCTCCCAGGACGGCATGCCGATGTCCCACTCCGACGGCCCGCGGTAGCCGAACTCGTGCAGGAAGGTACGGAACTTGGTCGCGAAGCCGGGGTGGTCGGCTTCCAGCCGCTTGAGCAGCTCTTCGTCGCCCTTGTCGAACTCGGCGCTCAGTGCGGCGTCCGAGCGCACCTGCCGCGACAGGTCCCACAGCGCGTACGACGGCAGCGCGGAGTCGACGTCGCCGGCACTGCCGATGACCTTGATGGCCAGGCTTGGGTCGGCGGCACCGACCAGTGAGGAGATGATGCCGGGGCCGAGCGCAGCCTGGTTGCTGGCGATGACGTAGCCCCGGCCCCAGAACAACCGCTGCACCGGCGCCAGCGACCGGGCCCAGGTGACCAGCACCTCGTTCGAGCACGTTGTCAGGTCTGGACGCTGGGCGCGGATCCGGTCGGCGAACTCCCGCTCCTCCTCGAGTTCGGGGATCGCGGTCGTGGTGAGCGTCCACTGCACCCGCCCGGCCATCTTCGCCGAGAGCTTCTCGTTGATGTCGCTCGGGCTGGACCTGTGCGGCGGCGGGTTGGGGTGGGTGAAGAAGGCCGCGTCGATGCCCTCGGAACCAATGCCCGCCCGGACGCCGATGACCCGGACCGTGGTCATGTTCACGTACAGGTAGCCGTAGAAGAAGCCGCCGGACGGCGCGTACTCCTCGCCGCTCATCTCCTCCGGTGTGAAGGAGTCCAGCCGTACGTAGCCGCTCGCCCAGCCGGGGAGGATCTCCGGCGTCCAGACCAGGCTGGCGGCCAGCGGCGTGATCGGATCCGGCATGACGTCGTTCGCGTTCAGCCGTGTGTAGACCGGGAATCGCCTGCTGGGGACGGTGTCGATGATCCACTTCTGATCGGTCACGATGCCTCCACGGCGCCGGTATGTGGATACGGGCCCCGGTAAGCCTCCGCCAGGTGGCAGCGGTCGCGCAATAGCCTCTTGCCAAGATCCGCCGGCACGGTAACTTGAGGCGGTCACTAGTAAGGAGGGCTGCCATGGCGGAAGAGTTCATTATCGCCGGCTGGATGGACTATGGGGAGAACCGGGACAAGGTGCTCGCGCCGTTCATCGACGTCGCCGTGGCCAGCCGGGAGGAGCCGGGCTGCCTGGACTACACCGTCTGCGCCGATCCAGAGGATGCCGGGCGGATCATCGTCTTCGAGCGGTGGACGTCCGAGCCGGACCTCGTCGAGCACTTCGAGATGCCGTACATCGCCGAGTTTCGTGCCGCGATCGGGCCCTACCCGCGCCTGGCACGCGACATCCGGCGCTACTTCATATCGCGCGGCGAGGAGTTCGAATCAGCCAAGGTCGGCAGCACGCTGGGTTGATCGCCCTTTCACGGGGCGAACAGCGTTGAGAGCCGCGACTAGGGTGCCTCGATCACGACGCATTCGTAGTGGGCCAGACCCTGCTGGCCATCGCAGGTCAGGCGGACGAAGTTCTCCGCCCAGGCGTGCTCGAACTCGAACTCCCGCCCCGCGGCGTCACGGACGAGCGTCGGGTCACTGACGTCCCACACCTCGCCCTCGCTGTGGAAGTCGCCGCGGTAGACACCCTGCCCCAGGCCGTCGTCGAAGCCGCCGAAGTAGCCACCGCCCTGGCAGTACACCCAGCCCAGGTCGGCCATCTGGTACCTGCGCACCGTGCCGTCACCGCCGGTCAGGCGGAACCATCCGCCCCGCAGCCGCCGGCCGCCGTCGTAGAACTCCACGTGTGGCTCCGCGGAGCGCAGCGGCACCGCCCGGTCGGCGTACATGACCGCGCCCTTGCCCGACGCCGCGCGCCCGCTCGGGTCGGCGAAGAAGAACGCGCCGTGATCGGGCATGGACAGCAGTGCCCAGTGCCGCACGCCGGGAGCGCGCCGGCTCCCGCCCGGCCGCGGCGCGGCGAACCGGCGTGGCCCGCCACGGCCAGGGTGCACGCCCCAGGAGTGGTTGCGAAAGAAGCAGTCGCGCCGCGGGTCCAGCTCGACCGTGGTGCCGGCGACGCGCACCCAGCCGGCGCAGCGGCCGGTCACCTCGTAGGTGGCGCGCTCGCTCACCAGCCGGCCGTCGACCCGGTTCACCTCGACGGGGTCCAGGTAGGGCAGCACCGTGCTGGCGCAGGTGACGTCGAGCTCGACGCCGAGGTCCCTGGCAATGTCACCGGCCTCGAGCACCAGTCGCACCGTCTTGAGCGGCTGCACGAGCTCCAGGCGCAGCGGCCCGACACCGAGGTGTTCAAGATCAGGGCGCAGCCGCCTGGACAGCCGGACGTTGTACTGCCTGCCGTCGTGGCGCAGGCACACGAAGCCGTCCAGGACGTCGTTGTTCGGGTAGAGCCGCACACTCGACGCCACGCACACACTGCCCGCGGCGTCGGCGAAGCAGACGTAATGCCCGTCGTTCCACGCCGCGTCGCTCGTCCCGACCGCCGCGAAGGGCTGCGTGATTTGGTGGAACGGATACTCGTCGATGCCCAGGAGCATGCGGAATCCTCCCTGGCCGGGGTCACCAGGTATGGCGGCCGGCCGGCAGCGGTTCGGGGTCGGTCGTGTACTGCCACCGCGCCGTGCAGGTGCGGGACTGGATCCGCCACCCGGCCTCGGTGCGGGTCACCACGTCGTCGTAGTCGCCGCCGTACCACCGGTGCGGCTGGTGCCGCTCGCGGGTGTACGGGACGAACCACTTGCTCTTCACCCGGACGGCGCCGTCGTCCTCGTATACGTAGACGTTGGTGCAGTGATGCGCCGACGGGTGGTTCGCCGCGCGGAAGACCGCCACTACCGCGTCCAGCCCGTGCAGCACGTCGAGGACGTTCATGCTGCAGTTGCGGTAGTCCAGCACAGCGTCCGGTACGAACACCTCGTCGAACCGCTCCCAGCTGCCGGCGTCGATCAGGTGGCCGTACCTGGCGAGCAGTTGGTTGATCTCGACGATGTCTGCGGCGTCCATCGGCGGGCGCCCCTTTCTTGACTGCGAGAACAGTTATCCAGCACGATACCGAGGGTTGGCGGATCGTCCAGCTGCGAAGGAACGAGGCCCGTGACGGCTGCGATTCGCGCTCGGGCCGCGGAAGCGCCTGACGACGTGGCACTGGTCGATGACTCGGGGACCCGCACCTGGGCAGAACTTTCGGCGGACCTGGGGCGGGCTGCCGGAGCGCTGCTCGCCGAGGCGGGGGGACCCGAGCAGCGGGTGTCTGTCCTGGGCGAGAACGCGATACCGACCATCGAGGCACACGCCGCGGCGCTGACCGTCGGGGTCGGCACCGTCGCGACGTCCCGGCAACTACGGGCCGCCGAGCTGACCGACCAGTACGGCGACGCCGGCGTCGTGTGCGCCGTCACCGGGCCGAGCAGCCTGGCCGAGGTGCGCGAGGCGGCAAAGAACGCCGGGGTCCGCACCGTCGTCGTGCACGGCACAGTCAACGGCACTGCGGCGGACGGGGACACCGTCACCTGGGAGGACTGGCTGGGCACGGCGCCACCGGTGCCACCGGAGGCGGGGCGCCGGCCGCCCCGGCCGCTGCTGGTCTACACCTCCGGCACCACCGGGCGGGCCCGCGGCGCCGAGGTGCGGTGGACGCTACGCCTTCCGGAGACGGCCGAGGACTACGTCGCAGCGATCACGCAGGAATCCGGGTTCCCGCCCGGTCCGCACCTCGTCGTCGGGCCGCTGCAGCACAACGCCCCGTTGACAGCCCTGCGCCACCTGCTCGGCGGCCATCCGGTGATCATCCTGGGCCGCTTCGATCCGGAACGGATCCTGCAGCTGATCGAGCGCCACCGGGTGACCTCGTCGGTGTTCGTGCCGACGCACATGCAGCGCCTGCTGGCGCTGCCGGACGAGGTCCGGGCCAAGTACGACGTGTCCAGCATGCATGCGGTGAGCCAGACCGGCTCCGCGTGCCCAGCTGAGACGAAGCTGGCGATGATCGAGTGGTTCGGGCCGATCTTCGTCGAGTCCTACGGCGGCAGCGAGAGCGGCACGCTGTGCCGGATCGACTCCCACGAGTGGCTCACGCACCGCGGCTCCGTGGGGCGACCCCG
>DASXTS010000487.1:0-3893 GCA_036505275.1 Pseudonocardiaceae bacterium
GCCGGGTGCTCAGCAACCTCGGGTTGGGATTGCTGCCGGGGTTGGCCGGGTCGGTCGCGAAGTAGCTGACGTCGATGCGTCCGGGGCGGGTGCCGGTCTCTACCCATTCCATGGTCGGGGTGAGGTAGTCGGCGAAGGCCAAGCCCGATGGCCGTCCGCCGCCAACGCCAGCTACTGCCAGACATCGCGCCTCCTCCATTGCAGGACTGCCCACTGCAGGACTCCCCACCGCAGGACTGCCGGCCGCATCCCGGCGCCGACGACTTACGGCATAGCACCTGCCCCCGCGGGGTGAACCCGGCGTCCCGGGCAGCGGAATCCACCCCATGAAGGAAGGGACGTCAGAGCCAACCGATACGGCCATTCGGCCGCGTCGGGCTGGTGTCGGAGCTCGTCGGCTGCCGTTACCACGCCGCCGGGCGGGCGGTCAGCTACCGGCTCGGGCACGGGGACTACGGCCGGATTCGCGAGCGTCCGAGGACACCGGCTGATCAGGCCACCATCGTCGCGGTGGCCCCTCGCCAGCCGATCTCGGCATTGCGGCACGCCGGTCGTATCTCGGGCTGTGGCTGCGCCATCATGTGACCGTGACGGTCGAGGCGCAGTGGACCGCCGCGCGCGCCGCTGCCCGGGTAACTCGGTCACAGAACGCTGCCAGCGCCCTGCGCAGCCGAATAGACGGCTGGTTCGCCGAACGTGGCATTGACGAGCGTTTCGCCCGCTTCGCCAACCACTTCGACGCCCTGCACGCGGTGCTGCGCCGGATGATCGGCCGGGTCGACGGGGTGCTCACCGGACTCCGTGTCCGGGTGGCGCCGGCCGAGCCGGGGTCGGCATACCCGGACACCGGCCGGATCTACCGCGCATGCTCGAACGCCGACCAGGCCACCACCCTGGTCGGGCGGCTGTTCGACTGGTACGCGACGAAGTACGACCAGCGGCTGGACGAGGCGCTCGCCGGCGTTCTGCTCGCCGCCGACGAGGTGGTCCGCAGCTGCTGGACCGAGCCGTTCGACACCGCCCGAGTTCCCCGACCGACCGGACCGCTGGTCTTCCTGGACCCGCGGTTCGACGCCGCCGCGACGACGCGGACATCGGTGCCGGCGGACCTGCGGGCACCGGAGGACGCCCTGTTGAGCGAGTTCGTGGCAGAGCTGGCGATCCCCGTCGTCGCGCTGCCCCTCGTCGCCGCGGCCGAGCCGTGGTGGCTGGCGCTGACCGCCCACGAGACCGGGCACCACGTGCAGCTGGACCTTTCGCCGCGGCTGGAGGCGGACACCAGGGCGGCATTGTTCGCGGCGGCCAGCCAGCCGCCAGGGGACGCGCAGGTGGCCGCGCTCTGGCACGGCTGGGCGAAGGAGGCCTTCGCGGACGCGTTCGCCGCGCTCACCGTCGGGCCAGCGGCCGCATGGGCGGTGGAGGAGCTGCAGCACGGCGCACCGGCCGACCTGGTCAAGACCGGGCGGTCCGGCGGCTTCTACCCGCCGCCCGCGGTGCGCACGGCCCTGCTCGGCGAGCTGGCCCGCTGCGCCGGGGCACCCGACCCCGGACCCGGGGCGAAGGACGTTCGGGCGTGGCTGGACGCCTTGCCCGAGGGCGCGGTGCCCACCGCCGCGGCACAGACGGTGCGCGCACTGCTCGACGTCACGCCCAGGGTGGCCGCCGCGCTGGTGGACCTGCGGGTGGCCGACGTGCCACTGGGCCAGCTCTGCGGCACGCGGCCCGGATTCGCCGCCGGCGTGGCCGCCTGGGCGCAGCAACTGGTGCAGCCACAGCCGGCCGTCACCGGCCGCTCGGACAGGGCCGCAGCCAGGGTTGGGGTGGCCGCCGCGGTGCTCGCCTACCAGCAGGCGGTAACGCACCCACAACAGCCGGCGACGGCACAGACGGTGTTGCGAACTCTGGCCACGAACGTTCCCGCGGTACTGCAGACCTGCGGGCCGCCAGGCACCCTCGCCGGTGTCGCGACGGTTGACGTCGGCCCGCTGGCCGAGCGTCTCGCCGACCGCCTGCTCCCACCTTCGGACGATCCGGCAGGCTGACCGATGCAACGCGTGATCATCGAGGCCGCGTGGCTGGACGAGTCGACGAATGAGCCGGCGGACGGGCCGGCCGGCCGGGGCTGGGCGGTCACCGCCCGTGCCGTCGACCCGGACACCGGAACCGAGATCGATGTCGTGCCGAGCTATGCGATGGACGTCGTCGACGTGGGTGGCCGGTCGTATCCCCGAACCCCACCGGAACGCGCGCCCGCCGACACGCAGCCGCACGCGGCGCTGTGCGGCGGCGACGACCAGGCCGTCCAGGAACTGCTCGACAGGCTCGCGGCCCACCGCACCGAGGACGGCGATGTGCTCAGGTACGGCCGCTGGCTGTTCGAGTGCCTGCTCGCCCCGGCCTGGCCGGCGATCATGCGGTTGGACGGCGTGGCGCGGGACCGTTCGGTGGAGCTGGCGCTGCGCTGGCGGGGGCGCGACCTGCACCATCTGGTCTGGGAGTCGATGCACGACGGCGAGGCCACCCTGGCCGGCCATCCGCGCCTGCTGGTTGCGGTCAGCCGGCTGGTGCGCGCCACCGGCGCCACCCCACAACCGGTTGTCACGATCACTGGAATCCCGAGGGTGCTGTTCGCCGCCGGCGCCCGCCTGACCGACCCGGTGATCCGGCCTGGTGCGATGTTCATGGGCCTGCTGCGGGCGCTGGACGCCAGCGGCCAGTGCCAGGCGCAGGCCGTGCAGGCGGTCTCGATCGACGACCTGCAGCAGGCCTGTGCGTCATTCCGGCCCGATGTCGTGCACCTGGTCGCGCACGGCGTGCTGCTGGCCGACGGCCGGGCCGCGCTGATGCTGCGCGACGGCGCCGGTGGGCAGCGCGAGGCCGACGCCAACGCCCTGATCAGCGCGCTGTCCGCGGCCGGCCTGCCGACCGCGGTTGTGCTGTCGGCGTGCAACACCGCAACGCCGACCGATGCGGCGTCGCTGGCCGCCCAGCTGGTCGAAGCCGGTGTCCCGGTCGTGTCGGCGATGGCGGGGGAGGTGAGCGAGCTCGCGTGCCGGCTGTACACCCGCCGGCTGGCGCTGGCCGTCCACGAGGGACTGCCGGTGGTGGAGGCGTCCGCGGAGGGTCGCCGCGCCGCGCTGCTGAGCAGCCCAGCGCCCAGCACGGAGCTCGACTGGGCGCTGCCGGCGGTATTCCTGGCGGAGACCGTTGACCCGCGCCAGAGAATCGTCGACAGCACCCAGGCGCGGCGGCTGATCGGCTTGGCGGAGCGGCTCGACCTGCGCCGCGAGCCGGTGTTCATCGGCCGGGAGGACATCGTTGCCGCTGCGGACCGACTGGTCGAGCCGGGCAATGCAGTCGGCGCGTTGGCCGTGCTGGCACCGGGCTCGACGGGCCGGCTGGGCGGCACCCGGCTGCTGCGCGAGATCGGCTGGCGGATGCTGCGCGCCGGGCACCTGCCGCTTCTGCTCGGGCCGTACTCGCAAGGCGCCGCACCCCTGGTGGCGCGCCGGCTCGTCTATGCCGTGCTTCAACAGGCGCTGTTCATGGCCGAGCGGATGGAGCTGCCGCCCAGGATGCCGCAGACCCCGCAGGTCGAGGACGACGAGGCGACGCGGGTGGCGCAGGCGGTCCCCGAACTGTCCGCTCCGCTGGCCCGCGCCCGGATCCGGGAGCGCCTGGTGGCCTTCCGAGAACGACAGCGCAACCTCGACCTGGACACCGCCAGGGAACTGCTCGCCGCCGATCTGGCCGAGCTGGCCGAGTTGGCGGCGAGCTGGGGTCCGCCGTTCGGATCGCACAGCAGGGTGGTGCTGCTCTGCGACGACGTGCACGCATGGAGCCGGCCGGCGCAGCCGGGTGACGGCGAGTCGACCAGCGCGTTGGACGCCCTG
>DASXTS010000488.1:0-1990 GCA_036505275.1 Pseudonocardiaceae bacterium
GCTGGCTGCGCGTCGTGGTCACCGACGACGGCGTCGGCGGCGCCGACCCGGCCAGCGGCACCGGCCTGGCCGGGCTCGCCGACCGAGTGTCCGGAGTGGATGGCCGGCTGTCGGTGCGCAGCCCGGCCGGCGGTCCCACCGTGCTCACCGTGGAGTTGCCATGCGAGTCGTGATCGCCGAGGACTCGGTGCTGCTGCGGGAGGGCCTGACCCGCCTGCTCGCCGAGGCCGGCTTCGACGTGGTGGCCGCCGTGGCGGACGCCGAGCAGCTGCTCCGCGCGGTCGGCGCGCAGCTGCCCGACGTGGTCGTGGCCGATGTGCGGATGCCGCCGACCCACCGGGACGAAGGCGTGCGGGCCGCGCTGGTGATCCGGCAGCGCTGGCCGAAGACCGCGGTGCTGCTGCTGTCCCAGTACGTCGAGGAGCGGTACGCGACCGAGCTGCTGGCCGGCGACACCCGTGGCGTGGGCTACCTGCTCAAGGACCGGGTGGCCGATGTGGACGAGTTCGTCGAGGCGCTGCGCCGGGTCGGCGGCGGCGGCGCCGCGCTGGACCCGGAGGTGGTGGCCCAGCTACTGGCGCGCAGCCGCCGCCGGCACCCGCTGGAGCGGCTCACCCAGCGGGAGCGGCAGGTGCTCCAGCTGATGGCCGAGGGACGGTCGAACGGCGCGATCGCCGGCCAGCTCGTGGTCACCGAGGGCGCCGTCGAGAAGCACGTGAGCGGCATCTTCACCAAGCTGGACCTGGCCACGGCCGAGAGCGACCACCGCCGGGTGCTGGCCGTACTTCGCTACCTCGACACCTGACGGAGCCGCACGATGTCCGAGATCGGCACCCGCAGCCGAACGCTGTCCCGCGCGCAGAAGGTCCTGCTCGCCGTCGGCGGAGTCGCCGCCTTCGTCCTCATCGCGGGTGCGGCGTGGACGCTGGTCAACCTGTTCGGCCAGACGACGTACCAGCGGGATCTGACCCTCACGCCGACCGCCGGCCGGCTGCGGATCGACACCACCGGTGCGATCACGATCAAGCCCGGCTCCGGCCCGGAGGTCCGGGTGCATGAGACGGTGCGGTACGGGCTGCGCCGGCCGCGGCTGGCCGAGACCTCGACCCCCGACGGCCTGGTGCTGCATGCCGGGTGCGACTGGCTCACCCCCAACTGCTCCATCGACGCCGTCGTCACGGTCCCGGCCGAGCTGACGGTCGACGCGCGCAGCTCGGGCGGCGACATCACCGTCAGCGGGCTCACCGGCGCCGTGCAGCTGGACTCGTCCGGCGGCGGCATCACGGTCTCTGGGCTCACCGGCCCAGCGCAGCTGCATTCCTCCGGCGGCGGCATCACGGCCACCGGCCTCGCCGGCGCCGTGCAGCTGGACTCGTCCGGCGGCGGGGTACGGGCGACCGGGCTGCGCGCCACGCAGGTCGAGGCCAGGTCGTCGGGCGGGGACGTGGTGCTGGCGTTCGACACGGCGCCGGACCGGGTGGTCGCCGACAGCAGCGGTGGCGGCGTGCGGATCGGCCTCCCCCGGGTCGAGGGCGGCTACAGCGTGAACGCCGACTCCAGCGGCGGCGGAACCCACACCGATGTGCCCACCGACCCGCAGTCCCAGCGGCAGATCGAGGCGCACAGCAGCGGTGGCGACGTCCGGCTGGAGACGACCGGCTGAGCCGTCCGGCGGCCCGCGCTGGGCGGCGGAAGGATGTATCCGGCATGGCCCGGATCTGCTCTCCTCGTCGTGGAGCACCGCGCCCGCGGCGCCCGAGGACGAGGGGGACCCAGTGACCGACCCAGCGTTCGCCTACCGGTTGGGCAAACAGCCGCCCAAGCACGACCCGCGCACGTTCCAGTTGGCCAGCTACCTCACCGACGCGCTTCCGCCGGCCCCCACCAGCCGACTGTGGACGGAGCAGGTCCAGGACTGGGGAATGCTCGGCAACGACCGCTACGGCGACTGCGTCTTCGCCGGCGCGCTGCACATGGTGCAGGACTGGAC
>DASXTS010000489.1:0-34715 GCA_036505275.1 Pseudonocardiaceae bacterium
CGACATCGGCTGGGTCACCGGACACTCGTACATCGTGTACGGGCCGCTGGCCAACCGGGCCACCGAGGTGATGTACGAGGGCACCCCGAACACCCCGCACGAGGGCCGGCACTGGGAGATCATCGAGAAGTACAAGGTCTCGGTCTACTACACGGCGCCCACGCTCATCCGCACGTTCATGAAGTGGGGCGCCCAGCATCCGGAGAACTTCGACCTGTCCTCGCTGCGGCTGCTCGGCAGCGTCGGCGAGCCGATCAACCCGGAGGCCTGGATGTGGTACCGGGAGCACATCGGCAACGATCGCTGCCCCATTGTGGACACCTGGTGGCAGACCGAGACCGGCGCGATCATGATCTCGCCGCTGCCCGGGGTCACGGCGTGCAAGCCGGGCTCGGCGATGGCGCCGCTGCCCGGGATCGGCGCGAAGATCGTGGACGACTCCGGCGAGCAGGTACCCCCTGGCGGCGGCGGCTACCTGGTGCTGGACAAGCCGTGGCCGGCCATGCTGCGCACGATCTGGGGTGACGACGAGCGCTACCGCGACACCTACTGGGCGCGATTCGCCGATCAGGGCTACTACTTCGCCGGTGACGGCGCCAAGTACGACGAGGACGGCGCCATCTGGCTGCTGGGCCGGGTGGACGACGTGATGAACGTGTCCGGGCACCGCATCTCGACCACCGAGGTGGAGTCCGCCCTGGTCTCGCACCCGACGGTCGCCGAGGCCGCGGTCGTCGGCGCCGCCGACCCGACCACCGGCCAGGGCATCGTCGCGTTCGTGATCCTGCGCGGCGACGTCGGCGAGGACGACGCCAAGGGCGGGGCGGTCATCAAGGAGCTGCGCGACCACGTGGCCAGGGAGATTGGCCCGATCGCCAAGCCGCGGCAGATCATGGTGGTGGCCGAGCTGCCGAAGACCCGGTCCGGCAAGATCATGCGACGGCTGCTGCGCGACATCGCGGAGAACCGGCAGATCGGGGACGTCACCACGCTCGCCGACTCCACCGTGATGGACCTGATCAGCGCGGGACTGTCCACGGACAAGTCCGAGGAGTAGATGTTCCCGGCGCTGTCCGACGGCGACCAGCGCAAGATCGCCATCGCGTTCGGCGAGCGCGCCCTGACCTATGGCCAGCTCGCCGCGGCGGCGTCCACCCTGGCGGACCGGCTCGGCACGGCCAGGCGGGTGGCGGTATGGGCGAACACCGAGTTGCCGACCTGCCTGGCGGTCGTGGCCGCGGTCATCGCCGGGGTGCCGGCCGTGCCACTCAACCCGCGCAGCGGCGACCGCGAGCTGGGCCACATCCTCGCCGACTGCGAGCCCGACCTTGTGCTCGCCGGGCCGGACGCCGCGCTGCCCAACGCCTGCGCCGGGGTGCCGCGCCTCGACGTCCACGTCGACGACCTGGTCCGCGGGCACGCGGCCACTGGGCACACCGGCGCTGGGCACACCGGCGCTGGGCACACCGGCACTGGGCACACCGGCACTGGGCACGCCGCGCCCGTTCACGCCGGCGGCGGCCCGGACGACGCGGAGGACCCGGCGCTGATCGTCTATACCTCAGGCACCACCGGACCGCCCAAGGGCGTCATGCTGCCCCGGCGCGCGATCACGTCCAACCTCGACGCGCTGGCCGCGGCATGGGAGTGGACCGCGGCCGACGAGCTCGTGCACGGCCTGCCGCTGTTCCACGTGCACGGTCTGGTGCTCGGCGTGCTCGGCCCGCTGCGACTCGGCGGCACCGTGCGCCACCTCGGCCGGTTCAGCTCCGACGGCGTCGCCGCCGCCCTGGCCGGCGGTGCCACCATGATGTTCGGCGTGCCCACCATGTACCACCGCCTGGTCGCGGACGCCGAGCGCGACCCCGACATCGCCGCCGCGGTGGCCGGGGCGCGCCTGCTGGTCTCCGGCTCGGCAGCGCTGCCGGCGAGCGACCACCGTCGGATCTCCGCGGCCACCGGCCAGCGGGTCGTCGAACGGTACGGCATGACCGAGACGCTGATGAACTGCGCGGTGCGCGCCACCGGCGACCGCCGCCCCGGCTACGTCGGGCCCGCGCTGGACGGTGTGCAGGTGCGGCTCGTCGACGAGTCGGGCTCGGTGCTCGACGCCCGCGACGACGAGGCAGTCGGCGAGATCCAGGTCCGCGGTCCCAACCTGTTCCTGGCCTACCTCAACCGGCCGGACGCCACCGCCGACGCCTTCCGCGACTCCTGGTTCGTCACCGGCGACGTGGCCACCATGGCCACCGACGGCTACCTGCGCATCGTCGGCCGCAAGGCCACCGATCTGATCAAGAGCGGTGGCTTCAAGATCGGCGCCGGCGAGATCGAGAACGTGCTGCTGGAACACCCGGCGGTCGCCGAGGTCGCCGTCACCGGCGAGCCCGACCCCGATCTTGGCGAGCGCGTCGTGGCTTGGGTCGTACCCTCGCCCGGGCAGTACCCCGACGCCGGCGAGCTGGCCTCCTACGTGGCCGCCAACCTCGCGCCGCACAAGCGTCCCCGCGTCGTTCACTTCCTCGACTCGCTTCCCCGCAACGATCTTGGCAAGATCACCAAGAAGCGCCTGGTCAAGCCTTGATCACGAAGCCGTCGGCCGTGACCAGGATCAGGATGGCCCGGCTGAGGACCGCCGAGCGCTCCGGGAACGCCAGGAACGCAGGTCGGGCCAGACGGTGCGCAGGGCGACGGCGCTGAGGAAGAAGCCGAAGAGCAGGTCGGCGACGGTGCCGGGCAGGCGGACCGAGATGGCCGAGGCGACCAGGACAGTGAGAACTCCGGACAGGCCGATCCAGGTGGCGTCGTGGATCGAACCGAGGTGCGCGCGCAGGTTGCGCCAGCCCGAGAGCAGCGCGGTTGGCAGTATGACGAGGAGCGAGGTTCCCTTGGCGAGCGCGGCGGCTACGGCGAAGCCGAGCTCCATCATGGGCACCATGACGGCGCCGCCCCCGATGCCGGTCAGACCGGCGAGGATGCCGACGGCCACGCCCACCGGGACCAGAATGGCCAGCCGCCACAGTTCGTGGTGCACCGGGCCGGCGGGCACGCCAGGGTCGACGATGAGCCGGATGCCGGCGCTGAGCGCGGCCAGCGCAAAGATCAACCGTAAGACCGGCAGCGACACCCGCCGCAGCAGGGCGGCGCCGATCCAGGCCCCGACCACCGTGCCGATGATCAACGGCACGGCGAGGAAGACATCGACCTGGCGGTGGATCGCGTAGCCGATCACTCCGGCGACCGCGAGCGGCCCGATGGCCAGCAGCGAGGTGGCCACCGCCTGGCGCTGGTCCAGCCGGCACAGCGTGACCAGGGCGGGCACGATGAGGACGCCGCCACCGACTCCGAACAGGCCAGACAGGAACCCGGCGAGAACCCCGATCAGGACGAGCCGCCCGGCGGGCGCGGCGTCCCGATCGGTCATGGCCGGCAGCCTACGGGCTGCCGGCCATGTCGTGAGTGGCAAATGGTGTCCCGGCACCATTTGCCACTCACAGCAGGCGCGGTCAGCGCCTGATCGTGATCTCGGTGCCGGGGCCGACGCCGAGCTTCTGAGCGGCGTTGGCGCCGTTGGCGGCGACCGCGAGGTAGCCGGACGAGTCGACGTAGAGCACGAGCTTGCCGGGCGCCACGTCGGAGAATGTGCGGCCGACGTAGGCCACCCGCCGGCGGCGGCCGAACATGAGCATCACCCGGGCCCCGACCGGCATCGCGGACGCGTCGCCGACGACGGTGGTCTGCAGGTTGCCGAAGCTGTCAACGAGAGCGACCTCACCGGTGATGGCCTCGGGCGTGACCGTCACCCGCGGCTTGGGCAGCCGCACCAGCGAGTCGGGGTCGATCGTCGGGCCGAGCAGCGCGGGGTCCCGGCCCAGCGCCAGCTCGGCGGCGGCCGGCGCGAAGACGTCCCGGCCATGGAACGTCGCCGACTCGGGTGGCCGGTGCGACTTCAGCTCGTACACCTCGCGCACGCCACCGAGCGCCTCGGCGGCCGGCAGCAGCAGTCCGTTGTCCGGACCGACGAGCACGCTCTCGCCGGCGAGGACGCCTATCGGGCGGCGGTCGGTTCCGACGCCCGGGTCGACAACCGCGAGTATCACGCCGTCCGGCAGGTACGGCACGGCCTTGGCCAGCAGCCTGGCACCGGCCTTGACCGAACCGGGCGGCACGGTGTGACAGACGTCGATGATCTTCGCGTCCGGAGCCGCCTTGAGCATCACGGCATGGCACACGCCGACGTAGACGTCGTCGTGGCCGTAGTCGGTGAGGAAGCTGATCCATTGCTCGGGCGGCACGACCCCATAGCCTGCCACGCAAATCGACACCGGGCGGACATGGCACGATGACCGCCGTGACCAGCACCCAGCCGCCGCGGGTCCCGGCGATCCCGCTGTCGCCGGAACCCCCGATCAACCACCACGACCAGTCGATCGGCGCCCTCGTCCGGGAGGCCAGCACGCACCTGTCCACGCTGGTCAGGTCCGAGGTTGAGCTGGCGAAGGCCGAGGTGGTGTCCGAGGTCCGCAAGGGCGTCAAGGGCAGCGTCTACTTCGTCATTGCGCTGGCCGTCCTGTTGTTCAGCCTGTTCTTCCTGTTCCTGACCATTGCCGAGGTGCTGGACATCTGGCTGCCGCGCTCGGCGGCGTTCGCCATTGTGTTCGGGCTGATGCTGGTCGCGGCCGGCCTGTTCGGCCTGCTGGGCTACCGGCGGGTGCGCAGCATCCGCAAGCCGGAGCGGACGATCAGCTCGCTGCACGAGGCCATGCAGATCACCAGGCGAAACGGCGACGAACGCGACGGGGACAGCCGCGATGTGGTTGGCGCCGGCCGCCTCGACCGCTGAGCGACCTCGGCGACCTCGGCGACCGGGGCGGTCTGGGCGGCGCGCGGTGCTGCTACCACCACCGGAGCCGAGAACCGTGCGCATCGCCGGGCCGTGGACGCACCGCGAGGTCTCGGCCAACGGCATCCGGCTGCACGTCGTCGAGCTCGGCTCCGGGCCGCTGGTGCTGCTGCTGCACGGCTTTCCGGAGTTCTGGTGGTCGTGGCGGCACCAGCTGATCGGGCTGGCCGACGCGGGCTTCCGCGCGGCCGCCGTGGACCTGCGCGGCTACGGTGATTCGGACAAGCCACCGCGCGGCTACGACGGGTGGACGCTGGCCGGCGACATCGCCGGGCTGATCCGCGCGCTCGGTGAGCGCGACGCCGCCCTGGTCGGGCACGACTGGGGCGGGCTGCTGGCGTGGACGGTCGCCGCGCTGCACCCCGGGCTGGTCCGGTCCATCGCGCCGCTGGCCGCCCCGCACCCGCTGGCGCTGCGCCGGGCGCTGATCCGCGACCTGCGGCACCAGGGCGTCGCCTCCAGGTACGCGCTGGGCTTCCAAGTGCCACTGTGGCCGGAACGGCGCCTGCGGCGCGACGGTGGGGCGCGTGTCGAGGCGCTCATCCGCTCCTGGTCAGGCGCGCAGTGGCGGGCCACCCCCGAGTTCGCCGAGGTGCTCCGCCTCAACCGCTCGGCCATGGCCATCCCTGGCGTGGCGCACAGCGCGCTGGAGTTCTACCGCTGGGCAGTGCGCTCGCAGCTGCGCACCGATGGCCGCCGGTTTGCGGCGGCCGTCAACCGCCAGCTCACCGTGCCGGTGCTCCAGCTGCACGGCGCCGACGACCCGTGCCTGCTCGAACCCACGGCCCGCCGCTCCCGGCAGTGGGCCGGCGCCAGCTACCGCTACCGGGTGCTGCCCGCCGTCGGCCACTTCGTCCAGCAGGAGGCCGCGCTGACCACCACCCGCGCCCTGGTCGAGTTCCTGTCAGGCGATGGTGCGGCCTGAGCGAAGCGCCGGCACAGCCACAGGTCAGAGGCATCATTCGGCGAGCGCGCGCAGCGAGGCCCGCATGGTCGCCGTCGCGGCCAGCCCGCCGAGGTCGGGGAACAGGTTGTAGCTGTTGATCCCCATGGCGTCCAGGTCGGCCAGCGCATGGTCGGCGTCGCTCGCCGGCAGCACGCACTTCGTCAGCGCCGGCTCGGTGGCGAACCGCTCGACGTAATCCTCCAGCGTGCCGACCGGCGCCCGGCACAGGGTGAACCGACCGCCCTGGCTGCGCAGCCGGACGTTGTCGAACGCCGGCGCGGTGACGATCTCCACGCCGCACTCCCTGGACCACACCGGGTTCTGCAGGTGCAGCACCCACACGGCGACGTGGTCGTAGCGCGGCGACCGGCTCAGCAGGTGGTCGCGGAAGGCGAAGAACGCGGCAACGTACGGGCTGGTCGACCAGTCCAGCAGCCGGGTCGGCAGCCCGAAGTGCTGGCCGAGCGCCCACAGCTTGCGGTCCTCGTCCACCTCCGCGGTCGGCACGCCCAGGTCGGCGCAGCCCAGCCGGAACTCGGCGATCAGCTCGTCCCACAGCGCGAGCCGCCGCTCCAGGGGGACGCCGGCGAACCGCCGGTCGAAATGCGTGGACAGCGTCCAGTTCGCGTCGCCGGAGCCGCGGAACAGGTAGCGGTCCGGGCGGAACCGCTCGTTGTCGAACAGCTCGGCGAACAGGTCGCGCTTGAAATCCGTCCACCGGGCGTACGGGATCACCCGGACGTTCCTCACCGCGGCCGGACCCTCACCGCGTCACCCGCTGCATCACTCTTACTGGGTCCATACGGTGGCGGGGATGCGCGGGGCGCTGGCCAGCCCGACGCTGCGGGCCAGGCACGGGTGGATGACGTACGTGTCGACGTCGGGCGGCAGGTGGAACTCGTCGATGTCGCCGAGCGAGTAGAACCGGGGCTGACCGCGGGAGTCCAGGTAGCCCAGCAGGCCGTTCTGCCAGAGCACCGAGGCGAGGTCGGTGGCGCTCTCAAAATGCGGGTTGGCGATCTCGCGCAGCCCGTCGAGGTCGGAGCGGGGGAACTGGTCGGTGCCGATCAGCCGGATGAACGACCGCATCTCGTCGACAACGCCGCGGATATAGGCCTGGGTGCTTGTGTAGACCTCCGAGTAGCTGTGCAGCGCGGCGTGCTTCGGCATCATGTCGCTGGACACCTGGTTCGCGCACTGGGCGAGCTGCGAGTCGCCGAACCGCTTGGCGCACCGGGTGACCACCTCCCGCAACGCCGCCTCCGGCAGCCGGTCACGCCCGGCCCGCTTCTGCCGGAAGACCTCCCCGGCCAGCTCGTTGCCGAGCGAGATGACGTCCCGCGGGATCAGCCGGGTGTGCCGGATCAGGTGGTCCTCGACGCGCTCTTTGCTGCCCCACTCGTCGGTCACGGTCGCGAGGCCGAGCCAGTCACGCATGGACACTCCATCGGCCGGCTGTCGCATGAGGAACGACGGCGGCAGCCGCTCCAGCTTCTGCCGCAGCAGGTGCAGCAGCGAAGCGTGATCCCAGGTGAGCACCCGGATGTGCGGCTCGTTGTGGTAGCGCGGGGCGTGCTCCGAGCGGTAGACCGAGGACATCACGATGTCCCGGATGCTCACCACGACGTGCAGGCGGCCGCCAAGGCGGTGGTCCCTCAGCAGCCGCATCACCTGGTAGAACAGCCCCTCCTGGCACTTCAGCCAGTACATCGGGGCATGGCTGAACTCCTCGTCGACGGCGTCCAGGTAGAAGTAGATCGGCTTGCACCGGGCGACGACCTCGCCGAGCACGTCCTCCAGGTCGTCCCACAGCGGGTCGTCCAGGTAGGTCGACAGCTGGTGGGCGGTGTGCCGCTCGTTGATGAGGTCCCGGACCTGGCTGTAGATCGACCGCGGCCGGCGGAAGTCGTCCAGTAGCCGGCCGTAGGTGCCCGCGATGTCGGCTCGCGCGTCCTCTGGCACCTGGGCCCGCAGCTCGCGGTCGAGCAGCAGGTGGGAGGCGAGCGAGCGCACGATCGCCCGCTCCCAGATCTGCATCCACTTCTCCACCAGAACCTGCCCGGAGAACCACTGGCAGGCCTTGACGATCACCTCGGTCTTGGGCAGGTTCTGCTGTGGCATGTCCGCGTAGACCGACTCCTGGTGGGCCTGGAAGTCCTGCAGCCGGCGCATGTAGACGGTCTTGCCGGCGCCGAGCTTGCCGACGATGACCCGCACCTTCGAGTCGTTGGCCCGGGTCGCCAGGCCGCCGTAGCCAGGGTCGCCGCCGAAGTCGACGAAGCCGTCCAGCAGGTCCTCGATGTCGGCGCGGGAGCCATCGGGATTGCCGAACGGCCCGATCAGTTCGTTCGCGTGCCGCCTGCCGGTCATCGCTGGCCCCCTCGCGCTCTCCTGCCGGGCAGGGAGCCTGACCGATTTCACCGTTGCGCTGCGTGGCCGGGCGGTCGCGCCGCTCACCCGGAAGTCCGGGCGTTAGCCTACCTGCGCGACGTACCGAGCGCGACGGAGTAGGGGGTGTCTGTGGCCGACCCCGCATCAGTGCCGCGGGACGCCGCGACCAGGAACTACACGATGTCCGGCGGAGAGCGGCTGCGCCGGCACCTCCGGATCAACGGGATGCGCGCACTGGTCGCCGCGGTCAGCACCACAGCGGTCGTCGCCGGGCTCCTCGACGCGACCGGGCACCAGTGGCAGCTGCTTGCGTTCCTCGGCCTCACCGCCGGCCTCGCCGTGCTGATCCTGGCCGGGCTCGGCCTGTCCCGGCCGCGCTGGGGGCGCCTGCTGCTGATGCCAACGGCGGTCCGCTCGGCGCCTGCCCCGGGTCGACCCCGGCAGCTGGAGCTGGTCCCGCTCAAGCGGGGTGCGCCGGTCCGCCAGGTGGCGTTGGCCCGCTGTGACGATCCGGTCTACGGCGCGGGACTTCGCGTGCTGCTGCCGCCGAACCGGCCGCTCGTGGTGATCCCGAGCAACCGGCGGGACGTCGGGCGGGAGCACGAGCTGCTGTTCCCCCTGTTCGCCGACCGGGAGCGCCGCTCGCACATCGAGTTCGACCTGCGCCCGCTCGGCATCCCGCTCGCGCCGTACGCGTTCGATCGGGAGCTGCCCGAGGGACTGCAAGACGTCGACCACACCCTCGCGGTCAAGGACCTGGCGTTCGTTCCCGAGCTGGCCGCGGCGCTGCGCCCGTATCAGATGGGCCCAGATCAGATAGGCGACGACGGGTTGGCCGACACAGCGGCCAACTCCATGGCCGACGCGCCGATCATGTGGCCGGAGCACTGCGTCGACGCCACGCTGCTCGCCGAGCGGGACGTCGTGGTGCTGGGCGGCCCGGACACGAACTTCTGGCACGGCGCGCTGTTCGAGGCCGCCGCCCGCGAGTTCGGCACGCCCCGCAGCTCGGTCCCGCTCGCCATGGACCTGCGCGAGGAGGGCGTATACCCGACCTACGGCTCGCGCTCGATGACCGTGCAGCTGGCCGGGGCGCGGTCGGTGTTCTCGCACAGCCGGGAGGAGCGGGTCGAGCTGGACGAGCGGCTCTACCCGACGTACGCGATGGTCCTGGCCTGCCGCAACCCGTTTGCCGCCGCCCTCGGCCGGTCGCACTGGTGCGCGTTCGTCGCCGGCACCCGCAGCCTCGGCACCAGCGGCGGCGTGCTCGCGCTCGCCATGATGCTGCAGACGATGCGCCGCGACCCGGCGGCCAACTTCTTCAGCGTGGTGCCGACCGACTCGCCGAAGGTGCGCGCCCGGGTGTCCGCGGTGCTCTGCCGGACCGTGGAGGTGGAGCAGGCCGCGCTGCGCCGGGACGGCCGGCTCGTGCCGCGGCAGCGGAGACGGCTCTCCACCGAGGGGCTCGACCCGCACTACAGCGACAGCTACATGCCACTCGAGGTCGAGTACCTGTGCTACGCGGACGGCGAGCCGCGCTGGGCCACTCTCGGCCGGATCGGCTGAGCCCAGTGCCGCGGCGATCGTCCCGTGGCGCGGTCTGGCTATGTGGCACAGGCGCCGGTGGGGACCGGGGTGGAACGGGTGGGCGCGGCGGCGACCTCGTCGGCCACCTCGTCGGCGGTGAGGACGAAGCCGGTGTCGTCCTGGTCGACGGCGGCGCCGAAGACCACGCCGAGCACCCGGCCACTGGGGTCGACCATGGGGCCGCCGGAGTTGCCGCTGCGCACCTGCGCGCGAATTGTGTACACGTCGCGCTGCACGCTGTGCGAGTCGTAGATGTCGGGGCCGCGCAACTGGATCCGCTCGCGGACCCGCGCCTCGGCGGCCTGGTAGGGGCCGTCGAGGGGGTAACCGAGGACGATGGCGGATGCGCCGGACGAGGCGTCCTCCGGCGCAAACCGCAGGGGTTCGGCGCGCAGCCCCGGTACGGCGATCACCGCGATGTCGGTGTCCGGCTCGTATAGCACCACGGTGCCGGCCTTGCGGCCGCCGGCCACCTCGACCAGGACGTCGTCGGTGCCGGCCACCACGTGAGCGTTGGTCATCACCCGGTCGGGGGCGACCACGAAGCCGGTGCCCTCCAGTGCCCGGCCACAGCTCGACGCGCGGCCGCGCACCTTGATCACGCTGGACTGCAGCTGGCGCACCACGGGACTGGCCTGTAGCGCCGGGTCCGGCGGATCGACCTCGACGAGCGGGGTCTGGGAGAACGGCGAGAGCACGTCGGGGAAGCCCGTCGAGTGCAGCTGCCGGCGCAGCTCGGTCGGCAGCCGGCGGGCGGCCGCCGGCATCACCCGGTCCACGGCGCCGAGCACAGCGGATCCCCGGACGGCGGCGGCAAGCCCAGGAAAGCCGGCCGAGGACAGCGGCAGCGCCACCAGCCAGGCGACGACCAGCACCGCGAGGCCCAGCACCACGGTGCCGAGCGCGCTGTCGACCCGGCGGACCGAATCGAGGTGCATCCGGTCGCGCACGGCCCGCCCGACGACCACGCCGAGCGTCTCGCCGAGGGCCACCAGCAGCACCAGGATCGCAAGCGTGAAGGCCAGCTTGGTCACCGGGCTGGCGAACCGCTCGACGAGCAGCGGCGCCACCTCGAACCCGAGCAGCAGGCCGAGGAACACCCCGGCCAGCGAGGCGAGCGCGGTGACCATGCCCTGGCGGGCGCCGGCCACGACCGCGGCCAGCGCCATTGCCAGCACCAGTGCGTCGACCCAGTTCACCCGCTCACCTCTGTCGTGCCGTTGGCCGCACCAGGGCCCTGCCAGGCTGTCCGACTGGCGACGCCACGCCATGCGGCGTCCAGCTCCCGCACGTCGGACTCGTCCCAGGGTTGCACCCAACCAGCAAGCCCGATGAGCGCGGCGAGCAACCCCGCGGTGAACCCCCAGACGAGCATCTCCGGCAGCGCGAAGGCCGGCCCAACCCAGCCGGACGGGTGACGCACGCTGAACCGGTTGGCGGGGTCGGTCAGCACGCTGATCGGCACCCTGGCCACCGCGGCCGTCTCGCCGAGGTCCACCGGCGACACCTCGCACGGCCGGTACCAGTGGGCGAGCACCGGGGTGACGACGAACTGGGACGGCGGGATGTACAGCTCCGGAAACAGCGCCACCGGGCGTACCCCCGCGGGGTCGACACCGACCTCCTCGGCGGCCTCCCGCAGCGCGGCGGCGACCGGGCCGTCGTCGCTGGCGTCCACCGCGCCGCCGGGAAACGCCACCTGGCCGGGGTGGGAGAGCAGGCCGTCGCTGCGCCTGATCAGCAGCACGTCCGGCCCGGTGCCGGGAGCGGTGTCATTCTCGCTGTCGTGCCCGGTGCCATCCTCGGCGCCTTGCTCGGCGCCGTTCTCGCCGAGCAGGATGAGCACCGCTGCCGGCCGCCCGCCGCTCGGCGGGGTTGGAACTCTGGTCAGCGCCGATACCGGCAGCTCGGCACTGGCCTCCACCAGCGGTTGCAGCCAGTCCGGCACCTCGGACGGGTCGACCAGCGGGCCGGCGCCTGGGCTGTGCATCGGGTGGCTGTGCATCGGGTGGCTGTGCATCGGGTGGCTGGGCATCAGCTGGCCGCCCGGTACCGCTGGACCACGGCGGCAACCTCGTCGGCCGAACCGAACACGACCGGCGGGTTGACCATCCGCACCGAACCATCCGCCGACACCAGGTAGCTCAGCGGCAGCACGGGCGGTGCGTCCAGCGCGGCGCGCAGGGTGCCGTCCGGGTCGGTCACCGACGGCAGGTGCACGCCGAGCGCGGTCAGCAGCGCGAGCCCGGCCTGCGGCGTGCCGTCCACCTGGACGCCGAGCACCGCGACGGCGTCGGGCCGTGCCCCGTACTCCTGCAGCGCCGGCAGCTCGTCGCGGCACGGTTCACAGGTATGCGACCACAGGTTGAGCAGGGTGTCCCGGCCGGCCAGCGCCGGGCCGAGCGGCACCGTGGCGCCGTCGGCAAGACACGGCACCGACACCCCACCGAGCACGCCGGCGGTGCCAGTGGCCGCCGCGGCGCCAGGGCAGGGCGCGAGCGCGGCTCGCGCTCGCAGCGTCGCCAGGTCAGGGACGGACGGCGGCACGGCCTCGCCGGTACCCGCAGAGCCACCGGAGTACCGCGGCCACAACGCCACCGCGACGGCCACCAGCAGCACCGCGACCGCGACCGTCCAGCGCAGCGCCATCCAGCGCCGCGACGGCCGGGATGGGGCCGCTGTCACGGCGCGGCCACCCAGGCGGGTTCGGTGGCAACCGGCGGCTCAGCAGTCACCGAACCCGCACCCACCGAACCGGTGCCGGCCGCCTCGGCCAGCGCCAGCAGGTGCTCGGTCTCCGGCCCCTTCACCAGCTTGGCCGCCTCGGCGAACGACGTCGGGCCGAGGCCGAACGACGGGCAGTCCGGCGCCAGCGTGCAGGCTCCGCAGGCCGGGCGGCGGGCGTGGCAGACCCGCCGGCCGTGGAAGATCACCCAGTGCGACAGCATGGTCCAGTCCCGCCGCGGCACCAGCTCGCCGACCTGGTGCTCGACCTTCACCGGATCTTCCGAGTCGGTCCAGCCGAACCGGCGCACCAGCCGTCCGAAGTGGGTGTCCACGGTGATGCCGGGAACCCCGAAGGCGTTGCCGAGGATCACATTCGCGCTCTTGCGGCCGATGCCGGGCAGCGTGACCAGGTCGTTCAACCTGTTCGGCACCTGCCCGTCGAACCGCTCGACCAGCGCGGCGCCGAGACCGGTCAGCGCCGCCGCCTTGTTGCGGAAGAACCCGGTCTGCCTGATCAGGTCCTCCAGCTCGACCCGGTCCGCGCCGGCGTAGTCGGCTGCGGTGCGGTACCTCGCGAACAGCGCCGGGGTCACCTCGTTGATCTTCTTGTCGGTGCTCTGCGCGGACAGGATCGTGGCGACGGTCAGCTCGAGCGGATTGGTGAAGTCCAGCTCACAGTGCGCGTCGGGGTAGGCGACGGCGAGCGTGCGGACCATCCGCCTGGCCCGGCGGACCAATCCGAGCCTGGTCTCATCGGCGAACTTCCGGCGGCGTGAAGCTGGCACCCCAACAGCGTACGGACGGCCCGCGAGCGCGCGGCCGGGCGGCGCCGGCACACCGCGGAACACACTCGCGGCCACCCCGGCGATCACCGGCCGAGCACCCCATCGACGACACCCCTTAGCACACCGCGACACGCCGAAGAACAGGCCCCGGCTATGCATGCGAACCGATCATGCGCCAGTATTCCCCTCGTCATGGCTGCCTGGGCGGTAATCGCAGTACCACTGCTGATCATGTTCTTCGCGCTCGGCATGGAGCGCGTCGAGGCTCGGCTGCGCCAGGTCGCGGTCGGCGAGAACGATGTCGAGGAGTTCCTGGAGCAGGCCCGGCCGAACGAGGTCCGCGAGCTGTTCCGGCACGGCATCGGCCGCGCCCTCGAACTCTTCCGGCTTCGACGCCGGACACCCCGACGACGCCCGGCGCACGCGTCCGGCGACGGCCAACGCCGCGCGGAGGTGACGGCGATGCCGCCTGCGCCACGCCAGGACGAGACCGTGCCCGCTTCCCGCCCACGCGCATCCTGACCCGCGCGCCCGTGCGGGGCTTCACTTCCTGACCCGAGGCTCTAAGCTGCCGTGGAGTGATCGGCGCCACATTTGTTGGCCGTGGTGAGCAGGAGGCACGGGTGGACGAGGTCCTGGCCAGAGCCGGCATTTTCCAGGGCGTCGACCCGGTGGCCGGGGAGGCGTTGGCGCGGACGCTCGAGCCGGTCGAGTTCCCGCGCGGCCACCTGATCTTCGCCGAGGGCGACCAGGGGGACCGGCTCTACATCATCCTGTCGGGCAAGGTCAAGATCGGCCGCCGGGCCCCGGACGGCCGGGAGAACCTGCTGTGGGTGGCAGGGCCGTCCGACATGTTCGGCGAGCTGTCCATGTTCGACCCAGGCCCGCGCACCTCTTCGGTCACCACCGTCACCGAGGTCAAGGCCGTCTCGCTGGACCGCACCGCACTCCGCAAGTGGATCAACGAGCGCCCCGAGATCGCCGAGCAGCTGCTGCGGGTGCTGGCCCGCCGGCTGCGCCGCACCAACAACTTGCTCGCCGATCTGATCTTCACCGATGTGCCCGGCCGGGTGGCCAAGGAGCTGCTCAGGCTGGCCTCCCGCTTCGGTTCCCAGGAGGGCGGGCTGCTGCGGGTCACGCACGACCTCACCCAGGAGGAGATCGCGCAGCTGGTCGGCGCATCCCGGGAGACCGTGAACAAGGCTCTCGCCGACTTCGCGCACCGCGGCTGGCTGCGCCTCGAGGGCAAGAGCGTGCTCATCCTGGAGCCGGACCGCCTCGCCCGCCGGGCCCGCTGAACGGGGCCCGCTGAACGGGGCCCGCTGAACGGGGCCCGCGCAACGGCGGGAAGGGCCGGGCGCCGCCCCCGACGCGGCGCTCCCGGCCCTTCCCTGCTGCGCGGCCCGAACCCCGCTGGGCCACGCATCCCCGCGTCCGGCAGCTCGGCCCCGATTCCGAACCGGCCGGACACCTCACCACGACACGCACCACCAACTGTAGGCGCAGCCGCGTCCCCGCTCACCATGAAGGACGAGGCAACCCCCGATTGGGTTGCGCAAATTCCCAAACCGATCGCAACTTTGTAACCGTTCCGCAACCATGCCGGTCAATCCGGCCGCTGCGACCGGAGGTACGCCAGCTGCGCACCGACGGACACCTCGGCGGCCGACCAGAGCGCCCGATCCACGTCGGCGTAGACCAGCTCGACCACCTGCCGCGGCGTGGCGTCCTCGCCGAGCGTGGTGAGCGCGCGCCGGATCTGCTCCAGCCGCTCCGCCCGGTGCGCCAGATACTCCCGCGCCGTACCGGCCAGGTCCGGCAGGTCCGGCCCGTGGCCGGGCAGCACCGGGCCGCCGGCCGGCAGTCCGGCGAGGGCACGCAGGGAGCTCAGGTACGCGCCGAGGCTCCCCTCCGGATGCATGATCACCGTGGTGCCACGGCCGAGCACCGTGTCGCCGGTGAGCACCCCGCCGGCCCGCGGTAGCACCAGGCACACCGAGTCCATGGTGTGGCCGGGCGTGGCCAGCACCCGCAGCTCGATGCCGCCGGCCCGCACGACCTCGTCGGGCCGCAGCGGCTTGCCACCGAGACAGTGCGCCGGGTCCGCCGCCCGCACCGGCGCGCCCGTGAGGTCGTGCAGCAGGTGCACCGCGCCGGTGTGGTCGCGGTGCCCGTGGGTGATCAGGATCACCTCCGGCTGAGACAGCTCGGCGACCCGCCGCACGTGCTCCTCGTCGTCCGGACCGGGATCGACCACCACCGCGGCCCGCGCGCCTGGCCGCCCGAGCAACCACGTGTTCGTGCCGTCCAGCGTCATCGGGCCGGGGTTGGCGGCCAGCAGCACGGACGCCAGCTCGGTCACCGGCCGCAGCACGCCATACGCCGGATGGGTCACCACGACGGCCGACGCTACCGCCACACCAAGAACGGCGGGCGGCCGGTTGCGGCCCGCTCAGAGCGGAGCTCCACATTCAGGAGACGACGGCAGCCGCACCGTAGCGGGGATCGCCGGGCAGCACGGCGCGCAGGCCGTCCGGATCGCGCACCAGGCGCGGCAAGGTCCTGGTGATCCGCCGGTACTGGGCGGCGGCGAGCGCGTCGGCGACAGTGTCGAACGAGGTGAGCTCGGTGAGCGTGTACCAGGTGGGCGGCAGCAGCCAGCGGCGGCCGGCCTGCCAGTCGGCCAGCGCGGTGGCCGGGGTCTGCCAGCCGGCGTCGGCGGCCTCGGTGGTGACACCGTCGGCGTGCTGGCCGACGGGGAGGGCGGCGAGCAGGAAGCGGGTGTCGTAGCGGCGCGGTTCGCCCTCCGGCGTGACCCAGTTGGCCCAGGGGCGCAGCAGGTCGGCGCGGAGCACGAGCCGGGCGTCGGCGAGGAACTGGGCCATGGGGAGTTCGCGGGCCACCAGGGCGGCGCGGGCGGCGTGGTACTTCGCGGCATCGTCGACGACGCTGTGCTCGTCGGGGCCCGCGAGCAGCACGCCGGACTCCTCGAACGTCTCGCGGACGGCCGCGCACACGAGCGCCTGCGCGAGGGTGGTGTCGCAGTCAAAGCGCTCGCCCCACCAGGACGGCGGCGGGCCGGTCCAGGCGACGGCGGTGCGGTCGCGGGCGTCCAGGCCGCCGCCGGGGAACACCGTCATGCCGCCGGCGAACGCCATGCCGGCAACCCGCCGTTGCAGGAAGACCTCGAGACCGCCCGGCGCGTCGCGCAGCAGCACGACGGTGGCCGCGTCCCTGGGCGGCACCACCGGGGCGGGCTGGGGCGGCAGAAACTCCTCGGGCAGCACGAGCTCGCGGGGTAGCTCTAGCACAACAAGCACGGTAGCGCGGACCGTCGGCCGGTCAGGGCAGCTGCGAGGATGACGCCATGACGGATCGGCTGCGGGTGGGACTGGTCGGCGCGGGCCCGTGGGCGATGTCGGTGCACGCCCCGGCGATCGCGGCGCATCCGGATACCGAACTCGCCGGAGTGTGGGCGCGCCGCGGCGAAGCCGCCGCCGTGCTGGCCGCCGCGCACGGCGCCGATCCGTTCGATTCGGCGACGTCGCTGATCGGCGCGGTCGACGTGGTGGCGTTCGCGGTGCCGCCCGCGGTGCAGGTGCCCCTCGCCATCCAGGCCGCCGAGGCGGGCCGGCATCTGATCTTGGAGAAGCCGGTGGCGGCCACCCTGGACGAGGCGTACCGGCTCACCGACGCGGTGGCGACCGCGGGCGTCGCCAACATTGTGATGCTGGTCCTTCGGTTCGCGCCGGAGACGAGGGAGTGGTTGGAGTCGGTGGCCTCGGTCGGCGGCTGGCGGACCGGGTCGGCGCGGTGGCTCTCCGGCTCGCTGCTCGGCGGGCTCTATTCGACCTCGCCGTGGCGGCAGGAGGACGGCGCGCTCGCCGACGTCGGCCCGCACACCGTCGACCTGATCGACGCGGCGCTCGGCGAGGTGACCGACGTGCTCTGCGCCAGCCACGCCGAGCCCGACGTCTGGCATGTGATCCTCGGCCACCGCGGCGGCGCGACCAGCACGGTGTCGCTGTCGATGCGACTGCCGCTGACGCCGACCATCACCTCGGTGGAGGTGTTCGGGGCGCGCGGGTTCAGCGCGATGCCGCCGCGGTCGACGCCGGCCGAGGACAGCTATGCCGCGCTGCTGGACGACCTGGTCGGCATGGTGCGCGGTGGCGTCGCGCAGCATCCGTGTGACGTGCACCGCGGCCTGCACCTGCAACGCGTGCTGCACGCCGCCCGCGAGCTGAGCCGCCGATGACGCGTCAGCCGACAACGCTGGAGACGATGGTCACCGCGCGGATCGGGGCCGAGCTGCACCGGCTGGTGCCGGCGGTGCACGCCGCCGCGCGCCCACATGCTGCCCGCTGGCCGACGGCGGTTGGCTCGAGCCTGCCGCCGCCGGACCGGGCCGCGTTCCTCGCCGCACTGCGGGAACTGCCGGGCTGAGTCAGCCCACCTCGACGATGACCTCGACCTCGACCGGGGCGCCGAGGGGCAGCTCGGCGACGCCGACCGCGGAGCGGGCGTGCTGGCCGGCCTCGCCGAAGATCTGGCCGAACAGCTCGGAGGCACCGTTGATGACAGCCGGCTGCCCGGTGAACCCCGTGGCGGACGCCACGAAGCCGACGACCTTGACCACCCGCACGACGGCATCGATGCCAACGAGGGCGTCCACCGCGGCCAGGGCGTTCAGGGCGCAGATCCTGGCCAGCTCCTTGGCCTGCTCCGGGTTCACCTCGGCTCCGACCTTGCCGGTGGTGGCGAGCCTGCCATCCACCATGGGCACCTGGCCGGCGGTGTACACCAGCGACCCGGCCCGCGCGGCCGGCACGTAGGCGGCCACCGGCGGTACCACCGAGGGCAGCGAAATGCCGAGCTCACGCAGCCGGCCGGACCAGCTCATGCACGTGGCCGTTTCAGATAGGCCACCAACTGATCGCCGGTCGGGCCGGGCATGACGGTGACCAGCTCCCAACCGTCCTCGCCCCATTGGTCGAGGATCTGCTTGGTGATGTGGATCAGCAGCGGGACGGTCGCGTACTCCCACTTGGTCGGCGCGCTCATGGCGACGCAGCCTAATGCCGCCACCCGGTAACGTCGCGAGGCATGGAGCTCTGGCGGGTGCTCGGCGCGACCGCCCTCGGCATCGGCGGGCTGCTGCTCGTGCTGGTGGCCATGGCGCAGGCCAGGGACAGCGCATTACCGAGCGGGCGACGCGACCGGCACGACACCAGCGTCCGGGTGGCGCGCACCGCGATGATCGGCGTTTCCGTGGTCACAATGACGGTGCTCCTGGTGCTCACCGTGCTACCGCAGTTCGCGGTCTGGGCGCTCACCGCGGCCGTCTGGCTGATCCTGATCACGCTGTTCCTGTCCGGCTAGCGCCGGCCCACACCCCGTACCCTGGCTCGATGTGACAGCCCCCGCGGTGTGGCCCGACGAGCTGGCCCGCGCCAGGCTCCACGTGGTCACCGGCAAGGGCGGCACCGGCAAGACCACGGTCGCCGCGGCGCTGGCCCTCGCGCTCGCGGTCGGCGGTCGGCGCACCCTGCTGATCGAGGTGGAGGCCAGGCAGGGCATCGCGCAGCTGTTCGACCAGCCGCCGCTGCCGTACCAGGAGACGCGGATCGCGGTCGCGCCGGGCGGCGGCGAGCTGCGGGCGCTGGCCGTCGACCCGGAGGCGGCCCTCATGGAGTACCTGGCGATGTTCTACAACCTCGGCTTCGCCGGCCGCACGCTGCGCCGGATGGGCGCCATCGAGTTCGCCACCACACTGGCACCTGGCCTGCGCGACGTGCTGATCACCGGCAAGATCAAGGAGTGCGTCGGGCGCACCGACACCAGCGGCCGGCACGTCTACGACTCGGTCGTGCTGGACGCGCCGCCGACCGGCCGGGTGGTGAAGTTCCTCGACGTCACCAGGGCAATGGCCGACCTGGCCAAGGTCGGCCCGATCCGCACCCAGAGCGAGGCCGTGGTGCGGCTGCTGCACTCCGAGGACACCGTGGTGCACGTCGTCACGCTGCTGGAGGACCTGCCGGTGCAGGAGACGCTGGACACGGTGGCCGAGCTGGACGCGGCCGACCTGCGGCCCGGGGCGGTGATCCGCAACCGGGTGCGGCCCTCGCGGCTGGCGTCCAGGTCGATGACGGCGGCCGCGGCCGGCCGGGTGGACGAGGCCCGGATCAGGTCGGGCCTGGCCGAAGCGGGCCTGGACCTCAAGCCGGACGTCATCGACGGGCTGGTCGCGGAGACCATCGCGCATGCCACCCGCGCCCAGGTGCAGGCGGCCGCCCTGATGAGGCTGGACGAGGCAATGCTGCCGTCCCTGCAGCTGCCGGAGCTGACCGGCGGCGTTGACCTCGGCGGGCTGTACGAGCTGGTCGAGGCGCTGGCCGCGCAGGGCGTCCGATGACAGCGGGGCCGAGGAGGACACCGCCGGCGCTCGACCTGGACGCCCTCATCCAGGATCGCGCCACCAGGGTGGTGGTGTGTTGTGGCTCCGGCGGCGTCGGCAAGACCACCACCGCGGCCGCGCTCGCGCTGCGGGCCGCCGACCATGGCCGGTGCGCCGTGGTGCTGACCATCGACCCGGCACGGCGGCTGGCCCAGTCGCTCGGGCTGCGGGAACTGGGCAACCATCCGCATCGGGTGGCCGCCGCCGAAAACCCCGGCTCGAACGGCGAGCTGCACGCCATGATGCTGGACATGCGTCGCACCTTCGACGAGATGGTGCACGCCCACGCCACCCCGGAGCGGGCCGCGCAGATCATGGCCAACCCGTTCTACCAGACGATCTCCACGTCGTTCTCCGGCACGCAGGAGTACATGGCGATGGAGAAGCTCGGCCAGCTCGTCGCGGCCGGCGAGTGGGACCTGATCGTGGTGGACACCCCGCCGTCCCGCTCCGCGCTGGACTTTCTGGACGCCCCGCAGCGGATGGCGTCCTTCCTGGACGGTCGCATGATCAGGCTGCTGTCCGCGCCGGCCAGGGCGGGCGGCCGGGGCATCCGCAAGCTGGCCACCGCCGGGTTCGGCATTTTCGCCAAGGCCGTGTCCACGATCATCGGCGGCCAGCTGCTCATGGACGCCGCGGCGTTCGTGCAGGCGTTCGACACCATGTTCGGCGGTTTCCGCGAGCGGGCCGCCGCGACGTACGACCTGCTGCGGGCCGAGGGCACCGCGTTCGTCGTCGTGGCGTCCCCGGAGCCGGACGCGCTGCGCGAGGCGGCGTACTTCGTCGACCGGCTGGCCGGCGAGGGCATGCCGCTGGCCGGGCTGGTGGTCAACCGCACCCATCCGGTGCTGGCCGACCTGCCGGCTCCGCGGGCGCTGGCCGCGGCGGAGGCACTGGACAGCAACGGAGCGGCGCCGCTGGCGGTCGCCGTGCTCCGGCTGCACGCCGACCGGGTCGAGGTGGCCGAACGGGAGGCGCGCATGCTCGCCAGGTTCAGCGGCGCGCACCCGGCCGTCCCGGTGGTCCGCGTTCCGGCGCTCGCCGGCGACGTGTACGACCTGGACAGCCTGCGCGAGATCGGCCGCCGGCTGGCCGCCGTGTGATCATCCAGCGGGGTTCACCCGGCGCGGATGGCGTCCTCCGGTACCCCGCGGGCGTGTAGCAGCAACTCGTGCCACGACTGCACGTCCGGCCGGCGCCGCAGCAACGCCCTGCGCTCCCGCTCCGTCATGCCACCCCACACGCCGAACTCGATGCGATCGTCGAGCGCCTCCGCGAGGCACTCGGTGCGCACCGGGCACCCGAAGCACACCAGCTTCGCCTCGCGCTGAGCGGCACCGCGGACGAAGAGGCGGTCGGGATCACCGTCCCGGCACGCCGCTTGGCCGCGCCAGTCACCGTGCCACTGCGGGTGGCAGTCACCCGGCCGGTCCCCCGGCTGGAACGCCATGTCCCCCAAGTCTTCCGCCACCGTCTCGCTCCCACTCCTGACGCTCGCACCGGCGCCGGATGTCGGCCGGGAGGTCGGGTGCGGCCATCCCGGTGATGGCGCGACAGCCGTCCCGTCACCCATGTCGTGAGACGTTGACGGACTGTAGAGGCGTCGGGTTCCGGCGGGAACACCGGGTACCCCATCCGTGACGATAGGCCACCACATCACGGGACGCGGCGGGTCGCCATTATGGGTGACGCTAGGCTGATCGCCGTGCGAGTCACGAAGGCCCTGCTCAAGCTGGTAGGACTGTGCGTTCTAGCCGGGGTGCTGCTGGCCGGCATGCTGTTCCCGGCGGCCGGTGGCCTCGGGCTGGCATCAAACCAGGCGAGCGACACCGTGGACAGCGTGTCCGCCGAGCTGGTCGAGGGGCAGCTGCCGCTGGTCACCACCCTGCTCAACGCGGCCGGCGCGCCGATGGCGTGGCTGTACGACCAGTACCGGGTGCCGGTGAACGCCGACCAGATCGCCCCGGCGATGAAGGCCGCGATCATCGCGATCGAGGACCGGCGGTTCTTCGAGCACCAAGGGGTCGACTGGCGGGGCACCACGCGGGCACTCGTGACCAACCAGCTCAAGGGCGAGGTCGCGCAGGGCGGCTCGACGCTGACCATGCAGTACGTCAAGAACTACCTGCTGTACGTGGTGGCCAAGGACGAGGCCGAGCGGGCTCGGGTCACCGAGCAGACCCCGGCCCGCAAGCTCCGCGAGATCCGGATCGCCACCCAGCTGGAGAGCCAGCTCTCCAAGGAGGAGATCCTCGCCCGCTACCTCAACATCGTCTTCTTCGGCAACAACTCCTACGGCGTGGCGGCCGCCGCCAGCACGTACTTCGGCACCACGCCGGACAAGCTGAGTGTCGCCCAGTCGGCCTTGCTGGCGGGGATGGTCAAGAGCACGACGCAGTTCGACCCGGTGCGCAAGCCGGAGGAGGCGCTCAAGCGGCGCAACCTCGTCGTCGACCTGATGGCCGAGATCGGCTCGATCGGCCGGGAAGCCGCCGAGCAGGCGAAGGCCGAGCCGCTCGGCGTGGTCAACCCGCTGAGGACGCTGCCCAACGGTTGCGTCGGCGCCGGCCCCGCGGCCGGCTTCTTCTGCAAGTACGTGCTGAACTACCTGGCCGCCGCCGGCATCTCGGAGGAGCAGCTCAAGCGCGGCGGCTACATCATCAAGACCACCATGGACCCGCGGGCCACCGACCTGGCCAAACACGCCGCGGAGGACCAGGTCGCCAAGACCACTGACGGCATCGCCGACACCATGGCGATCGTGCAGCCGGGCAAGGAGCGGCACCGGGTGATCGCGCTGGTAGCCAACCGGGACTTCGGCCTGGACAAGGCCGCCGGCCAGACGTCCTACGCGCTGCCGAGCGACACCAGCAAGTTCGGCGCCGGCTCCATTTACAAGATCTTCACCGCAGCCGCCGCCCTGGAGAAGGGCATGGGCATCAACTGGGAGCTGGACACCCCCGACCAGTACGTCTCGCCGACCTGCCCGAAGGTGGACGGCAAGCCGTACACCGTGAAGAACGCCGCCGAGGGGTACAAAGAGAAGTACACGATGCAGGACGCGCTGGCCACCTCACCGAACACCGCGTTCGTCAAGCTCATCGAGAGCGTCGGGGTGGCGCCCGCCGTGGACATGGCGTCCCGGCTGGGCATGCGTCAGGCGATGAACGGCATCAACCGCTCCGGCGACCCGCTCAAGCCGGGCGAGAAGTCCCGCGGCCAGACCGCAAAGGACGAGAACCAGTGCTCGTTCACCCTCGGCCCCGGTCCGACCGGTGCGCTCGAGTTGGCCAATGTCGCCGCCACGCTGATGAGCGGCGGTGTGTGGTGCCCGCCGAGCCCGCTGGAGTCGGTCACCGATTCGCGCACCGGCAAGGCGGTGGCGGTCAGGCAGAACGCCTGCGAGCAGGCCGTGCCGGAGGGCCTGGCCAACACCCTGGTGATCGGGCTGAGCAAGGACGACACCGCGGGCACCGCGGTCACCGCGGCGCGGGCCGTCGCCTGGGACCGGCCGATGCTGGGCAAGACCGGCACGACTCAACAGCAGCAGTCGGCCGGTTTCGTCGGCGCCACCCCGCAGTACGCCGGCGCGGTGCTCACCTTCGCCGACGGCAACAACCCGCAGGGCATCTGCGACGGCGACCCGCCGCGGCTGTGCCCCAAGGGCAACATCTTCGGCGGCCGGATCCCGGCCCGCACCTGGTTCGCGGCCATGAAGCCGCTGCACGAGGGCCTGCCGGTCGCGCCGCTGCCCGCGCCCGACCCGGTCTATGTGGACGGCAACCCGAACAATGCCGTGCCCAACGTCATCGGGCGCAGCTACGGGGAGGCCAAGGCAATCCTGGAGGCCAAGGGCTACCGGGTGGCGCAGCGGACGACGGACAGCGCCGCGCCCAAGGGCATCGTGGTCAACCAGAGCCCGCGCGGCAACGCCCTGCCGGGCTTCGTGATCACCCTTTACGTCAGCAACGGCTCGGTGCAGGTGCCGCCGCCGACTCCGCCGGGGCAGGGCGGCGACCCGGGCAACGGCGGCGGCGGGGGCGGCGGCGGTGGGCCGGGTCCGCCCGGCGGCGGCGGCACGCCGGGCACGTTCGGCTATGGGCCGATCCGCGGCTTCGGTTTCTGACGGCGCCTGGCGCGGGGTGTGACCGCCAAGCCTGGTCAGTTGCCCTGAAGCAGCTCGCGCACGGCGTTGGCCACCCGTGCGCCGTCGGCGCGGCCGGCGACCTTGGCCGTCGCCAGGCGCATCACCTGGCCCATGTGCCGCTGGCTCGGGCGCTCGCCGAGCGTCGCCTCGACCTCGCCGACGGCCTCCCGTGCGATCGCGGTCAGCTCGGCGTCCCCGAGCCGCGCCGGTAGGTAGCGGGCCAGCACCTCGCCCTCCAACTGCTCCCGCTCGGCCAGTTCGGCGCGCCCGGCGGCGGCGAACGCCTCCGCGGCCTCCCTGCGCTTCTTGGCCTCGCGGGTCAGCACCCGCAGCACCTCGTCGTCGGACAGCTCGCGCGCGGCCCGGCCGGCGACCTCCTCCGTGGAGATCGCGGTCAGCGCCATCCGCAAGGTGGCCATCACCGGCTCGTCCTTTGCCTTGATCGCCGCCGTCAGGTCGGTCCGCAACCGCTGCTTGAGCTCTGCCATGCCGTCCATCATTCGCCACGTACCCTCTGGACGTGCATCCTCTCGGACGTCTCCTGGTGGCCGCCACCGCGGCCGGTGCCGGCGCCCTCGGTTACGCCGCCGGCATCGAGCGGACCCGCTGGACGCTGCGCCGCACCACCCTCCCGGTGCTCGCCGACGGCGCGCCGCCGCTCACCGTGCTGCACCTGTCCGACCTGCACATGACCCCCGGCCAGCGGTCCAAGCAGCACTGGGTCGCCGCGCTGGACGCGCTCGAGCCCGATCTCGTGGTGAACACCGGCGACAGCCTCGCCCACCGCAACGCCGTCCCCGCCGTGCTGCGCGCCCTCGGCCCGCTCCTTCGCCGCCCGGGTGTCTTCGTCTTCGGCAGCAACGACTACTACGCCCCGCGCCCCAAGAACCCCGCGCGCTACCTGCTGCCCTCGTCGGGCAAGCTCGTGCACGGCGACCCCCTGCCCTGGCGCGACCTGCGTGCCGCCCTCACCGAGCACGGCTGGCTCGACCTCACCCATGCCCGCCGTACCCTCACCGTGGCCGGCCGGACCGTGCGCCTCGCCGGTGTCGACGACCCGCACCTGCGCAAGGACTGCTACGAGCTCGTCGCCGGCCCAGCCGACCGCGCCGCCGACCTCCGCCTCGGCCTGACCCACTCCCCCGAGCCCCGCGTCCTCGACGCGTTCGCCGCCGACGGCTACGACGCCGTGCTCGCCGGCCACACCCACGGCGGTCAGCTCCGCCTCCCGCTGTACGGCGCCCTCGTCACCAACTGCGGCCTCGACCGCACCCGCGCCCGCGGGGCCTCCCGCTGGGGCACCCGCATGTGGCTGCACGTCTCCGCCGGCCTGGGCACGTCGCCGTACGCCCCCGTCCGCTTCGCCTGCCCGCCGGAGGCCACCCTGCTCACCCTCGTCCCCCGCTCGGCCGAGCCTGTTCAGCCCGCCCCCGGTACAGGTTTCAGGGCCCGCACCCGCGTCGGCTAGACTCGGCACGGTTCTACGGGGTGTGGCGCAGCTTGGTAGCGCGCTTCGTTCGGGACGAAGAGGCCGTGGGTTCAAATCCCGCCACCCCGACCCAGCTCAGAGGCCACTTCCGATCTTGTGGAGTGGCCCTTTTTGGCGCCCGTACAGCAGCAAAGTACAGCAGTGGTCATCGATCGAGGCTCTCGCCGAGACGCTTCAGCGCCTCCCTCGTGGCCTTCGACGACGCCAGCGTGTAGATCTCCATGGTCAGCGTGAAGTCTGCGTGCCGAGGGATCTGCATGGCCACCCGCGGATGCACATCCAAGTCCGCCAGCATCCCGGACAGGCGCCGCGGTCCAGCTAGCCGCGCAGGAAGCCAAGGCATGGGCACGCATGGGCGATCAGCGACAGGTCATGATCGCACTCGAAAAGGGCCGAACACTACTGGACTCGCTGCCCTACCCAGGGCGACCGGACAATCACTTTGTGGTCGACCCCGACAAGTTTGATTTCTACGCAATGGATTGCTATCGCATAGTTGGCGACGATCGCCTGGCGGTCTTGCACGCCAATGAAGTTATCAGGAAGGGCACGAATCCCGACGGCACCGAACTGTCACCAATGCGCAACACCGAGGCCCGACTGACTCTCGGCATTGCGGCGGCCCGTCACGGTGACCTTGACCTTGCTATGAACCTCGGAACACGGGCCCTCGAAACACATCGACAATCACGTCCATCGCTACTTATGGTCGCGTCTGAGCTTGACCGTACACTGCGCTCCCGCTTTGGGGACGATGCCGCAGAATTTCATGACGCCCTTAACGACTGCGCACAGTAGGCGACCAACGTTCGCTGGCTGGAATCGACGGCTAGGAAGACTTGCCGCCTCGGAATACGAACTGTACGGAGTCAAGACATGCCTCGACCCCGCAACAATTGCGGCGTTGCGGTCGGGCCACCGGTCTCGTGTACAACGGCAAAAAGTACATCTTCCGGGGAGGTCGTCACGTTTCAGCCCTGTCAATCGATTCACAGCTGTCGAAATCAGGTCTTCGCTTCTTCATTGAATCTTGCAATGGACGTGAATCCATAGATAACCGCGAATATCCTGGCCATCATGCCCCACGTGGGGTGATGCGGTCGAGTGCGGGCAAGCGGGTGTCCTTCAGCGAACGGCTGGGGCGATCAGCGCCGACACGAGTTCCATGTACAGCCCGGCATCTGTGGTGCCGGACTCTCCTGGCGCGGTGGGATCTAGTGGCGACCTGGACAGGACGACAACGACCAGGTCCAGGTCGGGCACCATCTCCACCAGCTGTCCACCGTAGCCAGCCGCGGCGAAGGCATCGTGGCCATCGGCCTTGGTCAGCCAAAATTGGTAGCCATACGCCCCGCTGATCGGACTCCCGGTGGACGTGTGCGCTCGCGTCGCCTCGTTCATCCAGGCGACGGAGACGAGTTGACGGTCTCCCCACTTGCCCTTGTCGAGCCAGAGCTGGCCGAGTTTGGCCATGTCCGCAGCGGTGAGCTTCTGGCCGCCGTTACCGGTGTGATGTCCCTGCGGGTCCGTCGGCCAGGCGAAGCCCGCGATGCCGTCTGCGAGGTTCTCCGGCCGTGCCACCGGCTCGGCCGCCGGCATGGTGCGGATGCCCAGCGGAGTGAACAGCTTCTCGCGGGCGTAGTCGAGCACCGATCGCCCGGTGGCCTCCGAAAGGATGACGGAAAGCAGGTGGGATCCGGCGCTCGCGTACCGGAACTGGCCGGACGGCTGGGTGGGGCCTTCGGCCAGGATGCCGCGCACCCAGTCTTCGCTATCCATCATCTTCGGGTACGACCGCCCCTCGTCGCCCGGCAGGCCGGCGGTCATGGTGAGCAGCTGGCTCAACGTAATGGCCCTGACCGCAGGGGTCATGGCGGTCCGGTAGGGGGGCAGCAGCTCGAAGAGAGTCTGATCCACACTGCGCAGCCGACCTTCGTCGAGCGCGATACCGATCAGGGTGGACATAATGCTCTTGCCGGCAGACTGGATGTTGATCGTCGTGTCGCGCGAGCTCTGCTGGTAGTACCGCTCAACAACCGGCTGCCCACCGACAACCACCAGAAACGCTCTGGCATTGCCATATGTCTTCCCAAAATCGCTCGCGAACAAATCGTCGAGGCGCTTCCCGAGATCCGCCTCCACGCGGTGTCGCCCAACGGTAGCGGCCACAGACGAGGATTGACCGGTATCCGGCGACGATGCCGAGCTACATCCCAGCGTGACCGCCAACACCGCAGCCACTGCGACCGCTGCGATCACCCGCGGCCGGCGGCATGTCTCGTGAGTCACGTTCCCCTCCCGCAGCGGCAGCCGCCGGAGGCACAGGGAGGCCGTCCCCTTCGCGGCCATCGTTCCGACCGTCCGGGCGCCGTCAAGAACGCTACTCCCGCTCCTGTGAGACGCGGCAACAGCACCCGGCCTCGTGGTGCTGCCGCGGCACTGCAGCAAAGTACAGCAACCGGCGCCGCTGTGAGCACCTTGACCAAACCTTGCGGTGCTGGTCAGCAGCCCGAGCGACCCTCCAAAACCGCTGTGCACGCAGTTCGGGACGAAGAGGCCGTGGGTTCAAATCCCGCCACCCCGACCCAGCTCAGAGGCCACTTCCGATCTTGTGGAGTGGCCTTTTTGGCGCCCGCTTGCGCGTACGACAAAGCGGCACGCAAGGCATTGCCCGCGTCACTGACAGTCCGCGCCGACAGGTAAGCATGGCAGCATTTCCCGATGGCGCAACATCGGCGCTGATCTTCGGGCCGTCTCGCGTCCTTACCCTGCTTGCAGCACTGCCATGTTCTGGCCAGTCGGTTGATCCAGGTCTGGACGTCACGTCGCTGGAGCTTGTTGAGCCGCTCGTCGCCGAGGTCCGGGTTGATGTGCAGGCGGATGAAGGTGCCGTACGTGGCATAGGTCAGCGGCGCCCGGTGTGGACCGATGACTTCCTCGAGCCAGAAGCTGAGGTACTCGGACACCGTTGGCACGCTCGTCGCGACCGAGCCAGCGGCTGCAACCTCCTGCAGCTTGATCCACTTGGCGTGCACGTCGGCGCGATCACGGCCGTATACGTACTTGCGGGTGCGCCGACCGTTCGGCGTCATGACCCAGCCGTATGCGGCGAAACCATTACGGTACGGGAAATCGATCCCTCCCCGTTTGCGCGCGTTCGACGATTCATCATCGGCTCTCCTTCGCCTTGCGCTGCACATACTCGTCCACCCATTCGGGAAGGACGCGGCGGTAATGTCCGTCCTTGACTGAACGCAGCTCACCGGTAGCGACGAGCATTTTGGTCTTGCTCAGCCCGAAGTTAAGCATGGCTGCGACTTGGGCAACGGTATACCACCTGGGGTTGCAGCTGAACATCACCACCACTCATCGTTTCCCCTCCTCTCAATTGATGGGCTCAGGCAATGCGCTTGGCGGACTCCTGTTTGGCAATCTGCCGTCGCTCACGTGCTTCCGCCGCGGCGGTGAGGGCGAGAAGTTGGTCGCCGGTGGTGCGATAGCCGATGCCGGCGAAGGTGAGGGTGCCGACAATAAGCGTGGTTTTCTCGGTGGTGTGCTCGGCGGTTCGGTGGATGGCGGGTCGGTGGTTGCGTCGCCATTGCCGGCGAACGTTCTTGAGGTGCTGGCAGGTGACGGTGTAGCGGCGGGATTTGGTCAGCAGGTGCCCGCCGAAGCCGAGCATGTGTGCCCAGCGGCGGAGTTTGCCGTAGGTGTCTTTCCAGTCCTGGGCTTGGTCTGGGGTGAGGTTGCGGGGTTGGCTGCCGAGTCCCCAACAGAGGGCGATGAGTCGGCCGGTGTGGGTGGCTTTGGTGGCGAAGTAGCGGATGGTGTCGGTGGTGATGCGGCCGGAGACGTGGCCGGTGACGTTGGTGCTTTTGGTGGCGTACTTGGCCAGGTAGCCGGCGATGGCGGTGTCGGTGAGTTCGCCGGTGCGGCCGGTGAGGGTGATGGGGCGGAAGTCCAGTTGCTCGCCCCAGGTCAGGTGCCAGCAGCCGGGCCGGATGGGGTGCTCTGGGGTGGTGTAGGCGGTGGCGCGCACGGCGGTGGTGACGGCGGTGGTCAGGTCCGCCACCGTCACGCCCGATGGGGGTGGCAGGGAACTCGGTGGGGTCAGTGGGGTCGATGCGGTCCAGGCGGATGAGGGCGTGGAAGTGGATGACGCCGCGGGCCTGGTACTCGGCGACGTTGGCGTAGGACGCCCGCAGCGTGGTACCGGGTAGCAACTGGCGAAGCAGGCGGTTGAGAGTGATGGTGCGGCGCCAGAGCTCGCCGGCGAAGACGTTGAAGACCACGTGGGCGTGGTAGTCGTAGCAGTCGGGGCAGAAGGGTCTGCCGACAACGGGGGCGTTGTCGGAGTGGCGTTGTGGGCAAGCCAGCACCCGTCCATGCCGGCAGCGTTCGATGGTGCGGCGCATGCGGCAGGGTTTGACCCGGCCGGCCTCAACCTGGTGAGCGGCAACTTCGAGTTCGCCAGCTTGATCGCCATTGAGGACGAGGCGTTCTGGGCGCGCTTCGGTGGCCTGGTCGCTGCGAACTGGGAGTCCGAGGGGCTACACCAGTACTCCAGCCACGACGGCCCGCTGGTAACACGATTGCTCGGCGAGCAGACATGGAGCAACGAGGGATTGTTCGCATTCCTGCAGGGCCTCCGGCGGCAACGCAGCGCCTACCGGCCGGTACCGCGAAGGTGATGACCGGGGTCGCCGAACAGCCGCCGTTCTGAGACGTGGCCCGGACGGCGCCATGCCGCTCAATGGCGCCGCGTCGGGTTCGTACGCCCCCGCCGGACGCGGGGAGAGGGGGCATAACCGTACGAGGGCGGGCAAGGTCAACCGCGCATGTCGCGCAGGACCTGTCCGGCGCTCATTTCCCGGCCCGCGGAGAGCAGGAACGACACCGGGGAGTCGGCCAGTTGCCGGCGGGCCGCCCGGCGTTGAGCCAGGTACGGCACGACGGCCATCGCGATCGCGGCTGGCGCGGTGATTGCGATGGCCGGAGTTCCGGTGGTCGCGGTGGCAACCGTCGTCGCCCCCAGTACGGCAAGGGTCGCACCAGCAGTCTCCATGTCGATCTTGAGGGCGAGGGTGCCCAGAACGGTCCGGAGGCCGAAGCGGTGCATGCTGTCGCGCAGGTCGTTCAGCAGGGGCTCGGTCTCCTGCCGGTACAGCTCCCGCAGCCGTTTTCGCAGCGCCTCCGGGTCGTCTACGGCGGCCAGGGCGAGCAACTTGTCCTCGAGGCCGGACAGGTGCGCACGGAAGGCGGTGATTTGGTCGTAGTGGGTGTGACGGAACGCCAACAGCTTCGCGACGGGCACCTGGTCGAGGTCGACCGCTTCGGGCAGCGCGGTCACCGCGACGTGGAGGTACTGCGCCTGCACCTCGCGGAGGCTGCGCGTGCCACTCGCCCGGTCGCCGGCCAGTGCTTGGTCGATGGTGTCCAGCGCCGCCGGTCCGGCTGCCCGGTGTACGGCAACGTCGTCGGTCAGGGCGATCAGCCCGCGTCGGCGTGCCATCTGGGCGGCCAGTGCGGTCAGATATACCGCGGCGAACCGGGGATGCAGCCCGAGCCACCGCTCGCCCCGCTCGTCGCGGTCCTCGTCGGCCAGCGTGTGACGCAGCAGCTGGTCGGCCAGGAACCAGCTCACCTTGCTGTCGCGGTCCGCGGTGTACACCCAGACGAGCCGGGGGTCGGCGTGCGCCGGCGCGGCCTGCCGCGTCGGACGCGCCGGAGTGGTGAGCGCGGCACGCGCGGCGGGGCCGTAGCGGTGTCGAAGCGCGTCGAACGAGACCGCCTCCGCCTCGATGATGTCCTCGCTGACCGGTTGCAGCTCCTCATCGTGCGGGGTCAGCGGATCGAGGAAGTCGGGTTCCTCGCGGGCGATCGCCTGCTCCACGGGGCCGCGCTCGGCCAGCGCGGTCTCCAGACCGGCCGGGCGGATCAGGCTCACCGAGTCCCAGAACAGCAGCGCCTGCCGCAGCCAGTGCTCGTTGCCGAACGTGGCGTAGGGGTAGTACAGCGCCGCGTACGAGCTCCACGTGCCCACTGTCGTCTCTCCCTCCCATCGTGACCGCGGCCGAGGTCATCTCCGGACGGGCGTCGGCACCGTCCAGAGTCTTTTAACAACCTTGTCCAGCCAAGACCAGGAACGGCGAGACGTTGCTGAACCGGTTGTGGCTCGCCGGCGCATTCCACATCGCTGCACCCGTCCGGACGGCTGGAACCTTCCACCGGGACCTCACGGTGATTGAATCCCAGCAGAGAAGCGCATGAAATAAAACGTGTCTTGGCGTGGTGGAGCTTAGATGGTAAAACACGTTCGGCAAAGTCTATCCCTCCTCGGTCGACGTTACCGAGTTCGTTCGGCGGTGTCGTCCACATCTATCGCTCGCCGAACCCACACCATCTGACAGCGCTGGCGCGTCCCGCGCAAGATCGCACGTCGGCCGATGTAATGGGATGGGAGCGGTCCCAGCGCGGCGGGCCAGCCCCGCGGCTTTGGACGGCAGTCTTCCGACGAGACAGCGCGGGACCGGTCGGGGTCTCAGTTCGGGTCTCAGTTCGGGTCTCAGTTCACCACCGTTCGAGGTGGCTCACTCCGGTACTGAACGGCCCTTGAGCTGCGATGCAACGATCCGCGTACGCAGCTGAACGGGCCCTGCTGGTCTTGGAAATAGTGTTGGGTTAGCGCTCGCGGCTCAAGTTCCACGTCCTCCCGCACAGCAGGGTTGCGGGGCGGTGGGGTGCGGTTGGTGGGCCTCAACCGTCCCGGCAGAATCGATGGTGTGAAGGCGGCGGTACGAATAGCCATCGTTGTGGCGGCCCTCGTCTGCGTAGCCACCGTGGCGTGGGTTTTCAAGGGCCCCGCCGCGAGCAATACGGTGATCGGTAACGCGAACGTGGTCGGCGGGGTCGCGGCGGTCATGGCCCTGTTGCTGGCGGTCGCCGTGCTGTGGCCCAGTGCTGGGCCTCGGCGGGCCACAGCGGCGCCCGTGGCGACCGGGCCGGCTCAGGCAGCGAGCGACTACCTGGCGAGAGAGACGTTGCGGTACTGGCGGGTGCAGGCCAAGGACCGGCGGATTACCACCCCGTCACCGGCGGCGGTGCGCTGGGGTTGGGCGAGCGAGGCCGTCGCGGTCCCAGCATGGGAGCTGCAACACGGCGCGCGAGTGCTGACCGCGGGAGTGGTGACGGGGCTGCGTGAGCAGCTCTACGACCGTCTGGAGAGTGACCGTGTCCGGGTCGTGGTGCTGGGCGGACCGGGGGCGGGCAAGACCGCGGCCATGCTGTTGCTGTTGATCGACGTACTGGAGCACCGGCCAGAAGGCTCGCAAGATCCGGTGCCGGTGTGGTTGACCCTCGGCGGGTGGAACCCAAGTACCAGTTCGTTGCAGGACTGGGCGGCCGTCACCCTAACCCGTGACTACCCTGGCCTGGCCGCCCCCGAGCACGGCGGGTCGGGTGCAGCGGCGCAGCTGCTGCGGACCAGGCGAGTTGCGCTGTTCCTGGACGGCCTGGACGAGATGCCACCCGCCGTACAGGGCAAGGCCCTGCAAGTGATCGACCGCGACGCCGCCGGGCTGCGCATCGTGCTGACCAGCCGCCCCCAGGAATACGCGGATGCGATCGCGGCGGGCCGGCTGTACGGCGCCACCGTCATCGACCTGCAGCCCGTCGGCGTCGACCAGGCCGAGGCGTTCCTTCTCGCCGAACAGCTCGGAAACCGCCGCGACGCCTGGCGACGCGTCACCGCCCACGTACGTTCGCACCCCGACAGCGTCGCCGCCCGGACGTTGACCACCCCGCTGGCCCTGTCCCTTGGCCGCGACACTTACGCCACTGGTGACCCGGCCAACCTGCTCGACACCGGCGCATACCCCACTCCCGACACCCTCCTGCAGCACCTGCTCGCCCGGTCCCTCACCCTTGCCTACCCCGACTCGGCGCAACGCGAACACGCCACTCGATGGCTGTCCTGGATCGCACAACACATGGGCACCAACCGTGACTTGCGGTGGTGGGACATCCCTGGCTGGACTCCCCGCTGGCAACGTCGACTCCTGGTGGGGCTCGTGGTCGGAGTTGCATTCGGGTTCGTGTTCGGGCTCGCGGGCAACGGGCTCGTGGTCGGGCTCCTGGGCGGGCTCGTGTTCGGGCTTGTGGGCGGGCTCGTGGGCAGACGCGTAGGTGAGCCTAAAATTCTCACCGTGCGGTGGCCCGACCGCCATGAATTACGCCACCACGTGTTGGGGCTCGCGGACGGGCTCGGAAGCGGGCTCGTGCTCGGCCTCGGGGTCGGCCTCGTGGGCGGGGTCGTGGTCGGTCTCGTGCTTGGGCTCGCGTTCGGGCTCGCGGTGGTACTTACGTACGTATGGAGCAGACCGTTCGCAACGCAACAGGCGGTCAGCCCGCTCGAGGTCTATCGCGCCGACTGCCGACGTGATCTCGTGTTCGGGCTCGTGGGCGTGCTCGTGACCGGGGTCACGGCCGGCGTGGTGGGCGGGGTCGTGGTCGGCGCCGTGGTCGGTCTTGTGGTCGGTCCCGTAGTCGGTCTTGTGGTCGCGGAAGGGCCGGCCTTTCAGCTGGCCGTCGTCGAGATGATTTGGAGGCTACGGGTCCACGGTGTGCGGTTCCTGCCGCTGCTGCGGACTGCCCTGGACAAGCAGGTGCTGCGCCAGGCGGGGGCGGTCTACCAGTTCCGGCACGCCGCCCTGCAGGATTTTATCGCGAGCGGCGAGTTCGCGCCCCCACCAAGCGGCGTCATCATCGGCGTCCAGGACACCCATTCGGGCCACGACATGAGTCCGCCCTGATGGCCTCTTCGAGGTCACTCAGCCGACGGCCCAGAGGCGGGGCAGCGGAAGACGTTGTAAGTACTCGCGAACATCCCTGACACGGTAGTAGTCCCTGCGCCCGTTGAGCTGTCGGCAGCCCACCCGACTCAGCCAAGGCGGCCGGGACCCCGGAGAGGGAGCCGGGCTCCGCATTCTGTGTGACCAACTGAGTGACAACCAAGGCGCTCCAGAGCGGACAACGACGGACATCGTCGAACCAGGAACCGCCTCCTAGCTGCAAATTCATGGACCTCAGGCCTCTGACAGACTCCTTGATCGACAAGACTGCCGATCGAACCGAGGCGCCGCAACGGTGGAGATACCTGTTTGGCTACCTGTGTCGGCCGCGTACGTATGCCCGTCACTCCGGCCGGGTCGGCCATCGAGTCAGGCCGGTCGGCGCGGTGGACGGCAGGGACGGTCCCAGCGCGGATGACTTTGCGTATGCCCGA
>DASXTS010000490.1:0-2883 GCA_036505275.1 Pseudonocardiaceae bacterium
GGAACTCCCAGCCCAGCTCCTCGCCGACGCGCTGGATGGTGCGGGTGGGCGGCGGCGCACCGGCGCACACCAGACGTACCCGGCCGCTGCCCGGAATCTCGCCGTCCCACTCGGCGGCCGCATCCAGGACAGCGTTCCATACTGCCGGCGCGCCGCACATCAGCGTCACGCCGTGCCGCTCGACCCGGCGCAGGATCTCGGCGCCGTCCACCTTGCGCAGCACCACCTGCTTGGCTCCAAGTCCGGCCAGGGCGTACGGCATGCCCCAGCCGTTGCAGTGGAACATCGGCAGGGTGTGCAGGTACGCGTCACGCTCCCAGACGCGGACGTGCAGCGCGAACGTCACCGAGTTCACCCAGGTGTTGCGATGGGTGATCTGCACGCCCTTGGGCCGAGCGGTTGTTCCGGAGGTGTAGTTGATCGTCGCCGTGGCGTCCTCGTCCGGCTCCGCCCACGGCCGCGGCTCGGCGCCGAAGCGCATCAGCTCGGTCTCGGTCTGCTCGCCGAGCACGAACCTGTGCGCCGCCGTGATGTCGCGCATCGGCTCGGCCAGCTCGGGGTCGATCAGCAGAACGGACGCACCGCAATGCTCGACGATGTAACGCACCTCGTCCGGCCGCAGGCGGAAGTTCACCGGCACGCATATCCGGCCGGACGCCGGCACCGCATACAACAGCTCCAGCAGCCGCGCGGCATTGTGGCTGACCACGGCGACCCGCTCGCCCTCCCCGACCCCGAGGGCGTCCAGCCCGGCCTGCCATGCCGCGATCCGGTCGACCAGCTCGCCGTACGTTGTCGGCGGCACCGGGTCGGCCGGCTGGTCCGGCTCGTCGATAACCGCGGGGCTCGCCGCGAACACGGTCCGCGCCCGGCCGATGAAGTCGTTGACGGTCAGCGGTACGCGCATGTGTGCAGGCTAATCACGGTTGCACAGGAGCGGGAGAATTTCGCCGAGCCGGCCGGGGACCACCGCGTCGGCCATCGCATCATACGGCGTCGGCTCGGCGTTGCAGATCACCACGGAGGCGCCCGCGGCGGCCGCCCGGCCGACCAGCCCGGCGGCCGGCTGCACCCGCAGCGAGGTGCCGGCGGCCAGCAGCAGGTCGCAGTCGGTGGCCGCCCTGGCGGCACGGCGCAGCACCGGCCCGTCCAACCGCTGCCCGAAGGAGATGGTGTCCGACTTGAGCACGCCGCCGCACCGTTCGCACGGCGGGTCGGCCTCGCCGGCGCGCACCCGGCGCAGTGCGTCCGCCATCGGCGCCAGCACGCCGCAGCCGAGGCAGCGGGTGCGGGCCAGCGTGCCGTGCAGCTCCACTACCAGCTCGGGGTCGGAGCCGGCCAGTTGGTGCAGGCCGTCGATATTCTGCGTGAGCAGCGCGCGCAGCCGGCCCTGCCGCTGCAGCTCGAGCAGGGCGTGGTGCGCCGCGTTGGGCCTGGCTCGCCACGCCGGATGGCGCAACCGGCGCTGCCAGGCCGCCCGGCGCAGCTCCGGGTCGTCGCGGTAGGCCGCGAGGCTGGACAGCCGCCGCGACTGCGGGTCGGTGGTCCACTGCCCGTTCGGGCCGCGGAAGTCCGGGATGCCGGACTCGGTGGACACCCCGGCGCCGGTCAGCACGGTGATCCGCCCGGCGACCGCGACCAGCCGGCGGGCCGCCTCCCTGGCCTCGTTCGCCTCGGTCGGCTCGGTCGGCTCGTACCCGACAGTGTGCATGCGTCCCACGGTGCCATGCCGTTGGGGAGCCGTGCTGGAAGATGGGCCGATGACGTCGGTGTCCCACCGGCCGGCCGGTCCGCTGCTCGGTGGGTCCGGGGCGCTGGTGCTGGTCGCCGGCACCTTCCTGCCGTGGCTGGCCTCCGGGGCGGCACTGCGCAACAGCTACCAGGCGATGGCCGTGGCCAGGCGGCTCACCCCGCTGGGCGATGGCGCCACCGGCGCGGCTCTCCTGGCCTGGCCGGCATTAGGGGGGATCACGGCGAGCCTCCTGGTGCTCTATGTGCTGGGACTACGGCGCACGGCCGCGGTGGGCATCTCATTACTGGCAACGTTGGCGGCAACCGTGGCCGCGGCGATGGTGGTCCTGCTGCCGCCCGGCGATTTCACGGTCCGTGCAGTCCTGCTCGGTCCGGTGGTCACGGCGACCGGCGCGGCCCTGGCCGTCGCCGGCGCGGTAACGACGCTCGTTAGGCCGACGAACAGGGCGTCAAGGAGAGCAGGAGGAGCGCAGTGAGCAACCCGAACGACCCGTACGGGCAGGGGGGACAGCCCCGCTGGCCGGGCCAGCAGGACGCCGAGGGGCCGTCCCAGTCCGAGCCGTACGCTCAGCCGGGTCATCATTCCCAGCCGGACGAGTACGCCTCGCCGGGCCAGTACGGTTCCCAGCGCTGGCAGTACGGCCAGCCGGGCTCGTCCGGCGAACCCGGCCCGTCCGGCCAACCCGGCCCGTCCGGCCAGAACGACCCGTACGCCCAGTCGAGCCCGCAGACCCCGCCCAGTGGCTGGCCGCAGCAGCCGCCGACCCAGCCGTACGGCAGCTCGTACGGCGACCAGTACGGCAGCCCGTACGGCAGCCCGTATGGCGGCCCGTCTGGCGGCCCGCCGACGTCGCCCGGCATGCCCTACCCCGGTACCTACGGGCCGCTGCCACCCCAGCCGCCGCAGCGCAGGCGCACCGGCCTCGTGATCGGCTCCCTGGTGGCTGTGATCGCCCTCGCGGCCGCGGGCATCGCCACCTACTTCTTCGCGTTCGCCGGCTCCGCCGCCGGCGCCCCCACGCCCAAGGAAGCGGCCATCAACCTGGTCAGCGCGCTGAGCAAGAACGACATCGTCGGCCTGCTCGACGGGCTGGCCCCGGCCGAGGGCGCGGTCGCCAAGGACTACCTGAC
>DASXTS010000491.1:0-5002 GCA_036505275.1 Pseudonocardiaceae bacterium
CGATCCCAGGATCCGTGCGCCGCATCCTGCGGGAATGGCGTCGTCATCGGGAGACCGAACGGCTTCTCCCGGATGTCGACGTCGACGCCGAGGTCGCCGAGCACCTGGTGGATGCGGGCGTCGAAGTCCGCCACCGGCAGGCCGTCGCCGAGGCCGAAGGACCTGGTGCGGCCGTCGGCGGTCCGAACGACCAGGGCGTGATCGACGAAGTCGATCGTGATCTCGAAGGTCGTGCGCCGGTGGTGCAGGCGCCGCGTGGTAAGACCGCGAACATCGACGTACAGTGGCACGTTCCACCAGTGGTTGCGTGGTGGCGTGGTCGCCAACCGGATCTTGCCGACGATCTGGCAGTACAGATGCAGCGTGTCCTTGGTGGCACGCCAGTCGGCCAGGTGTAGCTCCGGCAGTGTCATGGCCGCCCGCTGACCACGAACGCGACGCTGTCCACGTAGCACCAGCTCCAGTCCTCACCTGGTTCAGCGGATCGGATGATCGGGTGTCCCGAGCGGCCGGCGTGTGCGGAGGCGTGCCGGTGCGGCGAGCTGTCACAACAGCCGATGTGGCCGCAGGACTGACACATGCGCAGATGCATCCAGGTACCCCCGATCGCCAGGCAGTCCTGGCAGCCGGCTATCGCGGCGGGCAGCTCGGTCACCTTGATGGCGTCCGTGTGCGAGCAGATCGCGTTCATCTTGGCAGCGCCTCCATGCCTCGCCAGGTTCCGGCGGACACGCTTCCCGACGCTAGTCCAACCACCATCACGCCGGCCAGACGCCGCCGAACCCGCCGCCATCGCGGCGTACCGTGGCGACAGCATGGCTGCCGAGGAAGAAAAGGTGTGCTGTGACCGGTTCGTCCCCAGAGCCGCCGGAGCCGAGTCCGCCGGAGCCGAGTCCGCCGGAGCCGATCGACGCCGAGATCGTTGCGCCGGCGACTCCCCAGCCACCAGCGCCGGACTACGACGAGCGCGGCATACCGAGCCTGGACTACGTGCGCGACAGGATCGAGGGCCGCTATGCGACGGCGCTGGGCGGCACCGAACTGGCCGAGGGAACGCCGCAGGCGCATACATTGGAAGAGCAGCAGGCGCAGCGGGAGAAGGCCGCCGCGGCCAAGCTGGACGAGATCCGCCGCAAACTCAGGAATGAGCCGTCATAACCCGAAACCCGGCCGCCACCAGCGCCGGCGCGCTCAGTTCGCCCGGTACGCGGCGAGGAATACCCGGACACCGTTGTCGGCGACGCTGTTGAGTTCCGCCTCGGTGAGGCTGCCGGCCTCGGCACTGAACATGGCCTGGTCCAGTGGCCTTCCCAGGATCAGGAAGGCGAAGTGATCGGCGGCCGTCGACGGATCGTCGATTCGCAGCAGGCCGCGCTCGGCCAGGCGTCCCAGTTTGGCCGCGAGCGCGTTGAGCACCCGTAGCGGCGCTCGTTCGTAGTAGGTGCGGGCAAGATCGGGAAACCGGCCGGCTTCCGCAATGACCAGCCGGCGCAGTTGCAACACCTGCGGTCGCATCACCGAGCCGAGATACCGGCGGGCGATCGTTCGCAGTTCCGCCTCGACGTCGTCGTCCTCCGGCGCGTTCGCCAGGAGGTCGGCGAATTCCTCGGCTGTCGCGGTGACCCCGAGGATGATCGCGCCGAACAGCTGCTCCTTGTCACCGAAGTTCTTGTACACGGTCTGCTTGGACACCGCGGCCGTGGCCGCGATGTCGTCGATGCTGGTGCCTTGGTAGCCGTTGCGCAGAAACAGGGTGGTCGCCGCCTGAATGATCGCCGTGTGCCTGGTCGCCGATCTGCCGCGCTGCTCCGAGCGGCTCCTGCCGTCGGTTGCCGGGCCTAGTTCGACCCGCACCAGCAGTCCCTGATCTGTCGATGCGGGCTGTCGCTGCGCCATGAGTCGCTCCCTGCCAGTTGGTACTAGACGGTACGGTACCGAGCGGGTACTGTACGGTCTAGTACCAGAGTAGCGGAAGGACGGACCGATGGCCACTGCAACCTCTACCGACTCAACCGACGTCGACGTCCGCGGCTGCGCCGAGCCGGGCACGGCGGTGACCCGCTCGCTACTCGGTTACGGCGTTCTCGCCGGCCCGACGTACCTCGTAGTCGGGCTGGCCCAGGCGCTCACCCGGGATGGCTTCGACCTTCGCCGCCACGACCTGAGCCTGCTCGCGAACGGAACCCTGGGCTGGATCCAGATCGCCAATCTGGTCGTCACCGGACTGGCGACGATCGCGGCCGCGATCGGGCTGAGCCGGGCGTTGCGGGGCGGCCGAGGCGGTACCTGGGGTCCCCGGCTCATCGGGGTCTACGGCACCGGACTCGTCGCCGCCGGCGTGTTCGTCGCCGACCCGATGGCCGGCTTCCCGATCGGCACCCCACCCGGGCCACCGGTCGCGGTCAGTTCGCACGGCATCTTGCATGTACTCAGCGGCGCCGTCGGGTTCCTCGCCCTGGTTGCGGCGTGCTTCGTGATCGCCCGCGGATTCGCCGACCGCGGCCAGCACCCATGGGCCTGGTACTGCCGAATCACCGGAATCGTGTTCCTCGCGGGCATTGCCGGCATCTCCGCCGGCTCGGGTCACCCCGCCGCGGTGCTCGGCCTCTGGATCGCCGTTATCGCCGGGTGGGCCTGGTTGTCCATCGTGTCCGCGCACCTGTTCGCCACCACGGCAGAGGTCGGGTCGCGATGAGGTTCCACGCCACCCTCGAACTCGGGGGCAAGACCGCCACCGGCATCCAAGTGCCGCCGGACATCGTCGCCGCACTCGGGTCCACCAAACGCCCGCCGGTTCGGGTGACGATCAACGGCCACACCTACCGCAGCACCATCGCTGCCATGGGCGGACGGTTCATGCTCGGCGTCAGCGCCGACAACCGCGCGGCCGCCCGAATTGCCGCCGGTGACCACATCGACGTCGACATCGAACTCGACACCGAACCCCGCACCGTCACGGTGCCACCCGACCTCGCCGCCGCCCTCGACACCGATCCCCAGGCCCGGCGTCGATTCGACGAACTGTCCTACAGCAACCAACTGCGCCACGTCCTCGCCGTCGACGGCGCGAGAACCGCCGACACCCGCCAACGCCGAATCGTCAAGATCGTCGAAGACCTGCGCGTGGGATAGTCGGTCATGTCGGGGCTGACCGGCGCGCGCGACGTCCTGCCGGTCAGACCCCCACTCCGGGGACGGCGAATCGTGACCGGCCCAACCCTGCCCGGGCATCGCGCGCCGGCGTGGCGACGTTCGAGTTCGCCGCCTACGCGGAGTGGCTCGCGCGCTGCTGGTGAGCCGCCACGAGCCGGGCTCCGGGCTGGGTCGTGCCGGACTGCGACGGGCACACCAGGTGTGGGAGCAGTTGCAGCACGCGCTCTCGCAGGTCGGCCAGGGCGCTGCCGGAGCCGGACAGGTAGTGCAGCAGTGCCTGCTGGAACAGGCCGTCGAACATGGCGTAGGCCACCGGCGACGGCACGACGAGCCTGGCGTCGCCGAGTTCGGCGAAGCGGCTGACGATGCGCCAGATCATCCGCTCGAGGCTCTGGTCGATCTCCAGGACGTCGGCGCGGAAGGACTCCTCGAACAGCGACTGGGAGCGCAGGTCGTACCAGAGGCGATGCATGAGCGCCTCGTCGCGCAGGGTCTGCACGAGGCCCTCGGCGAAGCCCTGGGCCAGGGCGTCGCCGGTGCGGGCGGTGGCCACGATCTGGTCGTAGCGCTGCACGCAGTGCGCCTTGTACTGCCGCACGCAGTACGTGATCAGGTCCACCTTGTCCCGGAAGTAGTAGTGCAGGACGCCGTGCGAGAACGCGGAGTTCTGGGCGATCTCGCGCAGGCTGGTGCGCGCGTAGCCGAGCTCGGAGAGGGTCTGGATGGCCGCGTCCGCGAGCGTCTTGCGGCGCTCCTCGAACTTGTCGACCTGGGACCGCGAGACCCGGTCGATCCTCTCGGCAGCCTTGGTCACGGTGCGCGTCTTTCCTCGGGGTCGGGGCCCGCACCCCTGCGCGCCTGGACCCAGCGTAACTCGGCGTTGCATGCCGGGCCGAGCGTCTTGACAAGTGTCCAGGAAAGTCTTGACAGTTGTCCAGAAGCCTTCTTACGGTGTGCTGCGCATCACCAGATGCGCGACGGGCGGGTGGATCAGGAGGAGTTCGGATGGCAGCGTTCGAACTGACGGGCCGGCGGGCTCTCGTCACCGGAGGGGCCCGCGGCCTCGGCGCAGGCATGGCCAGCGCCCTCGCGGCCGCCGGCGCGGCGGTCATGATCGGGGACGTGCTGAAGGACGTCGGCGAGCAGACCGCGGCGAGCATCCAGCGTTCCGGCGCGCAGGCCGGGTTCGTGGCGCTGGACGTCACCAGCGAGGCCGACTGGGAGGGCGCCGTCGCGCGGACCATCGCCGAGCTCGGCGGCCTGGACATCCTGGTGAACAACGCCGGGATCGAGATCTCGGCACTGGTCGTCGACCAGGACCCCGACGAGCTGCGGCGCATGCTGGACGTCAACGTTGTCGGCACGGCGCTGGGCTGCAAGCACGGGCTGCGGGCCATGCGTCCCGGCGGAGCGGCCGGTGCCGGTGGTGCGATCGTCAATGTCGCCTCGGTCGCCGCGACCATCGCCTTCCCCGGGATCTCCGGCTACTCGGCGACCAAGTCCGCGGTCGACCGGCTGACAAGGGTGGCCGCGTTCGAGTCCGGCAAGCTCGGTTACGGGGTGCGGGTGAACTGCGTCTACCCGGGCCTGGTGCCGACCGAGATGGGCATGAAGCTGGCCGTCGACATGGCCGAGCTGGGCCTGTTCCCCAGCCCGGAGGCGGCGGTCGCGGCCGTGATCGAGCAGACCCCGGCCGGCCGGCTCGGCGAGGTCGGCGACATGGCCGACGCCGTGGTGTTCCTGGCCTCGGACGCGGCGAGATTCATCACCGGCATCGGCCTGCCGGTCGACGGCGGGATGGGGATGTGAGATGAGCGCGCCCACCAGCAAGCCCGTCGTCGTCTATGGC
>DASXTS010000492.1:0-3201 GCA_036505275.1 Pseudonocardiaceae bacterium
GGCGTTCGTCGAGGTGTTCGGCCTGACCGAGACCTCGGCGCCGATCCTGTCGCCCTACGGCGAGCCGCGGCCGGACGGCGCGGCCGGGCTGCGGGCGTCGGACTGGTTCGACATCCGGCTGGTCGACCCGGAGACCGACGAGGAGGTCGCCGTCGGTGAGGTCGGCGAGCTGGTGGTGCGCCCGAAGCACCCGTGGACCGCCAGCATGGGCTACTACGGCATGCCGGAGAAGACCGTCGAGGCGTGGCGCAACCTCTGGTTCCACACCGGCGACGCGCTGCGCCGCGACGCCGACGGCTGGTTCTACTTCGTCGACCGGTACAAGGACGCGCTGCGCCGGCGCGGCGAGAACATCAGCTCCTACGAGGTGGAGCAGGCGATCCTGGCACACGACGCGGTCGTGGAGTGCGCTGTGGTGGCCGTCGCCGCCGAGGTCGAGGCCGGCGAGGACGAGGTGATGGCCGTCGTGGTGGCGTCCCGCCCGGTCGACGGCGAGGAGATCTGGCGCTGGTGCGAGGGGCGCATCCCGGCATTCGCCATCCCGCGGTTCCTGCGGTTCGTCGACGAGCTGCCGAAGACGCCGTCGCAGAAGGTGCGCAAGTCGGTGCTGCGCGACGAGGGCGTCACCGGGCTGACCTACGACCGCACGTTGGCCCCGGCCGCGGGCCGCTGAGCCGCACCTGGGAAGGACCACAGAATGGACTTCACCGCAGACACCCTGCACGAGGAGATCCGCCAGGCCGTCCGCAAGGTCTGCAGCGACTTCGACGACGACTACTGGATGCGCCACGACAACGACAAGCAGTTCCCGTGGGACTTCTACCAGGCAATCGTCGGCGGCGGCTGGCTCGGGCTCACGGTTCCTGAGGAGTACGGCGGCGGCGGCCTCGGCGTGACCGAGGCGGCGATCGTCGAGCAGGAGATCGCCGCGTCCGGCGCCGGCATGAACGGCTGTAGCGCGGTGCACATCGGCATCTTCGGCTTCGAGCCGATCATCCGGCACGGCAGCGAGGACCTGAAGCGGCGGTTCCTGCCCCGGCTTGTCAGCGGGGACCTGCACGTGTCCTTCGCGGTCACCGAGCCGGACGCCGGCACCGACACCACGAACATCTCCACCTTCGCCAGCAGGGTCGACGGCGGCTGGTCGATCAGCGGCAAGAAGGTCTGGATCACCAAGGCGCTGGAGGCCGAGCGGCTGATGATCCTGTGCCGCACCGCGCCGCGCTCCGAGTCACCGCGCAAGACCGCGGGGATGACGCTGTTCTTCGCCCCGATGGACCGGGACCGGGTGACCATCCGGCCGATCCCGAAGATGGGCCGCAACGCCATCGACACCAACGAGCTGTTCATCGACGAGCTGTTCGTGCCGGACGAGGACGTGATCGGCGAGGTCGGGCAGGGTTTCAGGACGATCCTGTCCGGGCTCAACGCCGAGCGGGTGATCTCGGCCAACGCCGCGATCGGCATCGGCCGGGCGGCGCTTCGCCGGGCCACCGCCTACGCCAAGGAGCGGGTGGTGTTCGGCCGGCCGATCGGCAAGAACCAGGGCATCGCCTTCCCGCTGGCCGAGGCGCTGATCAAGCTTGACGCCGCGGACACGATGTGCCAGAAGGCCGCCTGGATGATCGACAACGACGTCCCGTGCGCCCGCGAGGCCAACGCCGCGAAGTACCTCGCAGCCGAGGCCGGCTTCTTCGCGGCCGACGCCGCGCTGAGCACGCACGGCGGGTACGGCTACAGCAAGGAGTTCCACATCGAGCGGTACTTCCGGGAGGCCCGGCTGATGCGGATCGCGCCGATCAGCCAGGAGATGGTGCTCAACTACGTCGCCGAGCACGTGCTCGGGCTGCCCAGGAGCTACTGATGCAGCCGTACCGCTCGCTGCTGTTCGTGCCGGGGCACAAGCCGTCCTGGGCGAGCAAGGCCGCCGGGTCCGGCGCCGACGCGGTGGTGCTCGACCTCGAGGACTCGGTGCCCGCCGCCGAGAAGGCCGGCGCCAGGGCCGCGGTCGCCGAGTCGATCCGGCAGCTACGCGGGCAACACCCGGACCTTGGGCTCTTCGTCCGGCCCAATGCGCTGGCAACCCGGCTGACCGGGGCCGACCTGGAGGCCACGGTCGTGCCCGGGCTCACCGGCGTGTTCGCGCCCAAGATCGAGCAGGCCACCGACGTGCTGCGCTACGACGCGCTGCTCGACCATTTCGAGCAGCGCAACGGCGTCGCCGGGCTGCGCTACATCGTGCCCGTCGAGACGGTCAAGGCGATCCAGAACTGCCGCGAGATCGCGCTGTCCTCGCCGCGGGTCGGAGCCATGATCGGCCCGACCGCCGAGCACGCGGACATCGCCCGCGAGGTGGGCTTCGAGTGGACGGCCGAGGGCACCGAGACGCTGTACCTGCGCAGCCGGGTGCTGCTGGCCTGCCGCGAGGCGGGCATCCACGCGCTGACCGGTCTCTGGGAGAACCTCGGCGACCTGGACGGCCTGGCCGACTTCGCCCGCCGCGGCCGCCGGCTCGGGTTCCGCGGGATGATCGTCATCCACCCCAGCCACGTGCCGGTGGTCAACGACGCCTTCTCGCCTGGCGCCGAGGAGATCGCCTTCTACCAGGGCCTGGCCGACGCCTACGCCGAGGCGGCCGAGCGCGGCGAGGGCGCCCTGCGCTACCGCGGGCTGCACGTCGACAAGGCGCACTACGACAAGGCCGTGCAGTGGCTGCGCGAGCGCGTGCCTGCGGAAGGACTGAGGCGATGACCATGCACGGCCTCTACTACGAGGACTTCGAGGTCGGCCGGCTGTACCGGCATCCGTTCACCAGGACGGTCACCGAGATGGACAACATCCTGTTCACCTCGCTGACCATGAACCTGCAGCCGTTGCACCTGGACGAGGAGTTCTCCAAGAAGACCATCCACGGCCAGCGGCTGGTGAACAGCCTGTTCACCGTCGCTCTGATCGGTGCGTTCCACGTTCCCGAGCTGACCATGGGCACCACGCTGGGCAACCTGGGCTACGACAGGATCGAGTTCCCGCTCCCGGTGTTCCACGGCGACACGCTGCGCGCCGAGACCACGATCCTGGACAAGCGCGAGTCCAAGAGTAGGACCGACTCCGGGATCGTGTGGTTCGAGCACCGCGGCTACAACCAGCACGACCAGCTCGTCTGCCTGTGCAAACGGGTGGGCCTGATGATGAAGAGACCGG
>DASXTS010000493.1:0-2299 GCA_036505275.1 Pseudonocardiaceae bacterium
TTCCGCAACCGCAACCTGACCATCGCGTCGATCTCGCTGTTCGTGTTCATCATCGCTTTCATGGGCGCCGGCCTGCTGTTTCCGAGCTACTTCCTGCAGGTCCGCGGCGAGTCCACCCTGCACGCCGGTCTGCTGATGGCGCCACAGGGCATCGGCGCGATGGTCACCATGCCGATCGCCGGCACTCTGGCCGACAGGATTCCGGTTGGCCGAACGGTGCCGTTCGCGATGGCGCTGATCGCCGCCGGGTTCTTCACGTTCACCCAGGTCGGCACGGACACGTCGTACTTGCTGCTGTGCGGTTCGCTGTTCGTGATGGGCCTCGGCATGGGCGGCACCATGATGCCGATCATGACGTCGGCGTTGCGAACCCTGGCCAGCCACGACGTGGCGCGCGGCTCCACCCTGGTGAACATCCTCCAGCAGATCGGTGGGTCGATCGGCTCCGCCACCATGTCGGTGATTCTCACCAGCCAGCTCAACGGATCCGCCCCCATCCCGGGCCTGAACAACCCACGCACCGGCGAGCCGATCACCGAGGCGGGCGCGGCGATCGCCAGCCAGCACGGCGCACAGCTGCCGGTTCCGCCGGCGATCATCCAGCGCGGCCTGGAGTTCGTGGCCGACTCGTTCGCCACGACGTTCTGGGTCGGCTTCGTGCTGGTGTTGGCGACGTTCATCCCGATCGCGTTCCTGCCACGCAAGCGCCAGCCTTCGCCGCAGCAGGACCGCTTGAGCGGCGACGATGACGGCCGCGTCGAGACCCCGGCGATGCTCGCCTGAGAACGCGGTCGTCGCGTGCGGGCGGCCCAGGGCGTCCGCCGTCTAGTCCCCGTCCAGTCCTCTCAGGACGCTGTCTCGAGTCCTGTGAAGCCGGCGAGGTGGCTGGCCCGCCATCCCTCTACCGCCCGCGTCGACGTGGCGCCCGGATCCGCTGACGCGCCGATGCTCCATTGACGACATTCGGTGTCGAGTGGTCTACTCACATCGATTCGATGTCCGTGAATGGTCGTCACGGTCGTCGGGTTTGCGACTGTCGGGTCCGGTCGCGGCGAACAAAGTACCGTCCGTCGTCCGCGACGTGGTTCGGCCATCGGCTGCTCCGTGGGGTGGAGGGCAGGTGGTCGTGGTGTCCCACCTATGGCCTGCCGGCCACCATGCCCACGCGGCTGAACGCCGGCCTAGCCGAGGTGACCTTGGCCGACGCTTGGCCTGATCGACATCACCGATGTGGTGCGGTCACGAGGAAGCAGCAAACCCTACTGGGCGGCGAGCGTGACGGTTGCCAGGTGATACTCGCGGACGGCCTGCTCCAGCTCGGCGGACGTGGGAGTGCGGCCGACATTGATCGTCAGGCCGATCTGGCGTCGAGCGGCCCGCCATCCGATCCGCTCGATGACCGCGTGCAGGGTGGCGGCCACCGAGGCGGGCTCTTCGTCGAGGTCGGCGTGCATCGGCCGGCGGCGTCCCGCGTAGGTGACCTCGACATCGGCGCCACCGCGGAGATTGGACCGCCAGGTGTGCTGCGTGACGACGATGAATCGCCCGTCAAGCTCGACGTAGCCGACCGGGATGTCGTACCGGCGGCCGGTTCTGCGGCCGGTGAGGTGGAGGATGAGCAGGGCGTTGTCCGCGGCGGCATGCAGCGGCGAGCGCAGGATGGCACGCACCAGCGGATTCATCAGGTTGATCAGCCGCTGCGGCGGAGTGCTGCGACTGACGGCGGTGGTCATCGGGCTCACCATCCCCTGCTGGTTCCATCGAGAGGCCGGCGGCGCTCGTCCTCGGCCTCGGCCACCTCGGCCTCCCTGATGCCGCCCGCGCCTCTCGCTCATTACCAGTGTTGTTCGAGGTGGTGTCCGGCGGATGGGTCTCAGGTCCTGACTTGGCGAGCCCAGTGACTCCCGCCCGTGGTGCCAGCTGTGCCGGCTTTCGCTAATGGTCCGGTGCACTCACTGGGGTGTCGGTTGTCCGGTGCCGGGCGATCTGGTCCCGGGCGGTCTGGGCCACGGCCTCCGGGGTGAAGCCGAAGTGGGTTTGCAGCGCTTTCAGCGGCGCCGACTCGCCGAACGTGGACATGGCCACGATCGCGCCCTCGGTACCCACGTATCGCTCCCACCCGAACGCCGAGGCCTGCTCGATGGCCACCCGGGCGGTCACCGCGGGTGGCAGCACGGTCTCCTGATACTCCTTCGACTGGTGCGCGAACAGCTCCCAGGACGGCAGGCTGACCACCCGACAGCGGACGCCCTCAGCGGTGAGCTCCTCGTACGCGGCGACGGCCAGGGACAGTTCGCTG
>DASXTS010000494.1:0-4051 GCA_036505275.1 Pseudonocardiaceae bacterium
TGTTCCAGGCTCACGCTGCGACCGGCGTCGCCGACGATCTCGCGCCAGCCGAGGGAGATCCCGGCCTCGACCGAGACCCGGGCCCGGACCTGCGGCGGGATGACCGAGTCGCGGTACGCATCGTCCTGCTCGTCGAACCACTCGCGGGAGACCATCGACACGACCCGGGCCTGGATACCCTCGTCGGCCAGCGTCTTGCGCGCCTCGACGGCCAGCTGCAGCTCCGAACCGGTGCCGATCAGGACCACATCCGGCGTGCCGTTGGTGTCGAGCAGCGTGTAGCCGCCCTTCTTCACGTTCTCCGTGGTCGCGAAGCCGTCGGTGCCACGCGGGTACGTCGGCACGTTCTGCCGGGTCAGCGCCAGGCCGGCCGGGCGGTCGGTGTGCTCGAGGATCGCGGCCCACGCGGCAGCGGTCTCGTTCGCGTCACCGGGCCGTACGACGTCCAGTCCGGGGATGGCCCGCAGCGCCGCCAGGTGCTCGATCGGCTGGTGGGTCGGGCCGTCCTCGCCGAGGCCGATCGAGTCGTGCGTCCAGACGTAGGTGACCGGCAGTCCCATCAGCGCGGCGAGCCGCACCGCCGGGCGCATGTAGTCGCTGAACACCAGGAACGTGCCGCCGTACGGCCGGGTCGGGCCGTGCAGCACGATGCCGTTGAGGGCGGCGGCCATGGCGTGCTCGCGCACCCCGAAGTGCAGGATCCGGCCGTACGGGTTGGTCTTGCCCCACTCCTTGGTATCGATGCCCTCCGGGCCGAACGACTCCGCGCCGGGGATCGTGGTGAGGTTGCTCTCCGCCAGGTCGGCCGAGCCGCCCCAGAGCTCCGGCAGCACCTCGGCGATCGCGGCGAGCACCTCGCCGGAGGCCTTCCGGGTCGCCATGCCCTTCTCGCTCGGCTCGAACGTCGGCAGCCGGTCGGTCCACCCCGCCGGCAGCTCACGGCGGGTCAGCCGCTGGTACAGCGCGTGCCGCTCCGCGTTGCCCTGCGCCCACGCGTCGAACACCTGCAGCCACTCGGCGCGGGCCCGCTCGGCGCGCTCGATCACCTCGCGGGCGTGATCCAGCACCTCCTGCTCGACCGGGAACGAGGTGTGCGGGTCGAAGCCGAGGATCTCCTTGACCTTGGCCACCTCGTCGGCGCCGAGGGCCGAGCCGTGCGCCTTGCCGGTGTTCATCTTGGTCGGCGCCGGGTAGCCGATGACCGTGCGCAGCACGATGAAGCTGGGCCGCTCGGTCTCGGCCTTCGCGGCGTCCAACGCGGCCAGGATGGCCACCACATCCTCGCCGGAGTCCACGGTCTGCACGTGCCAGCCGTACGCCTGGTACCTCGCGGCCACGTCCTCGGACAGCGCGATCGCGGTGTCGTCCTCGATCGAGATGTCGTTGTCGTCGTAGATCACGATGAGGTTGCCGAGCCGCTGGTGGCCGGCCAGCGAGCAGGCCTCGTGGCTGACCCCTTCCTCGATGTCACCGTCCGAGGCGATCACGAAGATGTGATGGTCGAACGGGCTCGCCCCCGGCTCGGCGTCCGGGTCGAACAGGCCGCGTTCCCGGCGGGCCGCCATCGCCATGCCGACGGAGGCCGCGATGCCCTGGCCGAGCGGCCCCGTGGTGATCTCCACCCCGGCGGTGAGCCCGTGCTCCGGGTGGCCCGGGGTCTTGGAGCCCCAGGTCCGCAGCGCCTTGATGTCGGACAGCTCGAGCCCGTACCCACTCAGGAACAACTGCAGGTACAGGGTGAGGCTGGAGTGGCCGGCGGAGAGCACGAACCGGTCGCGGCCGGCCCAGCTCGGGTCCAGCGGGTCGTGCCGCATGACCCGCTGGAACAGGGCGTACGCGGTTGGGGCCAGGCTCATTGCGGTGCCGGGGTGGCCGTTGCCGACGTTCTGCACCGCCTCGGCGGCCAGCACGCGGATGGTGTCGACGGCGCGGCGGTCCAGGTCGGTCCAGTCGTCGGGGTAGTTGGCGACGGTGCGGCTGGCTAGCTCGGGGGGAAGGTTGGCGGTGCTGGCCACGGCTGGCGGCTCCTCACGGTGGGCTCGATGCTGGCATTCTCGCCGGCATTGTCGGTGTCGATTAGGGCGCAGCGCCGCGGTGATCTCGACTCAACCCTAGTGGCGGGCTGGCCGGCGAGCGCGACTACCATCGCCGGAAGTCCTGCCACTTCGAAGAACAGGTGTACCCGTGACGGTGTTCCACTACACCCCTCCGAGCCAGGAGCGGGCGTGGTGAGTACGCCGGTCGGTGCCCGTACCGGGGCCGCCCGGGCGCGCGGTGCACGGCGCGGCGGTGTGCTGGGCGCCTACCTGGCGCTGACCAAGCCGCGAGTGATCGAACTGCTGCTGGTGACCACGGTGCCGGCCATGCTGCTGGCGTACCGCACCACGCTCCAATCATCCGGGCTCCAATCATCCGGGCTCGGTGACTACGGGCCGGCGCTGCCCGACCCGTGGCTGGTGCTGGCCACCCTGGTCGGCGGCTCGATGGCGGCCGGCAGCGCGAACACCCTCAACTGCGTGCTGGACGCCGACATCGACGCTGTGATGAAACGCACCAGGCGCCGGCCGCTGGTCCGTCACCAGGTGCCGATGCGCGCCGCACTGGGTTTCGGACTCGCCCTGGGCGTGGCGTCGTTCTGTTGGCTCTGGGCCACCACCAACCTGCTGGCCGCCGTGCTGGCGCTGGCCACCATCGCGTTCTACGTGCTGGTCTACACCCTCGTGCTGAAGCGGCGGACCTCGCAGAACATCGTCTGGGGCGGAGCCGCCGGCTGCATGCCCGTGGTCATCGGCTGGACCGCGGTCACCGGGTCTGTCGGCTGGCCCGCGCTGGTCATGTTCGGCGTGATCTTCTTCTGGACCCCGCCGCACTTCTGGTCCCTCGCGATGCGCTTCCGCGACGACTATGCCGCGGCCGGCGTCCCCATGCTGCCCGTCGTCGCCCCGCCGGAGCGGGTATCGCGCCAGATCGTGGTCTACTCGTGGATCATGGTGGCCTGGTCGCTGCTCCTCGTGCCGGCCACCTCATGGGTCTACGGCCTGGCCGCGCTGGCCGCCGGCGGCTGGTTCATCGCGATGGCCCACCGGCTGCACCGCGCCGTCCGGCGCGGCGAGCCGGCCCGCCCCATGCGGTTGTTCCACCTGTCCAACTCCTACCTCACGGCGCTGGTCGTGGCGATCGCCGTGGACGCCGTGCTGGGTCTACCGCCGCTGCTCTGAAGCGGGCGGTGACGGGTGCAGGCGGTGCCCCGGTGTCCGTCGTGGGTCCGGTCAGGGCAGGATGAGCAGCTTGCCGGTGGTGCGGCGGGACTGCAGTTCCTCGTGCGCACGGCGGGCGTCGGCCAGCGAGTACTCGCCGCCAATGACGATCTTCAGGGTGCCGTCGCGGACCATGGACAGCACCTCGGCGGCGCGCCAGCACAGCTCGTCGCGGGTGGCGACGTGGTCGGTGAGCTTGGGCCGGGTGACGAAGACCGAGCCGGCGGCGTTCAGCCGCTGCAGATCAACCGGGGGCACCGGGCCGCTGGAGGCACCGAACACGACGACGGTGCCGCGCCGCCGCAGCGAGGCGAGGCTGGCGTCGAAGGTGTCGCGGCCGACGCCGTCGTACACCACGGCTACGCCGTCGCCGCCGGTCAGCTCGCGGACCTTAGCGGCGAGGTCGTCCACCTCGGTGTAGCGGATGACCTCGTCGGCGCCGGCGGCGCGGGCCTGTTCCTCCTTGGCCTGGGTGGACACCGTGCCGATCACCCGGCCGCCACGGGCCTTCGCCAGCTGGGTGATCAGCAGGCCGGTGCCGCCGGCCGCGGCGTGCACGAGCACCGTGTCACCCTCGCGGACCGGATAGCTGGCGGTGGTCAGGTAGTGCGCGGTCATGCCCTGCAGCAGGCTGGCCGCGGCAAGCCGGTCGTCCAGCCCGTCGGGCAGCGGCACCGCGGCGGCGGCCGGCGTCACCGCCAGGCCGGCGTAGGTGCCGAGCACTCCGATCCAGGCGACGCGGTCGCCCTCGGCGAACTCGGTCACCCCGGAGCCGGCGGCGAGGACGGTGCCGG
>DASXTS010000495.1:0-12149 GCA_036505275.1 Pseudonocardiaceae bacterium
GGCGAATCCCACTCCCCCCGGTGAACCAGCCAACTGCGTTGCACTACCGGCCAGGTCGTCCATTCCGGTTGTGGCTTCGGTCAGCCCGGCGGCCGACGAATGGGCCGAGGCGACGTAGATCCTCCCGCTGCGTTGGCAGCACCCGACGAGCACTTGCCACACAATTAGGTCAGTAGTGCGGCGGTGCGGCGGTGCGGCAACCTCGTCATGGCAACGACGATGCCGGGCGCCAGCGCGGCCAGGGTGGCCACGGCGAGTTCCCGAAGGCCGAGGGCTTGGGTGCCGAGCAGTGCCTGGACCGGCGCCAGGTATACGGCGGCGAGCTGCAGCAGCACGGCTCCGGTGACGGCGACGTCGAGGAACCGTGGCCGCCAGCGGTGGGTGCCGTCGTCGGGGTTGCCACGGCGGCGCAGGGCCAGGGCCACGCCGAGCTGGGCCAGGCCGAGGGTGAGGAAGGTCGCCGTCTGCCAGGCGCCGCTGGAGCGGTAGGACCACCAGCCCACGCCGATCGTGACCAGCGCGATCAGCGCCCCGGTCCATGCGATGCGGCGCCACAGGCCGCCGCCGAGCACGAACTCCCGCGGCGAGCGGGGCGCCGCCCGCATGATCGACGGGTCGGCCGGCTCGGCGCCGAGGGCCACCCCGGGCAGCCCGTGGGTGAGCATGTTCACCCAGAGGATCTGCGCCGGCAGCAGCGGCACCGTCAGGCCGAACAGCGGCCCGAACAGCATCACCACCACCTCGGCCACGCCGCCGGAGAGGGCGTACCGCAGGAACGTGCGCACGTTGGCGTAGATCCGCCGGCCCTCCTCGATGGCGGCGATCATGGTGCGCAGGTTGTCGTCGGTGAGCACCAGGTCGGCGGCCTCGCGGGCGACGTCGGTGCCGTCCCGGCCCATTGCGACGCCAATGTCGGCCCGCCGCAGCGCCGGCGCGTCGTTCACCCCGTCGCCGGTCATGGCCACCACGTGGCCGCGGTCCTGCCAGGCGCTGACGATGTCCAGCTTCTGCTCCGGCCGGATCCTGGCGTACACCCGCGCCGCCTCGGCCCGCGCCGGCAGCAGGCCGGCGTCCAGCTCGGCGCCGGTGACCACGTCGGTGTCCGCGCCGGTGTCCGCGCCGTCGTCCGCGCCGTCGATGCCCACCCGGGCGGCCAGTGTCCGCGCGGTGTGCGGGTGGTCGCCGGTGATCATCAGTAGCCGTATCCCGGCGTCCCGGAACGCGGACACCACGGTGCCGGCGTCGCCGCGCGGCGGGTCGGAGATGGCGACGAGTCCGGCCAGGCGCAGCCGCCGTTCTCCGGCGGCCAGGTCGGGGCAGCCGTCGACCAAGCCGCCCGCCGGGCTGGCGGTCAGGGCGTCCGCGACGGCGAGCACCCGGTGGCCCTGCGTCGCGAGGCTGGCCGCCACCGCGCGGGCCAGGTCCACCTCCGGTCCCGGTGCCAGCAGGCCGGGGGTGCCCAGCAGCACCTCGGGCGCCCCCTTGCAGACCACCAGGAACTCGGCCGAGGCCGGGCCGCGGTGCACCGTTGTCATCCGCCTTGTGGCGCTGTCGAAGGGCACCTCGGCACACCGCGGGAACGCCTGTCGCTGGGCCTCGGCGTCGATGCCGGCCTTGGCCGCGGCCACCACCAGCGCCGCCTCGGTCGGGTCGCCGACCGGCCACCAGCCCGGATGATCGGCATCCGGCGGCCGCAGGTCGGCGTCGTTGCACAGCACCGCATCGCGCAGCAGCCGCAGCACGGTCGGGCCAGCTTCCGGCCGCACCGCGCCGAACGGCTCGTACCCGGTGCCGGTGAAGGTGACGTGCCCGTCGGCCGGCGTCCAGGCGCGTTCCATGCTCATCCGGCCCTCGGTGAGCGTGCCGGTCTTGTCCGCGGCGACCACGGTGACCGAGCCCAGCGTCTCCACCGCGGGCAGCCGGCGCACCACGGCGGCCCGCCGGGCCATCCGATGCGCGCCCAGCGCCAGCGCCAGGGTGACCACGGCCGGCAGCGACTCCGGCACCGCCGCCACGGCCAGGCTCACCCCGGTCAGCACCATCTCGGGCACCGGCCGCCCGCGGAGCAGCCCGGACGCCATCACCACCGCGGAGAGTGACAGCGCGACGGCCGCCAGCACCCAACCCAGCGACGCCAGCCGCCGCTGCAACGGCGTCGGCCGCGGCCGCTGCTCGCCGAGCAGGGCCGCGATGCGACCGAGGCCACTATCCAGCCCGGTGCGGGTCACCAGCACCGTGCCACGACCGCGGGTGACCACCGTGCCGGCCGACACACAGGCCAACTCCGGCGCCGCCGCGGCCACATCCGGGTCCTTGTCCGTCTCCTTGTCCACCGGCACCGACTCGCCCGTCAGCGCGGCCTCGTCAACCTGCAGCCGGTGCGCCTTCAGCAGCCGGCCGTCGGCCGGCACGATGTCACCGGCCTCCACGAACACCACGTCGCCCGGCACCACCTCGGCCGCCGGCCTGATGTCCCGGCGGCCGTCCCGCAACAACCGCGCGGTCGGCGCGGACAGCCGCCGCAGCGTGGCCAGTGCCCGCTCGGCCCGCAGCTCCTGCAGCACACCGACCGCGGTGTTGAGCACCACGACCACCGCTATCACCGCGGTGTCGGTGAGATCTCGCAAGGACACCGCCAGCACTGCGGCGGCCAGCAGCAGCATGATCATCGGATCGCGCAGCTGGTCGAGCACGCGGCCGGACACCCCCCGGCGGGGTGGCTCCGGAATCGTGTTCGGGCCGATATCGACGAGCCGGCTGGCCGCCTCCTCCTCGGTGAGGCCACGAAGCGGGGTCATCTGGTCGGTGGTCGTCACGTCAACCAGCCTCGGCGCAGCGGCGGGCCGCCGACGAGGGTCGACTGGCGCCGCCGGGCACGGCCAAAGGTCCCGGCGCGCTGCTGCCATTCGCGCAACCGCGCGCCCGGGTGACCGACGGCCCCTTGGAGAAAGGACCTTCGGCGCACCGCGTCGGCCCGCCAGTCCCTGCGCTGACCAGCCCCTGCAGCGGTGCCATGGGAACGAACCCGGACGAGGAGGAGGCAGTCATGCGCAGTCTCACCGTGGCGTCGGTCATGACCGAGAACGTGATCAGCATCCGGCCGCAGACGCCGTTCAAGGAGATCGTCGAGCTGCTGGTTGGACACCGCATCAGCGCCGTACCTGTCGTTGATGGCGACGGCGCGCCGGTCGGCGTCGTATCCGAGGCCGACCTGGTCAGCAAGGAGGAGTTCGAGGGCGGCACCGACCCCATGCCGCTGGTCAGCCCCGCTCGCCGGCGCCGGTGGCGGCAGGCCGCCGGACTCACCGCCGCCGACGTCATGCATCACGAGCTGATCACTGTCGCCGCCACCGACAAGGTGCAGGACGCCGCCCGCAAGCTGGTCGCTGCTGGCGTCCGCCGGCTCTTCGTGGTCGACGACGACGGCCGGCTCGTCGGCGTGCTCAGCCGCCGCGACCTGCTCACCGTCTACCTGCGCAGCGACGAACAGCTCGCCGACGAAATCACCAACGACGTGCTCCGCGCCTCGCTGTGGATCGACGGCGACGCGGTGCAGGTCGAGGTCATCGACGGCGTGGTGACCCTCACCGGCACCCTGCCCCGGCGCAGCGACGCCGAGACCGCCGTCCGCCTGGTCCAAGCGCAGCTCGGCGTGGTCGGCGTCGTCGACAACCTGCGCTACGAGTACGACGACATCGCCGCGACTCGCTCCGGCGCCGTCCGAGGACCGGCGTGAGTCAGTCGAAGACTGCACCCGTTCGTCCGGAGCACTCACGGACGGCGTCGAGGTACGCGTTCGCACGTCGGGCGCCGAGGATGTCGCGATCGACCCGCGGCATCGCCGCCAGTGTGCGGGCGAGGAACCGATCGGGATCGCGATTGGCGACCAACGACAGCAGCCGGTCGAGCGCGCCGCACAGCTGCGGGACCGGTCCCGGTTCAGTTCGAAAACGTCATGTGCCGCGTCCCGGACGCGGGCGAAGCCAACGTCGTCCCGCCACCACCGTGAGGACGCCGATCGAGGTAGAGGGGATCCAGGAAGCCGGCCTGCCGCAGGTGCGGATCCGTGCCAGTGCCAGCCCGGCGGCTCCGGCGTAGGCCGAGGCCGCGACGCCACCGATCGCCACGGCCAACGATCGCCTGCCGAAGCACGGCGGCGACCGGGGAGCGGACTCGGTCGTCGCGGACATCGGCGCCTCCTGCGTCCGGGTAGGACAAGCCTGCGGCCGGTGAGCTCGAAGCGGGAAGTGAGCCGAAACCGTTCTCGTGCTGGTCGCGGTCCCGGCTCGGCCAGGTTCTGTGCAGCGCGCCGGGCTCGGTAACGGGCAACGGCCAGCACCAGGATGACCACGCTATAGGCGAACCAGGTGACCTGCGGCCATGACCCAGCCGATGTAGCCGACCTGTACCACGATCCATCCGACGATTGCCCCGCCGATCGCAATGTGTCCGCCGGTGCCCAGGGATGGTGGCGCAGGGCCGCCATGACCGACCTCCGTCGGCAGCCCGCTGTTGATCAGCCCGAGCGCGACTCGACCGAACGATGGTGATGCGAAGGGCCCATGGGCCGCAGCATCACCGAGATCGATGCCACCGGTCAGCAACCCGATGGCGCCGATGAGTCCAGAGACCTATCAGGATCTGCTCGAGCAAGCTCATCCGCTGCCGCGTTACGGCTCGGGTGGAGGACATCATCGCTCAGTGCCGCCGGCGGCCTCTTCGGGCGCGCCGGTGGCAGCGGCCACTGCGGGCTCGATGACTTCGCGGCGCTCGACCTCGATCGTCCATTCGTTCGCCAATGCGGCGATCGCCCCAATGGCGGTCACGACCGGCGCGGCGATCAGCGCCACGACGCCCGCGGTGACCGGGATCTCCAGAACGGTGTGTCCCTCGTCGTTCTTGACGATGATCCGGCGGACGTTTCCCTCGTGAATCAGCTCCTTGACCTTGGCGACGAGAGCCTGGCCCCGCACACGAGCGGCTTCCTTGCTGACGTTCGACTTCTCTTCGTTGGTGACAGTCACGCGGCATCTCCTTCGGCTGTACCTCCCCCACAGCCGAACGTATGCGTGGCCGCTGGCGTCCCTGCAGTGCCGAAGGCCCTGCCGTCGGTGGGCCTTGGTACCGCTTGCTCATCGGGTTGCTGGCCGACCTGCGCTGGGCACAGCCGTCGGCCGTCGCGACGGTGTCCCGCACATTGGATCTACCCGATCGACGAGACCGGTGACGCATTCCTGGGGATCGATCGTGTGGCGACCGCGGCCGAGCGAGCTCGAGACCCACGAAGTGACCACGTCGACGCCTCCAGGCGGGCGGCGAATTGGCCCTCCGCCTGCCAGATCTACCTGATCGACAACCTGTTGCGCCGAGCCGCACGTGGCGTGTTTCGACACCAGCTTCCACGCCACGCTTCCCGACACGGCCGCCACCGACGCGCTGCCCGGCCGGTGGCGGCGGCGCTGGCACTCGACGTCTGCGGGCACCGTCTCAGAGCAGGCATCGAGACGACGGCCGCCGCGATGAACGGCATCGACGCTCGGGTTCACCGGCGGAATCGGCGAGACCGACCCGGCCCTGCGCCGACACGGCTGCCGGGTTGACCTTCCTCGGCATCGACGTTGACGCGGCGCGCAACAAGCATCCCCGGCCCGACGGTGAGACCAGCCCGCCGGGCAGTGCGGTGCGGGGTCCTGGTCGTCAACGCACGCGACGCGGCAGTGCGCCGCCGACGATGAAGAGCACGCCCACCGCGGCGCGTCCGATGTACCGCGCTCGCCTGCTCCGGCTGGCCAGCACCGCGGCGATGATCGTCGCGACGCCGCATGCCAGCCACAAGCCTATGAAGGTGTTTTCCTGCATGGCCCGTCCTCCTCCAGGCCGATGTTGCGGATCCCGAGCACCGCCGCGGTGACCCAGCCGCCGTCGATGCCGGGGTGGTTGTCGCGGTCGATGGTGCTGCTGATGCGTTCCAGCAGCGGGCGGGGCAGGTCGGGTCGCTCGGACAGGTTGAGCAGGGCCTTCCCGGCGAGGGTGGTGTGGGTTCCGGTGAGCGCGTCGAGCACCGCGGTCGCCATGGCCGACCCTCCCCGCCCCGAGGTCGCCGACACCCTCGCGCGCTGCCACACCGAGCTGGACGAACTGCTGCGCGGCGGCCAGGAGCTGATCTTCGCGCGGAGCTCCCCCGAAGTGAAGCAGCGGGTCGCCGACGCGCTGCGGGCACAGCGCCACGTGGTCGCGATGACCGGGGACGGGTCAACGACGCCCCAGCGCGTTACGGCGGGCAGACATGGACATCGCCATGGGCCGTCACCGGCAGGGACGTGGCCAGGGATGCCGCCGCGATGCCGAGGTCAGGAGGGACCCCACGATGTCGACGATCTCAGGTAATGCCCGTCGGACCGCGGGCGACAACCGGTCGGCGTAGCCGAAGAAGGCACCGGAGACGGTGACCTGGAAAGCCGGGGACGTTGCGCCGTACAGCGCTGCCGCCAAGCCGACCAGGATGCCGGGATCCAAATGATGCGACCAACCCGGCGGCTGGCCACCAGGTTCGACCCGGTGGACCGACACCGTACCGGGCTCACCGCGGCCCTCGGCGGCGGCGTCGATCAAGACGACCAGCCGGGCTCTGGCCAGATAGGCGGCCAATTCCGGAGTGAGCTGGTGGCGGGTGACCAGCTGCGCGCCGGCCAACCGTGGGTCACTCGCCAGCAGCGTGATCGCCTGCCGGCCGGCGCGTCATCGCCGCGCAGCGGGTTGCCGAAGCCGATGACGAGAACCGCGCCTGTCACCGGCGCAGCTCGTCGAGGACGGCGCCGGCCGGGCCGACGAGCTGGATCCGCAGCGGCATCTGTCCGATGGCATGGGTCGAGCAGGACAGGCACGGGTCGTAGCAGCGGATGACGGCCTCGACCCGGTTGAGCATCGGCTCGGCGAGCCGGACACCGCGGACGTAGTGCCGGGCGACCTGCAGCACGGCCTTGTTCCTGGCCAGGTTGTTGTGGCCGGTGGCAAGGAGCAGGTTCACCCACTGCACCAGCCCGTTTTCATCGACCCGGTAGTGGTGAATCAGGGTGCCGCGCGGCGCCTCGGCCACGCCCACCCCCTCGTTGGCGTTGATGCCGGCGTGGGCGCGCACCAGTGGCGACAGGATGTCGGGGCCGCGCAGCAGCGCCTCCAGTTTCTCCAGGCGGTGCAGGATGTCGATCAGCCGAGCTTGGTGGTAGTGGAAGGAGCTGGACGGCACCCGGCCCAGCCGCGCGCGGAACGCGGCCAGCGCCTGGTCGGCCAGCGGGGTTCCCATCCGGTCCGCGACGTTGATCCGGGCCAGTGGGCCGACCCGGTACACCCCGTCGGGGTAGCCGAGGCCGGTCCAGTACGCCGACTTCAGGTACGACCAGGGCTCGACGGCCTCGCCGAGGTAGTTCCAGTAGGGGCGGGGGTCGACGTCGCCGGCAAGCCGGTTGCCGTCGGCATCGATGACGCGCAGCCGCCCCGTCGTAGTGCTCGACCTCGCCGTCCGGGCCGACCAGCGCCATGAAGGCGGACGGGAAGTCGCCGAAAACGGCGGCCTCCTGCTGGTCCGCGGCATGCCAGCGGGTTGGGGTTGCGTGCTGCTAGGGGACGTTCGGCCCAGCTCATTCGGGACCGCCGCCCCGGCCGTCCCGGCGGATTGGCGAGCAGGCTCGGTCCGAGCGCCAACCGTCCGGGGTGATGATCATGGAACGCTTGACGGCGCAAGATTTGATGAGTCTGTGGCCGGATGAGCTGGGATGGCCGATGGACATCGGCGCCCTGGCCATCCTGGACGGCACCGGCCTGCTCGACCCGGACGGCCGGTTCCGCATCGAGGACGCGCGGGAAGCGGTGCGGCGGCGCCTGCATCTGGTGCCGAGGTTCCGGCAGTTGCTGTATAAGCCGCCGCTGGGTCTGGGCGGGCCGCTGTGGGTCGACGCCCCGTCCGTTGACCTCACGGAACATATCCGGGTCCGGCAGTTGACGGCACCGGCCGACGAGGCCCAGCTGTTGCTCGCCGTCGAGCGGTTGCGGGCCCGCCGGCTGCGCCGATCCCGTCCGCTGTGGGAGATGTGGTTCCTGGCGGGACTGCCGGACGGGCGGATCGGCATGTACCTGAAGGCGCATCACACCATCGCCGACGGCGTGGCCGGGGTGGCGCTGCTGGGCACATTGCTCGACGTGGAGGCCACCGTGCCACCGACGCCGGAACGGCCCCGGAGCCCCGCGCCGATGCCAACCAAGGGCGAGCTGCTGCGGGACATCCTCCGGCGCCGCACCCGCGCGGTCCGCGGCGCGCTGACCAGGGTCGCGCACCCGGTCGGCACCGCCCGCCGGGCGCGCGCGGCGTGGCCGGCGATTCGGAGCTTCTACCAGGCGCGGGCGCCGCGGACCAGCCTCAACCGCCCGATCGGCGCGGATCGCCGGCTGGCCCTCATCCGCTGCCGGCTGGACCTCGCCAGACGGGTCGCACACGCGCACGATGCCAAGGTCAATGACGTCCTGCTGACAGTCGTTGCGGGTGGCCTGCGGGATCTCCTGCGCAGTCGTGGCGAACCGGTCGACGTTGTGCTGCGGGCGTTCGTCCCGGTTTCCCTGCACCGCGAAAGGCTTGGTGCGGCCCAGGGCAATCAGGACGCGGTCATGGTCGCGCCGCTGCCGATCGGCGAGCCCGACGTGGTTGCGCGGCTCCGCCGGATCGCCAAGGCAACGGCCGAGCGGAAGAGTCAGATCCACGCTCCCGGCCTGAACGCCTTCCCGAACAGCCTCGTCCAGCGAGCGGCGTGGCACATGGTTGCCCGTCAACGATTCGTCAACGTGACCATCACCAACGTGCCTGGCCCGACGACTCCGCTGTACTTCGCCGGCGCACCGCTGCTGGAGGTGTTCCCGGTCGTGCCGATCACTGGGAACTTGACGCTTGGCATCGGGGCGCTCAGCTACGCCGGGCAGTTCAACATCACCGCAGTGGCCGACCGAGACGCGTGTCCCGATGTCGAGGTCTTCGCCGAAGGGTTGCGCGAGTCGCTGCGAGCGCTCACCGGAGCGCCCCACCGCGGTCGGCGCCTGGTGCATTGGCCCATCCACGCCGACCATCCTTGAGCCGCTGGTTGCCGATCGCCAGGCGGTGCCCCGTCCGGGAGGTCGCCCCGGCTCGGTTACCGGCCGCCCTCGCCTGTTCGCGGTGATAGCTTCGGCGGCCGGCGTGCTGGGTCAGGTCGCCGGCGCGTCCGCGGAGATGAAGTCTCTGACGGCCGTCATGACCTCGGCGGGCTGCTCGGAGTGCGCAATGTGACCGGCCCGCTCGATGATGTGCAGGTGCGCATGGGGGATCCCGGCCGCTAGCTCGAGCTGATGCTCCGGCGGGAACACAAAGTCATCCCGGCCCGCCATGACCAGCTTCGGCACGGCGATCTCGCCGAGGCGGTCCATGACCGTCCAGCCCTTGAGCAGGTGGCGGCCAGCGAAGATCATCCGAGCGTGTCGTTCCCGAGACCCAACGGAGCCATACCGGTTGCGAGCGCCGCGGCCTCGCCGCCGCTGGAGGCGCCGGGGGTCCGAGACCGGTCCCACGGGTTGATGGTCGCTCCCCAGAGTTCGCTGTCGGTGTGCCAGCCGATCCCGAAGTCGGGAAGGCAGGTGCGGCCGATCGGGATCGCTCCGGCATTGCGCATCCGCTCGACGTCGGGGGCGTCCACGGCCGGATACGCACCCGTGAAGGCCTTGAGCCCGCGCGGTTGCTCGAGGTGTTCCCGCTGTTGCCCCTCATCGCAAAGGTGTCGCTCGGTGTTGGCGCCCTCTCCTACGCCGAGCTGTTCACCATCACAGCGGTTGCCGACGCCGACGCCTGCCCAGACCTCGACGTCTTCGCGGCCGGCGCCCATCACGAGCTACGGGCACTTGCCGCATCCACGCCGGTCGGCCCAGGTCGTCGTTAGCCGGGCGCAGGGTCGATGACGAATCGACAGCACGCGGCCGATGCGGATCTGGCAACCTCGCACGATCAGCGTACGCAATCGCGAGGGCCGGACGCATCCGCGGTGCGGGGCCGGCCGGACGGGGTGTTCTCGGTACTCGGTTCGAGCGGGCCTGGCGTCTCGTCGGCTCAGGTCAGGCCAAGCACGATCAGCGCCGCGACGCACATGGCGATGAGGGCGATGGTCGCCAGGTAGAGAGCGGCGGTGCGCCGTGTTGCGGTGTAGGCGCCCATCAGGTCGCGGTCCCGGGCGATCCCGTACATGAAGGCCAGCAGGGGCAGCAGCAGTATCGCGTTGAGCACTTGTGACAGAACCAGTATTGGGATGAGGGGTGCGCCGGGAACCAGCACGATCAGCGCGGCCACACTGGTCACGACCATATAGGTGATGTAGAACAGCGACGCATCGGCGATCTGGTCGTCGAGCGCCGCCTCGGACCCGGTGAACTCGCAGACCGAGTAGGCGGTCGACAACGGCAGGATCGCCGCGGCGAGCAGGCCCGCGCCGATGAGCCCGATGCCGAAGAGGGCGCTGGCGAGGTTGCCCGCCAGTGGTTTCAGGGCACCGGCTGCGTCCGCGGCGGAGTTGATCGTGACGTCCTGGACGTGCAGGGTGCTCGCGCAGGCCACGACGATGAAGAAGCCAATGACCCCGGTGAGCACCGCGCCAGTCACCACGTCGATCCGCTCGTAGCGCAGCTCCGCCGGGGTGATCTTCTTGTCGACGGCGTACGACTGGATGAAGCTCAGCCCCCACGGCGCCAGAGTCGTGCCGATGGTGGCGGTGGCGATGAGCACGGCATCTCGGGTCAGCGGCATCGTGGGCACCACAAGCCCCCTGAGCGCCTGACTCCAATCAGGATGGCCGAGCAACCCCGCCGCGATGTAGGCGAGGAAGACCGTGGCCAGCCCCATCAGGATGTGCTCGACGCGGTGGAAGCTCCCGCGCAGCACGAGCACCGAGACGACGATTGCGGCAGCCGGGACCGACAGGTAGCGGCTGACACCGAACAGCTCGAAGCCGGCGGCGATCCCGGCGAACTCGGCGCAGGTTGTGCCCATGTTGGCAAGCAGCAGTACGGCGACGGCGGAGGCGGCATGGCGCACGCCGTACCGCTGACGGATGAGGCCGATCAGGCCCTGCCCGGTGACCACGCCCATCCGCGCCCCGAGGCTGTGGAAGACGACCAGGGCAATGGTCGACAGCAACAGCACCCAGAGCAGCCGGTAGCCGTGCTGGGCGCCCAACACCGAGTAGGTGGTGACGCCGGCCGGGTCGTCGTCGGACAATCCGGCGAGCAGCCCGGGGCCGAGCACTGCGACCAGAGCGAGGATGTGCACCCTCCGGGGCGCCCTTGGCGCGAGCGGCCCTGCGTGATCAGAGGTCGGGGCCACTGTTCAGGTCCCGTGCGGTTCTCGACGCGAACCGCCGGCTCTGGTCGGGCGGTAGCCGCGCCAGCCTCCCATGCGCATGAATCGTCGCCGCGTCAGCGGCGACCGCGAGATGACCAGATGGCGATAGTGGTGGCCGGACGCCGAAGGCAGCTCGTCGATCACGCTGGCGGCGTGGTCGGGCTCGAGGGCCAGCAGCAGACGACCACTCACCTCGGGATGGGCCCGCGCCACAGCTGCCGCGGCCCGCTCCGGCCCCACCGTCCTGATCACGTCGGCGGCGCTGTCCAGATCGAGACGGGTCAGCAGTTCGGCCAGTGCATGCGCGTCCAACCGGTGCACGGCCGCGACCGTGGTGGCCAGCTGCACGTCGTGGCCACGGTCCGAGGTCAGGTGCAGATCGCGCCAGTCGACCGCCCGCTCGGGGAACCGCTCCCTCAGCCACCGCAGTCCGAGGCGACCGCAGACGGTGCCGAACCCCACATCGACCGCGGCCAGCTCGAGCCGCCCGTCGGGAAGCCGCGTCAGCAGCACATCCGAGACCCGGGCCAGCCGGTGCCCCACCACGTCCATGATCTGGGTGTCCAGGACGTCACGGCCCAGCAGCAGCTCATCGTCCGCCAGCGGGATCGAGCGGCCGTCGATGGCGAAGGAATCCATGGACCCCACGTCGCGAAGCATGACCGCGGACCGCTCGAAGGCGGCCACCGCACTCCACGGCAGCAGGTGCGAAAGACGCCGCCGGGAGCCGATGGCCAGCCGGTGA
>DASXTS010000496.1:0-1782 GCA_036505275.1 Pseudonocardiaceae bacterium
GAGCCCGGGCTTCCTGCTGTGGCACGCCACGCTGCGCTGGCAACGCGCGGTCGCCGCAGCCCTCGCGCCGCTGGGCCTCACGCACGTCCAGTTCGTCCTGCTCGCCTGTGCCTGGTGGCTCAACGACCAGGGCCACAACCCCAACCAGCTCACCCTCGCAGCACAGGCCGGCACCGACGTGAAGATGACCTCGCAGGTACTGCGCAGGCTCGAGGCGAAGGGGCTGCTCGAGCGGCACACCGATCCGCACGACACCCGGGCCAGGACGCTGCACATCACCGCCCACGGCAGCGCACTTGCCCGCAAAGCGATCGCGGCGGTCGAGCAGGCCGACGACACGTTCTTCGGCCCGACGACGGCGACGTTCGTCCGCACGCTGCGCCGCCTCGGGCAGCGCCCAGCGGTTTGATCCCGCTGTAGTTTTCCGTTGTGACGCCGACGCAGCTGCGAGCCTTTGCCGCGGTCGTGCGGCTCGGCTCGGTGAAGCAGGCGGCCGCCGAGCTCGGGGTGTCCGAGTCGGCGGTGTCGCTGCATGTCGGCCAGCTGCGCAAGGAGCTCGGCGACCAGCTGTTCACCCGTACCGCAGCGGGTCTCGCGTTCACCCCTGGTGGCCTGCGGCTGGCCAGCCGGGGCGCCGAGATGCTCGGCCTGCAGGACCGGACGATCCGCGAAGTCAGCCAGGCCGGCAGCGGGCGGCGGTTGTTGCGAGTGGCCGCGGCGAGCCTGTTCGCCGAGCACGCGGCGCCTGGGCTGATCGAGCTGTTCGCCGCACGCGCCGATGACCTGGACGTCGAGCTGAGCGTGCGCAGCCCGCACCAGTTCAGCACCCTGCTGCTCAGCCGGGCGGTGGACGTGGCGATCGGGCCGGCACCGGGCAACCTGGACGCGACGGTGATCTGCCGGCCGATCCTGAACTACCAGATCGTGGTGGTCGCCAGCCCGGATCATCCGCTGAGCAAGGTGCACGCCGGTCCCAGTCAGTTGCGTGAGCAGACCTGGCTGCTCGGCCCATCGGCCGCATCGGACGTCGGCGTCGTGCCGGACCTGCTGCGCCGGATCAACATCCCGGAGAGCCGTCAGCGGATCTTCCAGAGTCACGCCGCCGCGCTGGAGGAGGCCAAGCGCAATAACGGTGTCGCCCTCGCCGTGTCCTTCGCCGTCGCGCGAGACCTTGCCTCCGGCGACTTGGTGCGGATCGCCGGGCCGGCATTGCAGACCGAAGGCGTCTGGAACGCGCTCACCCTGCCCGAGCAGAGCACCCTGTCCGCCACCGCGGAGCTGATGCGCTTCGTCACCACGCCGCGAGCCACCCAGGCGATGCTGCGCGGATCAGGCGTGAACGTCGGGCACTTCCGCCCCTCCGTCTACGTCACGCTGTGGAGCTGATCGCCGCACCCAGCTGGGCCAGCGAGCGGAACGTGTCGGCCGGCAGCAACTCGTCGCAGTAGGGCAGCGCCGCGGCCATCGTGGCGACCAGCGGCTCGAACTGCGGCGCCGCCGCTCGCGGGTTCATCCAGATCACCCGGTACGCCCGGCGGCGCAGCCGGGCCATCGCGGCGGCGAGCCGCTCGGGCGGGTCGCTGTCCCAACCGTCGGAGCCGATGATCACGACGGCGCCGCGGGTCGACCCGCCGTGATGCGACGACAGCAGCGCCTGCACGTTGGACGCGATGCGCGTACCGCCGAAGCGGTCGGTGACCTTCGCGGTCGCCTGCTCGATGGCCACCGCCGCCGACTTGTGGGCCAGCACGGCGGTCAGCCTGGTCAGTGACGTCGCGAACG
>DASXTS010000497.1:0-5117 GCA_036505275.1 Pseudonocardiaceae bacterium
CGCGCAGGGTGTCCAGCACCTCGGCCAGCGGCCGGGGGCTGACCAGCACCGTCGGGGCGATCCGTCTGAGCTGGGCGCTCGCGGTGCGCCGGTCGGCGAGCACCTCGGCGATCAGCGCCGGGTCGTCGCAGCGCAGGAAGCAGCCGGTCGAGGCGCCACGCAACCGCCCGTGCCGCCGCGCCACGTCGTCCACCAGGTACGACAGCGCCTGGGGTACCGGTGTGGCGCTGTGGGTGGCGAACAGCTCGTGCAGCTCGGCCGCGGTGCGGCCGGTGTCCAGCGCGCGCCGGACGGTGGCCCCGGTGATCCGGTACACCGTCGCGCCGCCCGCCGACTCGACGTCGGCGACCAGCGCCAGCTCGCGGGCCAGCTCGGGCTGCAACGGGCCGGGCGCCACCACCGTGAGGTCGGCCTGCACGAGCACCTCGTCGACCGGCTCGGGCAGCGCCGCGCCCATCGCGGTGGCGGCGGCCGCCCGGTCGCCGGCCAGCAGCGCCCGGGCGGCGGTGGTGAGCGCGTCGCCGGCGAGCACGCCGACCGCGGTGCCCTCGTCGAGGGTCCAGGTCATCAACTCGACGCGCAGCCGCCCGCCGCGGCGGGGCGCCCGCCAGCCGAGCACCGCGGCCAGCCCGGCCCGGTCGGCGACGCCGTGGCCCGGCGGCAGCTCGGCGAGCACGTCGAGCACCCAGCGGCGGTCCCGCGGCGCGAGCGGCCGGCGCAGGTCTTGGGACAGCACCGCGAGCGGCCGGTCCCGGTCGTCGCGGGTGCCGGCCAGCCGGGGGAGCCGGGGCAGCTCCAGCCATGCCGCGGCGAGCGCCGACCAGCGTTGCTCCGGCCGCTGGCCGAGCCACACGTCGGCCTGGGTGGTCGGCACCCACTGCGGGTCGGTGCCCTCGTCGGAGGCGATCAGGCCGGCCGCGGCCGCCAGCTCGACGACCAGCGCAGCGGCCGCCTCGTCCAGGTCGAGGCGCCTGGCCGCCCGGCGCAGCTCGCGCACGCCCAGCCCGCCGGCGCGCAGCACCGGCGCCGGCTCCGCCGACCACAGCGCGATGAGGTCCTCGGTGCGGCGCAACAGGTCCAGCACCGCGCCGCTGGCCGAAGCGTCCACTGTGGACGGTCGAAGGGCGGTGGTCGGCACGGCCGGCTCGGTGACCGGCACGGCGCCCATCGGGCGGGCGCCGCGCAACGCCAGGCCGACCTGGCGGGGCAGCTCGACGGTCTCCAGGTCGCGTCTGATCAGTAGCCCGCTGGCGAGCAGCTGCTGTACGGGACTGGGTCGGGAGTGGAAATTGGCGGTTCCACTCACGACCGCCGCGACCTCGGTCGCGGCGGCCCTCGTGCGGCCGATGGGCTGGCCGGCGGCCAGCGTCTGGATTACCCGTCGCTGGTCCTCGTCGATGGTGGCCAGCAGGGCGTCGACATCCACCGTGTCGAGCACCGGCGACGGCCGGCCCAGCCCGCCGGGAAACGCCGGCACCGCCTCGCGGACCCCGTGCGGCACCGCGATCGCCTCGTCGCCACCCCAGGCCAGTGCCAGGCCGCGAAGCCGGGCAACGGCCGCGGCGGTGCGTTCGGCCGGCACCCCGGCGCCGAGCAGCTCGTCGAGCCGGCGCAGCGGCACCGGCTCGCGATCGGCCTCGGCGAGCACCAGCGCCTCGAGCACGGCAAGGGTGAACGCGTCGAGGTCCTCGCACGCCCTTACCACGGACGCGCGGATTCCGGCCCTGGTGGCCAGCACGGAGCTGTCCGCCGGCGGTGGCACGGTGAGGTCCGGCCGGGCGCGCAGCAGCGCGGCCAGCTCGGCATCGTCCATCGACCGCAACCACTGGGTGAGAGTTGTGCCCGGCATCGCCCTCAACGGTATCTTCGTCGCGCGGCGTGCGTTTCCGCCGCGGTCGGCGGGTGTTCGCCCGGAAGGAGCGAGGCGTGGTCAAGCAGGTCCGTACCGATCGCACCGACCCGGCCTGGCCGGCGGTATCGGAGGATGACTCACCAGTCAGCGAGCTGGCCGCCTCCTGGCAGGGCGCGCTGTCGCCGTTCGGCGAGGTGACCTTCCCGGTGCCGGCCGAGGAGCTACCGTACGAGCATCCGATCACCAAGATCAACAAGTAACGGTACGGCGAGGCGCTCTGCGATCATGCCTGTTCCCAGCCCCGGCTATTCCATCACCGTGCGGCTGCAGGCGCCGCCGTCCGCGTCCGCGGCCGGCGAGCTGACCAGCGCGGTCGGCAAGGTCGGCGGTGTGATCACGGCCTTCGACGTCGTCGAGTCGCACCACGACGCGATCGTCGTCGACATCACCTGCAACGCCAACAGCGAGGAGCACGCCAGGCAGGTCACCGGCGCGCTGTCGGCACTGCCCGGCGTGACCGTGCGCAAGGTCTCCGACCGCACGTTCCTGGTACACCTCGGTGGCAAGCTCGAGGTCGCCTCGAAGGTCCCGCTGCGCAACCGGGACGACCTGTCCAGGGCCTACACCCCCGGCGTGGCACGGATCTGCCAGGCCATCGCGGCCAACCCAGAGGACGCCCGGCGGCTGACCATCAAACGCAACACGGTCGCGGTGGTCACCGACGGCTCGGCCGTGCTGGGCCTCGGCAACCTCGGGCCGGCCGCCGCGCTGCCGGTGATGGAGGGCAAGGCCGCGCTGTTCAAGCGGTTCGCCGGGGTGGACGCCTGGCCGGTGTGCCTGGACACCCAGGACACCGACGAGATCGTGCGCACCGTCGAGTTGATCGCGCCGGTCTACGGCGGGATCAACCTGGAGGACATCGCGGCGCCGCGCTGCTTCGAAATCGAGGCGCGGCTGCGGGCCGCGCTCGACATCCCGGTGTTCCACGACGACCAGCACGGCACCGCGATCGTGGTGCTGGCCGCGCTGCGCAACGCCCTGCGGGTGGTCGGCAAGCAGCTGCCGGACTGCCGGATAGTGGTGTGCGGCACCGGCGCCGCCGGCAGCGCCATCATCCGGTTGCTGCTGCCGCAGTCGCCTGGCGAGATCATCGCGGTGGACATCGGCGGCATCGTCCACAGTGGACGGCCGGGCCTGGACGACAGCCTGCGCTGGATCGCCGCCCGGACCAACTCGTCGAGGCTCAGCGGGTCGTTGCGGGACGCCCTGCGCGGTGCCGACGTGTTCATCGGGGTGTCTGCGCCGCGGCTGTTCGGCGCCGCCGAAGTGGAAACCATGGCACCCGACGCCGTCGTGTTCGCGCTGGCCAACCCGGACCCGGAGATCGATCCGCTGGAGGCGCAGCAGCACGCCGCCGTGGTGGCCACCGGCCGCTCGGACTTCCCGAACCAGATCAACAATGTGCTGGCCTTTCCCGGCGTGTTCCGTGGCCTGCTCGACGCGCACGCGCACGAGATCACCGACGGCATGCTGATGGCCGCGTCCACCGCCGTCGCCGACGTGGTGGACGACGAGCGGCTCAATGCGTCCTTCATCATCCCCAGCGTGTTCGACCCCGCGGTGGCCCCGGCGGTCGCCGACGCCGTCCGCACGGCGGCCGTGCGCAAGCTCTCCGCAGCCGATGTCGCGGAGAGCCACGTGGTGCCTCCAAGTACCACCATCCGCCCGTTGCTGGGCCTTTAAGTACAGCCATTGCCGCGGGCGCCTACGATCGTCGGCGATGGCCGAGCAGCTCACGCACCTCGACGCCGCGGGTGCGGCGCGCATGGTCGACGTGTCCGGCAAGGCGCCGTCCGCCCGTGAGGCGGTCGCCACCGCGGTGTTCCGCACCACCCCGGGCGTGATCGCGCTGCTCGCCGCCGGCGGGCTGCCGAAGGGCGACGCGCTGGCCACCGCGCGGATCGCCGGCATCATGGCGGCCAAGCGCACGCCGGACCTCATCCCGCTGTGCCACCCCATCGCGCTCTCCTCGGTGACGGTGGCGCTGGCGGTCGAGGCGGACGCGGTGCTGATCACCGCGACCGCGCGGACCACCGATCGCACCGGCGTCGAGATGGAGGCGCTGACCGCGGCGGCGGTGTGCGGGCTCACTCTGCACGACATGGTGAAGGCGGTCGACCCGGCCGCCGAGCTGACCGACCTTCGGGTGCAGCGCAAGTCCGGCGGCCGGTCCGGCGAGTGGACGCGCGATGTGAGTACCGAAGGCGGTGCGAACCGTGGGTAGCGGGCTGGCTCGGGTGATCGTGGCGTCCAACCGGGCCGCGGCCGGGGCCTACCGGGACCGCAGCGGCCCCGTGATCGTCGACTGGCTGCGCGACCGTGGTTACACGGTGGACCCGCCGTCTGTGGTGCCCGACGGCGACCCGGTGGCCGCGGCACTGCGGGACGCGGTGGCGGACCAGGTGGACGTGGTGATCACCACCGGCGGCACCGGCATCTCCCCGACCGACCGCACCCCCGAGGCGACCCGGTCCGTGCTCGACTACGAGGTGCCCGGGCTGGCCGACGCCATCCGCCGCGCCGGCCTACCGGCGGTGCCCACCTCGATGCTGTCCCGCGGGGTGGCCGGGGTGGCCGGGCGCACCCTGGTGGTCAACCTGCCCGGCTCGACCGGCGGCGTGCGCGACGGGCTTGGAGTGCTCGACGGCGTGCTGGAGCACGCCGTCGACCAGTTGCGCGGTGGGGACCACCGATGACCGCGTCGCTGGCCACCGTGCTGCGCGCCGTGGTCTCGGAGTCGCCGTTGGACGTCGCCGAGCACGCCGCGCTGGTCGGCTGCGCCGAGGCCGGCGCCGTGGTCACCTTCGCCGGCGTGGTGCGCGACCACGACGACGGCCGCGCCGTGCGGGAGCTGGAGTACAGCGGCCACCCCACCGCAGGCAGGGTGCTCGCGGAGGTGGCGGCCCAGGTTGCGGCCGGCGCCCCGGAAGGTGTACGGGCCATTGCTGTCTCGCACCGCATCGGGCCGCTGGCCATCGGCGACGTCGCGCTGGCCTGCGCCGTGGCGGCCGAGCACCGGGCCGAGGCCTTCGCCGTCTGCGCCGAGCTCGTCGACGAGGTGAAGCGCGTGCTCCCCATCTGGAAACGTCAGGTGTTCAGCGACGGCACTGTCGAGTGGGTCAACAGCCCCTGACTCCCTCGAGAATCCCCGGCCGAGAATCCCCGGCCGAGAATCCCCGGCCGAGGAATCCCCGGCTCCGCGGGC
>DASXTS010000498.1:0-9147 GCA_036505275.1 Pseudonocardiaceae bacterium
GGTCGTGGTCGCCGAGGTGTGGCGGGCCACCTCGCTGGTGCTGATCATCGTGGTGGCCGGCATGCAGGTGATCCCGCGGGACTACGACGAGGCGGCGCAGGTGCTAGGCGCCACCTTCTGGCAACGACTCTGGCACGTCACGCTGCCGCTGCTGCGGCCGAGCCTGCAGGTCGCGTTGATCCTGCGGACCATCCTCGCCTTCGAGGCGTTCGCGGTGGCCCAGGCCCTCACCGGCCGCACGTTCCCGCTCCTCGTCGGCGAGACCTTCGAGTGGTCGGTGAACCTGCAGAACCGGGCCGTGGCCAGCGCCGTCGCCCTGGTCGTGCTCGGCATGTCGATGGTGGTCGCCGTGATCTACCTGCGGGTGCTGCGCCAGCCGGACTCGGTGGGCGGCTCGCGATGACCGCTCAGACCACCAGACCAGCGCCGGCGTGGGTGGCGGCGGACGTGCAGCTGCCGCCGGTCGACGACGCGCCGCTTCGTGCGCTGCGCCGGCGGCGCGCGCTGCTGCAGCTGGCCTGCGTGGCCGTCACGCTGTTCATGGGCTTCCCGGTGTACCTGATCGCGCTCGCCGCGTTCTCGTCCCGGCAGACGCTGAACGCCTTCCCCAAGTCGCTGCTACCGAAGGCGATCTCCAGCGAGACCATCTCGGCCTTCCTGTCCTCGACCGGCGTGGTGCCAGCGTTCCTCAACTCGCTCGCGGTCGGCGTCGGGACGCTGGTGCTGGCGCTGCTGATCGGCGCGCCGGCCGGCTACGCGATCGCCCGGTTCGCCTTCCGGGGCCGCGAGCCGTACCAGCTCCTCATGCTCATGACCAGGGCGCTTCCCATCGTGGTGCTGTCGATCCCACTGGCCCAGATCTTCCTCACGGCCGGGCTGTACGACAGCGTGCTGGCCGTGACCCTGGTGCACGCCGCGCTCGCCCTGCCGACCACGATCCTCATCACGGCGAGCGTGTTCGTCTCCGTGCCGCGTGACGTCGAGGAGGCCGCCCAAGTGTTCGGCTGCACCCGGTTCCAGGCGTTCCGGCGGGTGGTCGTCCCGATGGCGCTGCCCGGCATCGCCGCGTCGGCGATATTCACGTTCGTGCTGTCCTGGAACGAGATACTGGCCGCCGCCGTACTCACCCTGAACAACCGCACGCTGCCGGCTCAGGTGCTCACCTCGCTCTCGGACTCGCCGCTGGCGTTCCGCTTCGCCGGCGGCTTCGCGCTCGTGGTACCCGCGCTGCTGTTCATCCTGTTGATGCGTCGCTACCTGCTGAACATGTGGGGCAGCACGATCCGATAAGGCGGTTCGACGATGGCCGACGTGCGCCTGCGCAACCTGGTGAAGACCTACCCGGGCGGCTCGACGCCGGCCGTCGACGACGTGTCGCTGGACGTCGTCGACGGCGAGTTCATGGTGCTGCTCGGGCCGTCCGGGTGCGGCAAGACCACACTGCTGCGCATGGTCGCCGGGCTGGATCTGCCGGACAGCGGCCAGGTGGTCATCCGCGGCCGGGACGTCACCTACCTGCCGCCGCGCGAGCGCAACCTGTCCATGGTGTTCCAGTCCTACGCGGTGTTCCCGCACAAGCGGGTACGGGCCAATGTCGGGTTCGGGCTGCGGATGCGCGGCGTGCCGCGCCCGGAGGTCGAGCGCAAGGTGCAGTGGGCGGCGGACCTGCTGCAGCTCACCCCGTTCCTGGACCGGTACCCGGCACAGCTCTCCGGCGGGCAGCGTCAGCGCGTGGCGGTGGCCAGGGCGATCGTGATGGACGCCGACGTCCTGCTGATGGACGAGCCACTGTCCAATTTGGACGCGCTGCTGCGGCTGTCGTTCCGCGCCGAGCTGAAGCGGCTGGTCGGCGAGATCGGCACCACCACCGTGTACGTGACGCACGACCAGGTCGAGGCGCTGTCGCTGGGCGACCGGGTGGCGGTCATGCGCGAGGGCGCGATCGTGCAGTGCGACGACCCGCTCACGGTGTACGACCTGCCGGTGTCGGAGTTCGTCGGTGGCTTCATCGGCAGCCCGCCGATGAACTTCCTGACCGGCACGCTCGCCGGCAGCAACGGGTCGGTCGAGCTCGACCTCGGGGCCGGCGGTGAGCGGTTGCCGGCGCCGGAGACCCTGGCGAGCCTGCGTGGACAGCCGGTGCGGGCCGGGGTGCGGGCGGAGACCATCGGGGTGTCGCACGAGCCTCGGCCCGGCGCGGCGCGCTGCGTGGTGGAGGTGTTCGAGCCGCTCGGCTCGGCCGTGCTGATCACCGCCGACCTGAGCGGGCAGCGGATCAAGGTGCAGGCACCCAGCACGTTCCGCGCCGAGCCGGGCGACGAGCTCTGGCTCAGCCTGGAGCGGGACAACCTGCGCTGGTACGACCCGGACAGTGGAGTGGCCCTCACTACTGTTGGCTCGTGACCGTTCTACCCTCAGCCGCTGTCCCTCGGCGGCTGTCCACCGAGGCGCTTGCCGCCAAGGCGGCCTACGTGCTGCGCGGCAACGACCTGGGCACCATGACCACGGCGGCCCCGCGGCTGTACCCACACATGTGGAGCTGGGACGCGGCGTTCGTGGCCATCGGGTTGGCCGCGGTGAACCTGGACCGGGCCGTACTCGAACTCGACACGCTGCTCGCCGCGCAGTGGTCCACCGGCATGATTCCGCACATCGTGTTCGCCGAGGACGGTGCCGACAGAAATGGCGAATACTTCCCTGGCCCGGACCGCTGGGGCTGCCTCGAGTCCGGCGCACCGGCGCCGAAGTCGCCCCGGACCTCCGGGATCTGCCAACCGCCCGTGCACGCCATCGCGGTGCAGCGCATCGTCGCCGCCGGGCGGCGCGGCGAGCGCACCGAGCGGCGCGTCGCCGAGGATTTCCTCGCCAGGGCGTGGGGCCCGATGATGGCGTGGCACCGCTGGCTCGCGTCCGCACGCGACCCGTCCGGCGACGGGTTGATCACGCTGTACCACGGGTGGGAGTCCGGCATGGACAACTCCCCGCGCTGGGACGGGTCGTACTCGCGGGTCGTGGTCGGCGACGACCTGCCGCCCTACCGCCGGCGGGACACCGTTGTGGTCGGTGACTCCTCTCAACGGCCGTCCGACCTGGAGTACGACCGCTACCTGTGGCTCGTCGAACAGATGCGCCGGGTCGGGTACGACGACGACAAGGTGCGCGAAACGTGCGCGTTCGCGGTGCAGGACGTTTTCGTGTCCGCGATCATGGCGCTGTCCTGCGACGTGTTGGCCGAGCTCGGCGAGGACGCGCACGCGCCGGCCGCCGACGTCGCCGACCTGCGGTCCTGGGCTGCCCGGTTCCGGGCCGGCGTCGCCTCGATGGTCGACCCAGCCACCGGCCTGGCCCGCGACTTCGACCTGCGGGCCGGCAGCTGGCTCTCCGAGCCCACCGTCGCCGGCTTCGCGCCGCTGCTCTGCGGCGGCCTCGATCGCGACGCGGAGCGGCGGATGCTCATGCTGCTGGACTCGCCGGCCTGGGCCGGCGACCCCCGGCTGTGCACCGCCGTGCCACCGTCCACGTCGCCGAGGTCGCCCGCGTTTCGCCCGCGCGAGTACTGGCGCGGCCCGCAGTGGCCTGTCGTGGCCTGGTTGCTCGGCTGGGCGTTCGGCCGCCGTGGCTGGGCCGAGCGCGCCGCCCTGCTGCGCAGCGAGGGCATGCGCCTGGTCGGACACGGCCACTTCGCCGAGTACTACGAGCCGTTCACCGGCGAGCCGCTGGGCAGCATGCGCCAGTCCTGGACCGCCGCCGCCGTCCTCGACTGGCTCTGCTGACTGGGCCGGCTGGCTGGCTGGGCCGGCTCTGCAAGCCGGGCTAGCGGTCGTTGTTGGTGTACACCCTCGGGTGCAGCGTGGCGATGCACGGGAGGTCGCGGTAGCGCTCGGAGTAGTCCAGGCCATAACCGACCACGAACTCATTGGGGATATCGAACCCGACGTATCGGACAGCCGGCACGTCGACCTTGACCGCGTCCGGCTTGCGCAGCAACGTGCACACCTGCAGCGACGCGGGATTGCGCGTGGCCAGGTTCTTGAGCAGCCAGGAGAGCGTCAGTCCCGAATCGATGATGTCCTCGACGATCAGCACGTGCCGGCCGGCGATGTCCCGGTCCAGATCCTTCAAAATCCGGACGACGCCAGACGATGATGTCGACGATCCGTACGAGCTGACCGCCATGAACTCGAGCTGGACGGGGATCGGCAACGCCCTCGCTAGGTCCGTCATGAACATCACCGCGCCCTTGAGCACCCCGATCAGCAGCAGATCGTCATCCATCGGCTCGTCGGCGTAGTCGGCGGCCACCTTCGCCGCCAGCTCCGCGGTCCGCTCCCTGATCTGCTGCTCGGTGACCAGCACGGCGGCGATGTCGTCCGCGTACCCACCGAGCACGAGTTCCGTGCTCTCCACGCCCCGGCCACCCCTCTCTGGTCGCCCTCGTGGGTCGGTCAGGCAGCAGCCTCCCATGGCGCACGCCCCCGGTCCAAGCGGTGTGCGCCGGCCCGGCTACCGGCGATGGGTGACGACCAGACGGCCTGCCGTTCGGGCCACGTCGAGGTGGCCGGGCAAGGCGACCGCGCCCTGGCCGCGCCACCGGGCCGGATCGACCAGGCCGTCGACCGCGCGGAGCTGGGCATCGCTCAGCTCGGGGACGCCGGAGTCCAGCAGCCATCGCCGGATCGCCCGGCGGCGCACGGCGGCCGGCGCGGTCGCCAGCACGTCGACCCTCAGCACGAGCGTCGTGGGCGCCGCCCCTGCTTTTCGCGACGATGTGACATCGTCCCCATCCGATTGGGGAAATGTCACATCGTCGCCAAATGGCGGCGCGGTGGCGCGGGCGAGGAGGCCGCCGGCAAGGGCGTCGAGGGCGTCGCAGTCGTCGCGGAGTTGGGCGGCGGTGCGGGCGAGCGCGGGGGCCACCCCACCGGCGAGGACGTCCTCGAGTAGGGGCATGACCTCGGTGCGCAGCCGGACGCGGCGGAACCGGGGATCGGTGTTGTGCGGGTCGTCCCAGGGAACCAGGCCGAGCTGGGCGCAGGCCGCCCTCGTCTCGGCGCGGCGCACGCCGAGCAGCGGGCGCGCCCAGGGCGGGTCGAGTTCGCGCATGCCGGCGATGGAGCGCGGGCCGGAGCCGCGGCCGAGGCCGAGCAGCACGGTCTCGGCCTGGTCGTCGAGCGTGTGGCCGAGCAGCACGAGCGCGTCCGGGTGCGGCCGGGCGGCGTCCAGGGCGGCGTAGCGCGCGGCCCGAGCGGCGGCCTCCAGGTTGGCGCCGGTGGGCACGCTGGCGGCGAGCACCATGGTCTTCGCGCAGCCGATGGCGGCCAATTGGTCGGCGGCGCGGGCGGCCACCTCCGACGAGCCCGGCTGCAGCCCGTGGTCGACGACCAGCCCGTACACCGCGAGGTTTCCGAAGTGCACGGCCGCATCGGCAAGAGCGAGCGAGTCGGCGCCGCCGGAGCAGGCGACGCCCACCACGCCGCAGTCGAGCTGAGCACCGGCGAGGAAGCGGCGAACAGCGGCGCGGACCGTCGCGGTGCTCATGGACCGCTCATCGCACGCTCATGGTCGGACCCGGCGCAGCCACTCGGCCGGCTCGTCGATCTCCCGGCGGGTGGGCAGCGTCCGCGGCGAGGTCCACACCGTGTTGAAGCCGTCCATGCCGGCCGCATCGATGACGTGCCTGGTGAACGCGGAGCCCCTGGCGTACTGGCGGATCTTGGCGTCCACCCCGAGCAGCGCGCGCAGCAACCGGTCCAGCACGCCGCCACCGCGGCGCCGCGCGCTGAACCGGGCGCGGATGGTGGCCACCGACGGCACGACCTGCGGCCCGACGGCGTCCATCACGTGGTCGGCGTGGCCCTCGAGCAGGGTGGCGAGGGCGAGCAGCTTGTTCATGGCGTCGCGCTGCTCGGGCGCCTGAAGGTAGGCGATGAGGCCGACCGCGTCCGGCCGGCCGGCGTCGCGGCGGGCCGCCCGCAGGGCGTCGGGCAGCCGGTCGAACAGCCCGCTGGCCGTTGTGTCCATTGTGGACAGAAACGTGCCGACCAGGTCGGCGAAGTGGTCGCGCAGCCACGGCACGCCGGTGAACTGCAGCCGGTGCGTGGCCTCGTGCAGGCACACCCACAGCCGGAAGTCCTCGGCCGGCACGTCGAGCGCATGTTGGACGGCGACCACGTTGGGCGCCACCAGCAGCAACCGGCCGGGACCTCGCTGGCCACCCAGGCCGCCGCCGAACGGGTCGTACTGGCCGAGCACCCGTGAGCCCAGGTAGCCGAGCGCCAACCCCGCCTGCACACCGGCCGCCCCGGAGGCGACCCTGGACGGCGTGATCTTCAGGTCGAGCGTGGCCGAGGTGAGCACGGCGAGCCCGTCGGTGGCGGCCTGCACCCAGCCGGCCCGGTCAACCACATCGCCCGGCAGGAGGGGCAGCCCGGCGCCGAGCCCGGTGAGCTCGCGGACGTGCCCCTCGGCTGTGACGGCCAGCGCGCGCAGCCGTCGGACGGCGGTGACCGCCTCCTCGACCGGCACGTCTGGACCGGTGCCGACCAGCCGGCGGGCCACGGCCTCGGCCATCGCCCAATCGATCACCGGGCCGCCACCGGTGTCCCGCGCCTGCTGCTCGGCCGCTGCCATGCTTTCGACGCTACCTGCCGGTATCGGCGTGCTGCGAATGCGGGCGGCGTGGTCGGGTGACAACGCCGCCGTCAGCGGCAGCCGCACTGGCGCAGCGCCGCGGCGATGGCATCGAGGGCTGGGCGTGCGGTGGTGGACGTCGAGCCGTTGGACAGCAGGGCGAAGACCAGGAGCCGGCCTTCCACGTCGAGCACCACGCCGGCGAGGGAGTTCGCGCTGGCCAGCGTGCCGGTCTTGGCCCGGACGTAGCCACGGCCAGGGCCGGCCGGGTCGTCGTACCGGTCGGCCAGGGTGCCGGTGCCACCGGCCACCGGCAGGCCGTCGAGCAGCTGCCGGAGCTTGCTGGTGCGCGGATCGGAGCGCCCTGGGGCGGCCGCGGCGGCCAGCAGGCCGGCAAGGGCTGTGGGGCTCACCTGATTGCGCGTGGAGAGCCCGCTGCCGTCCACCAGCCGCAGCTCCGCGGTGTCGATGCCGTTGGCGGTGAGCACGGCGCGCATGGCGTCCACCGCGCCGGCAAACGTCGGCGGCGCGCCGGTGGCCAGTGCGACCTCCCGAGCCAGCACCTCGGCCAGCACGTTGTCGGAGATGCGCAGCGCCTGCGCCACCAGCTCCTTGATCGGCTGAGAGCGGACCGTACCCAGCAGGGCGGCGCCCGGTGGCGCCGCGCCCACCGCCGCGGACCCCGGCTGCGCGCCGAGGCGGCGAGCCAGCTCGGCGGCCGCGGTGATCGCCGGGTTCCTGCTGCGCGGCGTTTCGGAGACGGTCGGCACGCCGCGGCCACCGTCGAGCATCACCGGCACGATCGGGGCGACGAAGCCGCCGGGCACGTCGGCCGCATGCCAGCCAGGACCGAGCTGATCGCCGGTGTACCGGCCGACGTCCACCAGCACCCTGCGCACTCCACCGGACACCGCGGTGCGTACCTGAGCCGCCAGGTCGTCCAGTTTCGGTGCGCCGGGGTACACGGACTCCAGGCCGGCCGGCAGCGCGCTCAGCGTGGGGTCGCCGCCGCCAACCAGCACCACGGTGCCCGGCTCGGCGCCGGCCACGACGGTGGTGGCCAGCCGCGCGTCCGGATCCAGCGCGAGCAGGGCGGCGGCCGCCGTGACCAGCTTCGCCGTGGAGCCGGGCACCAGCCGACGCCCGGCGTCCCGCGACCACAGCGCACTCGGCGTCCCGGCCTGCGTGCCCAGCTCCCCGGCCGGGTCGAGCACGACACCGGCGAACTGCCCGAGCGCCGCAGATCCGGCCAGTTGGTCCAGCACGGCGGCCAGCCCGGCGGCACTGGGTACCGGAGCTCTGGTGCCCACCGCTCGCAAGGCGGGCTGCGGCACCACGGGGGCCGGCGGCGGCGCGATCCGCACCGGGTTGGCCGCTGCGATCAAGTTCGCGAGGACGGCCGGCCCGCCGAGCGCGGCGCCCACCCCGGTGGCCGCGGCCAGCACCAGCACCAGCGCCGCCACGGCGACCTTGCCCGCGCGGCCGGACGGCAGCCGCACCCGCCGCCCGATCCTTGGCCCGAGCATGCGACCCAGCGGGCGCCTCAGCAGGCGCTGCAGCACCGCCACCCGCCTCCTCTTTGCCGATCTCTCCGGCATTTCTCGTGCCGCGTTCGAGCTCAACGCCTGGAATGGTCCAGACTAGCCACGTGGAGTTCGACGTCACGATCGAGATCCCCAAGGGGGACCGCAACAAGTACGAGATGGACCACGCGACCGGTCGCATCCGGCTGGACCGGACGCTGTTCACCGCCACCCAGTACCCCGCCGACTACGGCTTCATCGAGGACACCCTCGGCGAGGACGGCGATCCGCTGGACGCGCTCGTGCTGCTCCAGGAGCCGACGTTCCCCGGCTGCCTCATCCGCTGTCGCGCCATCGGTATGTACCGGATGCGCGACGAGAAGGGCGGCGACGACAAGGTGATGTGCGTGCCGGCCGCCGACCCGCGGCAGGAGCACCTGCGCGACATCCACCACATGCCCGAGTTCCACCGGCTGGAGATCCAGCACTTCTTCGAGGTGTACAAGGACCTCGAGCCGGGCAAGAGCGTCGAGGGCGCCACCTGGGTCGGCCGCGCAGCCGCCGAGCGCGAGATCGAGGCCTCGCGCGAACGCGCCAAACAGCAGCATCACTGACCTGTGCCCGCAGGCCGCAGCTGGGTGCCGCGATAATGCGGTCACCCAGCGTAGGAACTCGTGGTCCGGCCTGGAACAAGTCGTGCGGTAGCGCTGACCGGTCCGCTCGCGGTCGTTGATCGCCGTGACTGTCGGCTGGCGTTGCAGGGGTGCAATCGGGCTCCACAGTTCCGGCGATCATGCCGGACCGCGGACCGCGGACCGAGACCGGGATCCCTCATCGATCCGTCGCGATGGCCACGGCTGGGCACGTCAAGCCCTCAAAGTGCGTCCAAAGATTGGCCTGGGACAGGAGCTGGATTCCGGTCCCGGTTCCAACGTGATGGCCGGCGTTGCAGGGGTGCAATCGGGCTCCACAGTTCCGGCGATCATGCCGGACC
>DASXTS010000499.1:0-4305 GCA_036505275.1 Pseudonocardiaceae bacterium
GCGGACGACGTCCCAACCGGTGAGTTCGGCGTAGAACAGACCAACCTTCTCGATGTCCGCCGCGTCGAATATGGCCAGGTCCAGGTGAGCTGTCGCGGTCATGGTCATATCCTGCCCCAACCCCCCGACAAGACGGACGCAGTCACGTCGCACCGCAGCGGTAGCCATTCGGGCGAGCACCCGATTTCCGGCTTTCCCCGCTGCGCGACGCCATCGAGGTGGTGCGACCAGCTCGTCGCAAGGACGGCTGGTGGCCGACATACTCCCCGAAGCGGGACGGCAAGGATTCCAGCTGGAGCCACCAGGTCCCAGCTGCTGAAACACCTGGCGCGTGTCGCAATGGTGGGACCAGTGCAGTCGAACGGCTCATAGCGTGCGCCGAAGGCGCAGCCGCACCCCACCGGCCGCCAGCCCGAGCAGCAGCGGCACGGCGAGCACCACCGGGAGCGCGCCGCCGGCGTTGAGCGTCGGGCGGCCGGCCACCGCCAGGTGCACCGCCGGGCTGATCGCAAGCCGGCCGTCCGGACCGCCGGGACCGTCCGGGCCATCGGGCAGCACGACCACGTAGACCTCGAACCGGCCGACGTTGACGGCCTGAAACTCCCAGTCCATGGTGATGCCCTCACCCGGCGCCAGTGGTTCGAGCCGCTCGGTGCGGCTGGCCGACCAGTCCTCGGGATCGACGGTCATGTCGCTGGTCAGGCCCACCACGTCCACGTGCGCGATCAGGGGGCCGGTGGCCGCCGGGCCGGTGTTGGTCACCCGTGCCTGGACGGTGAACCGGTCGCCGATGGTCGCGGCGGCCTGGCGCGGCTGCACAGTCACCTCGACCCCGGTGGGAGCCGCAGCACCGAGGCCGAGGACCACGAGGGCCGCCGCGACCAGGAGCCTCATCGGCCGCTCACCCCCGCGTTCAGGTTGACGATCCGGTTGGCGGTGGTGACCAGCGCACCGCCGGCCAGCACCACGGTGAGCAGCGGCGACAACAAATAGGACAGCTCGCCGGGCCAGGAGTGCCCGGTCACCAGCAGCGCCGTGACGTAACGCAACGCGGAGGCCACCGGATCCAACCGCAGCAGCACGTCGGCGAAGCGGCCGTGCGGCCCGGTCGGCAGCTGCGTCGGGGCGAACAGAGCCAGCAGCACGAACAGGCTGACCGCCAGGCTGATCCGGTTCGACGCAGAGAACGCGCTGGTCAGCAGACCGAGCGCGGCGAGGCCGAGCGCCAGCGGCGTGCCGGCGAGCAGGCCGAGCATCAGCGCCCTGCCCACCACGGACACCCCGCGGCCGAGCACCCAGACGTAGGGCACGCTGACCAGGTAGGCCGCCAGCCACAGCGACTGCGCGGCGGCCAGCTTGCCCAGCACGATGGCGCGCCGTGACACCGGCGTGAGCAGCAGGTTCTCCAGCGTGCCGCGCTCCCGCTCGCCGCTGATCGCGTCCGCGCACACGAGCAGGGCCAGCAGCACGCCGACCGCCACCGTGACCTGCACCACGAGGTTGACGGCCTCGCGCTGCTCCAGGAAGTTCAGCACCTGGTTGGTGGCGGCCAGGTAGGTCACCGCGCTGAGCAGCACGCTGAACCCGAAGATCAGGACCGGGCCGCGGCCGCCCAGCCAGAGGTCGCGAAGTTCCTGCCCGGCGACGACCCACCAGCCCGGTTCGGCGCGGGCGGTCACTGCGCACCCTCGGTGGTGATGGCGAGGAACGCCTCCGCCAGCCCGCCGCCCCGGCCCGTGACGTCGCCGACCGGCCCGCTGGCCAGCGCCCGGCCCGCGTCCAGGATCAGCACGGTCGCGCACACCTGCTCGACGTCGGCCAGGGCGTGCGTGCTCAGCACCACCGTGGCACCGCGCCGCGCGGCGATGCCGCGCACCAGGTCCAGCACCTGCTGCTGGCCTGCCGGGTCCAGGCCGGCGGTCGGCTCGTCCATGAAGACCACGGCCGGCTCGTTCACCAGGGCCCGGGCGATGCCCAGCCGCTGGCGCATCCCACGGCTGTAACCGGCGATCCGGGTGCCGCCCCGATCGGCCAGCCCCACCTCGGCCAGCAGCCGCGTCGCCACCGCCTCGGCGGTAGCCCGGGGCAGCCCGAACAACCGCGCGTGGTACCGCAGGAACTCGGCGCCGGTCTGCATGCCCGGGTACGACGCGTTCTCCGGCAGCACCCCGATCCGGCGGCGGATCTCGGTCGGCCGGGTGTTCCGTACACCGGCCACCGAGAAGTCCCCACCGCTGGGGCGAAGGATCGTGGTGAGCAGCCGCAACGTGGTCGTCTTGCCGGCACCGTTGCGGCCCAGCAGGCCGAGCACCTCGCCCGGCCCGGCGGTGAAGCTCACGCCGTCCACCGCAGTGCGGTCCCCGAACCGCTTCGTGAGCCCACGTGCTTCGACGGTCATGGTGAGCAGCCTAGGAAACGCCCGCTGAACCCCCGCTGAACGCGGACCCCGTTCAGTGTGCCGTCAGCTTCGCCCCCGCATGGTCGGCCGACATAGCAAGCCCTCACCCAGCCTCCCTTTTCGCTGTTTTCGCTGGTCACGTAAGTGCCGCGATTCTGGGGGTCGAGGGGTCGCAGGTTCAAATCCCGCCGTCCCGACGGTCAAAGAAGCACGTCAACGGTGTCGCCAGCCCATTGTCCGGCTATTGGCGTTGATCTTGTGAGTGACTACGCCATTCCCGGAGGTTGGCCACGCCCACGAACCGCTCGCCAGACTGCGGAAACTCGAGGGCAGCTCAGGCTTGTCATCGGGCACCGGGCTTTCGCCCGACTGCGGTCAGCGACGCAGTCGCAGCACGAGCACCGTCACCAGATAGGCCAGGCCTGCGATTGCGCCGAGCCAGTAGTAGGGTGCTCCGCTGCGACCGTGCGCGACCTCGACCAGGAACCCGATGATGATGGCGACGATCACGGCGAGTCCGGCCGCCGCGGTGGCATGAAGATCCATCTGGCGAAACCGCTCGTCGCGCCCGTCGCCTCGCAGACCCCGGATGGTCTCGCTGCGACCGCCGAGCAGCAGCAGCGCCCCGAACGCAGACATGCTGGCGAGCGAGACCAGTCCGCCGCCGGGACTGCCGCCTGCCCATTGCGCGGCCAGCACGATGAGGCCGAGGCCAAACAGCAAGGGAGGGCAGGAACCAGCGGGACTCAGTTATCCGCATCGAACACCTCCTCCACGGCGCGGCCGAAGAAGCGGGCCAGGGCGATGGCGAGCGGCAACGAGGGTGTGTACCGCCCTGTCTCGATCGAGTTGATGGTTTGCCGCGACACATTCACCGCGGTCGCCAGGTCGCCCTGCGACAGGCCCCGCTCGGTTCGCAGGGCGCGCACCCGGTTCCTCATGCCCGTCCCGGGCCGCCGGTTACGGTTCGGACCGGCTCGCCCGGCGGGGCCAGCACTGTCCGCGCGTGTGGGCTCGGTACAGGCCGGCCACGACAGCCGCGGGCAGCCAACCGATCGTCCACAGTGGAGCCAGGTTGCCCTGTCGCACGGTCTGGACGATAGCCGCACCGAGGACGAACGCCGCCACCAGCAACGCCTCCACGGTGACCATTGAACGTAGGTGCCTCGTCATCCGACCCACCTCTGTCAAGTTAGCTTTACAGCCACCGTAGCCGGCGCGTCGAGCTGGTGTCAAGCCAGCTTTACATGCCGTTCGGGATCAGTCGGCCCGCTGCGCGGGGTCGGCGGTGAGCTGGAGTCGGTGCAGGCGTTCCGGATCGGCGACAACGTCGATGTTGGTGATCTTGTCGCCGCTGAACCTGAAGGTCATGACGACCGTCAAGCGTCCGCGTGGCTCCACCGCGATTCCGATGGTTCCGTTCACCAGTGCCGGTCGGGCGTGCGGGGCGCGGCGGGAGAAGGTCAGCGCCTGCCTGGCGACGGCCGGTGCACCGGTGATCGTTCGGGGTGCACCGACGGGGACGGCGGCGCCGTCGGCCCGTACCGTGACGTCCGGGTCGAGTACGGCGAGCAGCGCGTCGAAGTCGGCCCCGGCGGGCTGCAGCGAGGAAGGCTTCGACGACTGTTCGCTGCGCCGCGAGGTCCGCCTCGGGGGTCGGCGCTCCCCGGACCCGGCGGCGGGCGCGGCTGGCGAGCATCTTTGCGGCGCTCGGAGAGCGATCCAGGATGGCCGCGATCTCCTCGAAAGGTATGGCGAACATGTCATGCAGCACGAACGCGAGCCGTTCCGCCGGCGTCAACGTGTCGAGCACCACCAGCAGTGCAAGACCGACGGAGTCGGCCAGCAGCGCCTCCTGCTCCGGGTCGGTCCCGGCCGCCACGACAGGCGGCTCGGACAGCGGCTGC
>DASXTS010000500.1:0-24739 GCA_036505275.1 Pseudonocardiaceae bacterium
GCCGCCGATCACCCCAGCAGGCGGCCCAGCCGGTGCTGATGGCCGCCACCGATCCGGACCTGGCCGGCCGGACCAACTTGTGGATCACCGAGAAGAGCCGGATCGGCGAGCCGTCCAAGACCGCCCGCGACGACGACCTGGGCAGCCGGGTCTACCAGCGGATCGCCGCCCTGGTGGACGAGGCGCCGCGGGGACATCTGGGGTGATCCCGGCGACCCGCCAATCCTGCTGATCGGCGGCGCGGGCTGGCGGGACGAGCGCTGCCGGTGCGTCGCCGCAGGGTTGCGGTTCGTCATCAGAGACAGCGACACGGACGGCGGCACGGACGCGACTGTCGTGCTCGACACCCTGGGCCTGCCCAACGCACACCTCGTCGGCATCACCACCGGCGCGGCCACGGCGCTGCAGATCGCACTCGATCATCCGGACCGGGTCGACTCGCTCACGCTGATAACCGACGACGAGAGCACCACCGGCGACCTGGCCAAGGTGGACGCGCCGATCATGCTCCTGCCCCGCGACACCGACGAGCCGGACGTGGTCGCTGCGCCGTTACGGCACACCTCCGGCGGCTGGGAGAGCAGGAAGACCGGCTGGCGTCCAGGTCGATCACGGCCGGCGACCCGACCGGCTGGTTTGACCGGCTCTATGCCGCTGGCGCGGCGGGCGAGGTGCCCATGCCCTGGGACCGCACCGAGCCGCACCCGCTGCTCGTTAAGTGGGCCAACGCACTGGCCGGGCACGGGCGGCGGGCGGTGGTGGTCGGCTGCGGCCTCGGCGCCGACGCCGAGTACGTCGCCGCGGTCGGGTACGCCACGGTGGCGTTCGACATCGCCGATACCGCCGTCAAGCTGGCCCGCCTGGTCGCACCGGGCGGCTCGCGGGAACAATGGTGGACTACCGGGTCGCCGACCTCCTCGATCCGCCGGCGGACCTGCTCGGCGCGTTCGACCTGGTCGTCGAGGTGATCACCCGTGCAGGCCCTGCCCGACCCGCCGCGGCGCACCGCCATCCGCAATGTGGCCCGCCTGGTCGCACCGGGCGGCACGCTCATCGTCATTGCCGCCCGCCGCGAGCACACTGACGACGTGCGTGGCCCGCCCTGGCCGTTGACCAGCGACGAGATCGACGCCTTCGCGGCCGGCAGCCTCACCCCGGTGTGTATCGAGGCGCTGACCGACCCAAGGCCACCGCACAATCCCCGCTGGCGGGCCGAGATCCGCCGCCAACTTCCGGTCGTCAATACGGGGTGACGCTGTAACCGAACGGGAAAAGCGGGGTTGCCGCCGACCGCCTCGGTTAGGGCCCGAGGCCTGCGGCGAACCGGGCGATCCAGCGTTGTTGGCCGGGGGTCTCCACGGCGCGGGGACGGTAGTACCGCCGGGTCCAGCCGACGGCGTCCTCCGCAGAGTGCCCAGCCAGGATGGCCATGCAGGCGATGACCGTGCCGGTGCGGCCGGTGCCACCGGCGCAGGCCACCTCGACGCGTTCGCCGGCGCGGGCCAACCGGTAGGCGTGCGTGATCGCGGCGGCGGCCGTCGGTCCGTCGCCGGGGATGCGGAAGTCGGGCCAGTCGATCCATTCGGCCGGCCAGTCCGGACGCCAGCCCTGCCCCCGCCACGGCCATCGCGGCCGGCCGAGCCGACCGAGCCGGCTGAGGTACAGGCCGTAGCTTGGCAGCGGCCCCGGCGGCAGCGGCGCGCGCAGGCCACGGCCCCGCACCGGCGTGCCATCCGGCAGCATGATCGACCCGGCGAGCTGGTCACTCACCCCGGCATTGTGCCCGCCACGCAGACGGCGGGGTGCCGGTCGGCTATGTCGTCGGCTATGTCGTCGGCTATGTCGTCGGCTATGTCGTCGGCTATGTGGTGGTGACGCCGATGAGCATGCCGACGAGGAACGTGGCGGTGGCCGCGATTGCGCCGAGGCCGAGCTGCCGCAAGCCGCTGAGCCACCACGGCTTGGCGGTGAAACGGCTGGTCACCGCGCCGGCGGCGAACAGGCCGGCGCCGCCGACGGCCAGCCCGGCGGCCAGCGAGTCGAAGCCGAGCAGGTAGGGCACCAGCGGGAACAGCGCGCCGACCGCAAAGCACAGGAACGACGACGCCGCGGCCACCCACTGCGACGGTTGCTCGTCGGGGTCGACGCCGAGCTCCTGGGTCAGGTGCACCCGCACCGCAAGGTCGTCGTCCTGATGTACCTCCTCGGCGACCCGCTCCGCCGTCTGCCGCGAGAGGCCCATTTCCATGTACATCTGCACCAGCTCGGCCTGCTCGGCGCGGGGATGTCTTTCGATCTCGGCCCGCTCCACGGCCGCCTCCGCACGCACCTGCTGGTTCTGCGCCGACACCGAGGCGAACTCGCCGAGCGCCATGGAGAACGCGCCGGCCACCAGCCCCGCCACCCCGGACAGCACAATGACGCCCCGGTTCGCCCCGGCGCCGCCGACGCCCGCCACCAGCGAGATGTTGGTCACCAGCCCGTCCATGGCGCCGAACACCGCCGGCCGCAGCCAGCCGCCCGATACGTCGCGGTGGGTGTGGCCGATCTCGTCGACGCTCTCGGCCGTCACGGGGTCGGGCACGGTCACCCACTGTACGGTGGGCGGCCGGCGCGCCGCGGGTACCCTCGCCACGGTGGTACGCGACGTCGTCGGCACCCTCGCCAGGGTGGGTCTGGCGGCCGTCTGGCTGATCTCCGGCGGGCTCAAGGCCGCCGACCCTTCGCAGACCTACCTCACGGTCTCGGCCTTCGACGTGCTGCCGGCCGCCGCGGTCGGCCCGGTGGCCGCGGCCCTGCCGTTCGTCGAACTGGCCATCGGCGTTCTGCTGCTGGTCGGCTTCGGGGTGCGGCCGGCCGCCGTGGCGTCCACGGTGCTGCTGGTCGCGTTCGTCGCCGGCGTCGGCCAGGCCTGGGCGCGCGGGCTGTCCATCGACTGCGGCTGCTTCGGCGGCGGCGGGCCGGTCGACCCGTCCCGCACCCGTTACCCGCAGGAGCTGGCCCGCGACCTCGGGTTCCTGCTACTCGCGGTCTGGCTGGTGGTGCGGCCACATACCCTGCTCGCGGCGGACGCCCTCCTGGTCGGGCGGCCGGCCATCGCTGAGGACGGAGGCTGACAGTGGGCGGTGGGCAGCGAGCCGATCGGCGGCGCCGGCAGGCGGCGACGCGGGCCACGGCATCCGGGCGCGCCGTGGCGTCCGCGCGCACCTCGACCAGCGGGTCCGCCGACCGCACCAAGGTGATCACGGCCATCGCCGTCGTGCTGGTGCTGGCCGCGGCGGTGATCGGCGGCGTGCTCTGGCAGCGCTCCCGCTCCGCGCCACCGGCGCTGACCCAGGCCCCGGTCTCCGCCGCCTACCCGGTGGCCCTCGACGGCGAGGTCGTCGTCGCCGGCAAGGACAGCGCCAAGGTCACCGTCGACGTCTACGAGGACTTCCTCTGCCCCGCCTGCGGCTCCTTCGAGGAGCGGGACGGCGACAAGATCGAGCAGGCGCTCACCGCCGGCACCCTGGGCGTCCGGTATCACATCCTCAACATGCTCGACGACAAGTCCAACCCGCCCGGCTACTCCCTCGACGCCGGCTCCGCCGCCCTCTGCGCCGCCGACGCCGGCATCTTCCCGGGCTACCACGCCAGCCTCTTCGCCAACCAACCCCGCGAGGGCGGCCGCGGTCACACCACCGACCAGCTCATCCAGCTCGGCCACGACCTCGGCGCCGGCGACTCCTTCGACTCCTGCGTCCGCAGCGGCGCGCACAAGACCGCCGTCAGCGCCCAGCTTCAGGCCGCTCTCGCCGACCCCTCCCTGCGCCGCCCTGGTCCCGACGGTGGCCAGTATTTCGGCACCCCCACCGTCGTCCTCGCCGGCTCGGTCGTCGACCTGTCCAAGTCCACCTGGCTCGACGACGCCCTGCGCGCCGCCGCCGGCTGAGCCCCGATGCTCAGCCCCGCCTACGGTTCGTGTACCCTGAACGACCGAGCCGCCGGTACCCCGGTGGCGCATCCCTGTCCAAGGGGCTGTAGCGCAGCTGGTAGCGCACCACACTGGCAGTGTGGGGGTCACGGGTTCGAGCCCCGTCAGCTCCACCCTTGGTTAGTACTCGTACCCCCTGCATGGGTCCTGACCTGGGGTTTTGCGACGCGCAGGGGGGTTCGGCTGGTTAACAGCGTTCGCGGCAGCATGCGAACCGCTCACATGCTCTTGCTGGCTGAGTACAGCAGCAAAGTACCGCAGTGGGCGTCGTTTCCAGGCTCTCCGAGCTTCGTCCACTCCCGTATTACGCCTAGGGACCCGAGCCCGATCCGAACCCACACTGCTAGGGCCTGAACCCCAACAAGTGGATCAGGCGCGATGGCGCCGCCAGGCGGCCGGTCGATCTCGGATCTGGTGGCAAGCGCCAGTAGTCGAGCGGTACCACAAGCGCGCTCGCCAGGATCGAAGGCAACCTTCACGGCGCCTTTATGCGCTGTCATCCTCGGCCGCGGCCAGATGCCATTCCGCCCGAGCAAGCAGTTCGTCAAACGTGAGGATCTCAGGCTCATATAGGTTACGTCGGAAGAGTTCGAACGAGCGCTGCTTCGCGCTGTGGACTCCAACTTCGCCGCGCAATTCAGCGAGGCTGCCGATAATCAAGAAGGACCGCGGCCTGATGAGGTAGGTGTCGGTGTCAAGGTCGGCTCCGGAGGCATCCTTATCGCGCAGCCTATCCGAAAGGTCCTGCGCAGCGCGGTAAACTGTCTGCTGAGCTTGGATCACACCACCTGCCAATTCCTGACTGGGTGCCCAGCAGTCCGTGCGGTACGGCTTGGCTTCCAGGAGCGGCGTGCGGTGGTGTTTGATCTCGGCGAACACCATCGAGCGGATCAAGCCGGCCGTTCGCAGCAACGCGTCGACACGCTTGCCGCCGCCACCGATCGAGTATCCCGCCACAACCTGCTCGAGCTTGTCGTTGCTCCAGGAATTCAGCATCTGGCCAGCCAGGCTGACGCCAAGAATCCACGGGTTCTGCTCAAGCAGGTCTTGCCAGACCTCTCAGACGACTCGCTTCAGCCTCGAACAGGTCGTGATCATCTAGCAGCGACCTGAAGCGCGTCACCTGATCACGACGGAACGCCAGCGCGATGAGGTCCTTGGCCGAGGCATCGTTCTGGATCAGCTCACGCAGTCGCTCCTTGTCTCGACGGTAGAGATCAAGAAGCCCCTGGGGGTCATCCATGACCGCCTGGAGTACGTCATCGTCGACGACGGTTCGTTCGCCGCCCTCGATCGGTAGGTGGTCCAGGAGCTTGATGGTGCTAACCAGCTTTCCGGCCTGCTCGCGATTGAGCTCAAGGATGTTGTCGAGTGTCGACTGACCTTTGGCGGTGGTGATCTTCTGGATCTTGAGTTCGCGCACTGCCCCCCTGTTCGCGAGCGATCATCATCCTGACCTGGACACGTTAGCCGTCGCGCACGACGAACTCCTCCCATTCGTGGTCGCCCTCGGGCAGCGGTTCGACGTCGAAGACTCTGTTGATGTAGCGAGCTGGCTGTCCGAAGTCCCGCGAGGTATCGAACTTCAAGGGAAAACTCTTGCTGATGTAGGTCCGGGTCGTGAGCCGGCGGAGCGCGTAGTCGGCGTCGGTCATCGCTATAGGACCATCGAACGGGTCAAGCATTCTGAAGTCCCTCTCATCAGCAAGATCTCCCAGGTCTAATCGACACGCCACACCGACCCGTTACGCTTAGTTGCAGGGCTGTGACGTCTCGTCACCCTACCCGGCGCTCTGCAAGCCGCCGCGGCATCGCTGACAAATGTGTCACCGGACCTCTCCGACCCGTCATCGGGTGACGGCTACCGCACGCCGTGCATCGAGCCCGCGCGCGTAGGTGGGCAGGTCGCGTGGTGCGGCGAGTAGTGGAGCGAGTTGGCGCTCGGGACCAACGGAGCCGTCACTGGTAGAGAACGACGAGCTCGGCGACGCAGGCCGGGCGGGTGCTGCCCTCGAGTTCCACGGTGATAGCGAAGGTGGCCTCGATGCCCATCGGGCGTTCCTTGGCGGCGGACAGCATCACCTGCGCGCGGATCCGGCCGCCAACTGACACGGGCGCGGGGAACCGGACCTTGTTCAGGCCGTAGTTCAGGCCTGCGGTGAGATTCTCGATCCGTATGGCCTCTGCCAGGAACAGGGGCGCCAGCGACAGAGTGAGATACCCGTGGGCGATGGTTCCACCGAAGGGACCGTCCTTCGCGCGTTCGGGATCGACGTGGATCCATTGGTGGTCGTCGGTCGCGTCGGCGAACAGGTTCACCTGCTGTTGGGTGATCTCCAGCCAGCCCGTGGTGCCCATCGGTTGTCCGGTGAGGTCGAGCAGGTCGGTGGGGTTCTGGACGTGCGTGGTCATGGTGATTCCCTTCGATGGTGGTGGTCAGCTGAGCTCGCGCTTGAGGATCTTGCCGGTCGCGTTCATCGGCAGGTTCTCGCGGAATTCGGGGGTTATCCTTCGGTCAGGAATCGGTGGATGAGCGGGCTCAGTTCTTGCGTGTGGGTGAGCAGGGCGAGATGTCCGCCGCCGTGGACGACGTGCACGGTGCCGCGCCGGAGCAGGGCGGCTATCATGCGGGCGTTGACCAGCGGGATGATCGGGTCGTCGTCGCTGGCGATGACCAGCACCGGCTGCCGCAGTACCGGCAGGTAATACGCGCTGGTCCAGCCCCAGCCCGCGAACATCTGGCCGTAATAGCCGACCGGGTCGGGCGCCCGGGTGGCCGCGGCGAAGCGGGCGACCAGTTCCGGGTCGTCACCGAAACCGCCGCCGTAGATCCGAGCGCCGGTCTCGCGCATGCGGGACGGCCGGAAGTACCGGGCCGGGCTGGCCAGCGTGAGCAGCACCCGTGGGCGGGCGGGCACCATCGCCATGCCCATGCTGGTGGCGCACAGAACCACCCGCCGGCACAGGCCCGGGTGGCGGTGGGCGATCTCCTGCGCGAGCGCGCCGCCCCAGGAGATCCCCAGCACGTCGGCCCGGTCGTAGCCGAGCCGCTCGACCACCCCGCGCACCAGCCGGGCGAGTCCCCGCAGCCGGTAGGGGCTCCGGGGCGCAGGCGAACCGCCGGTGCCCGGCACGTCGAACCGGATGGTCGGGATCCGCCGCCCCTGCTGGGTGGACAGGGCAGCCACCAGTGGCTCCAACAGTTCGAGGTTGGCGCCGATGCCGTTGCAGAGAACCAGCGGTGTCCCCTCCCCGGCACGGTGGTCGACGTGCAGGTCGACGCCCCGGACCGTCAGCGTGCCCCGGAAATCCACGCTGGTCATCCGCGCACATAGCTGCCGGGCGCCTGCTCCAGCGGCGCGTAACGACGGTTGCCGAGCTTCGCAGGCGCCGTGGTGTGCGCACCGGACCGATCGGCCAGCCACTCCAGCCAGCGCGGCCACCAGCTGCCGGGCACCCGCTCCGCACCGTCCTGCCACTCCTTGGCGGTAGCCGATCGCCGCGGGTTGCGGAAGTGGGTCGCCTTCGGGTTGCCCGGCGGGTTGAGGATGCTCTGAATGTGCCCGGAGTTGCTGAGCACGAATTCCACGTCGCCGGTCAGCCGCAGCGAGGACCGGTAGCAGGCGTCCCAGGGCGTGATGTGGTCGGTGGTCCCGGCGATGACGAACGCGTCGGCGGTGATCTGGCCGAGCTCGATCGGGGTGCCGTCGATGACCAGTCCGCCGGGCTTGGCGAGCAGGTTGTCCCGGTAGATGTCGATGAACTGGCCGTGCAGGGCCGCGGGCAGCCGGGTGGTGTCGTTGTTCCAGTAGAGAACGTCGAACGCGGGCGGCTTCTTGCCGAGCAGGTAGTTGTTGACCCAGTAGGACCAGATCAGGTCATTGGGCCGCAGCATGCTGAACATCCGGCCGAGCTCCCGCCCGTCCAGCACGCCCCGGACGTGCGAACGGCGCTTCGCGGCGGCGAACGCCTCCTCGCTGGCGAAGGTCCCGAGCAGCGTGCGGTCCTCGGCGGTGTCGAAGACACTGACGAACAGGCTCAGCGCGTTGATCAGGGGCTTCCCGCGGGCGGCGAGGTAGGCGGCCAGCGACACCGAGACCATGCCACCGGAGCAGGCGCCGAGCAGGTTGACGTCGGGGCTGCCGGTGATCGCGGTGACGGCCTCGATGGCCTCCTCGGCGGCGGCGAGGTAGGCGGCCAGGTCCCAGTCCCGGTGCTCCTTGGTCGGGTTGCGCCAGCTGATCATGAACACCTGCTGGCCACCGTCGAGCGCGTAGCGCACCAGGCTCTTCTCCGGCGAGAGATCGAAGACGTAGAACTTGTTGATCTGCGGCGGCGCGATCACCAGCGGCCGCTCGTGGACCTGCTCGGTGCGCGGGGTGTACTGGATGAGTTCGAGCACCTCGTTGCGGAAGACCACGGCACCCTCGGTCGAGGCCACGTTATCCCCCACGGTGAACTGCTCGGTGTCGACCTGGCTGGGCATCCCGCCGTTGCGGCGCAGGTCCGAGACGAGCTGCCGCACCCCGGACACCGCGCTCCCGCCGCCGGTGTCCACGAACCGCTTGACCGCCAGCGGGTTCAGCGGCAGGTTGCTCGGCGCCAGCGCGTCCAGCGCCAGCGACAGCACGAACCGCACCCGCTCGCGGTCGATGTCGGAGAGCGTCGTGCCGTCGACCCAGGTCTCCAGCTCGTTGTCAGCGGCCAGGTAGAGCTGCAGCAGCGTGCGGTAGACGAAGTTCTCCGACCAGGCCGGGTCGGCGAAGCGCCGGTCCTTCGGCGCCGGCTGGAACGGCGTCCGGCCGCGGAACGCGTCGACGGCGGCCTTCGCCAGGTGGGCCAGGCCGCCCGCGGTGTGCATCGGGTGGCGGGCGGCCTCGGCGAGCACCGACCCGACGGAGTCGGTCAGGTCCTTGCGGCGGAACCCGACGATCGGGTTCGGGCCGCCGATCGAATCGGTCGCCGCGGCGATGTCTGCGGTGGTGGACATTGATGTTCTCCTTCAGGGGTGTGGTGATCTGTCCAGCCGCAGGCGGTGGCATGACGTGGGGAGTTGCAGAGTTGCAGGAATCGATGTGTCGATGGGTGACTAGAACCAGGCTTGGGACAGGTCCAGGGTGGTGCGGTCCAGGCTGGTGAGCAGGTCGAACTGGGGGCCGGTCTTGGGTAGCTCGTAGGTGAAGAAGTACTGGGCGGCCAGACGCTTGCCGTCGTAGAAGTCGCCGTCCCTGCCTTCTGCGGCCAGCGCCTGGTCGAGCCAGACCCAGGCCACCACGCAGTGCCCGACGGCTTCGAGGTAGGTGCTGGCGTTGGCGAGCGCGAGCTCTGGGTCGCCCGCGCTCCACAACCGCCTGGTGACGGCTTCGATCCGCTGCGCGGCCTGGCGAAGGCTCTCGCCCCACTCACGCGCCGCCCCGGTGCATTCGGCGGCCTGAGAGCTGGTGCGCTCGATGGCCTCGAGAAGGAGGCGGAGGGCGGCACCGTCGGCCATCAGAACCTTCCGGCCGAGCAGATCGAGACCGTGGATGGCGTGGGTGCCCTCGTGGATGGCGTTGAGGCGGTTGTCTCGGTAGAGCTGCTCCACGTTGTAGTCGCGGGTGTACCCGTAACCCCCGTGGACCTGGACGGCAAGGTTGTTGGCTTCCAGGGCCCACTGTGCAGGCCAGCTCTTCGCGAGCGGCGTGAGCAGCTCCAGGAGGAGATGGGCACGGTCGCGGGTCGCAGGGTCCTCGGCGGTGTTGACCTCGTCCACGAGCTTGGCGCAGTAGAGGTCGAGCGCGAGAGCGCCCTCGACGTAGCTCTTCTGCGCCAGGAGCATCCGGCGGACGTCGGGATGGGCGATGATCGGTACGGAATCGCCTCCGTTGGCTCCGAGCTGTCGACCCTGAACGCGGGTGCGCGCATAGGCCAGGGACTGCAGGTAACCGGTGTAGCCCAGGGCGGTGGCGGCGAGACCGACACCGATCCGGGCCTCGTTCATCATGTGGAACATCTGGGCCAGGCCCTGGTTCTCCTGGCCGACCAGATAGCCGATGGCGCCGGGCCGGCCGACTGGCTGGTGAGTACCGTCGCCGAAGTTGAGCAGCGCGTTGGTGGTGCCGTGGTTGCCCATCTTGTGGTTCAGCCCGACCAGGGCGACGTCGTTGCGCTCGGCGGGCTCACCATGCTGGTCGATCAGGTACTTGGGCACGATGAACAGCGAGATGCCCTTGACGCCTGGCGGGCTTCCGGGAGTCTTCGCGAGGACGAGGTGGACGATGTTCTCGCTGATCTCGTGGTCGCCGCCGGTGATCCACATCTTGCTCCCGGTGATGCGGTAGCTGCCGTCGGGTTGCGGAACCGCCCGAGTGGTGACGTCGGCCAGCGAGGAGCCGGCACCCGGCTCGGAGAGGCACATCGTGCCGAAGAAGCGACCGGCGATCATCGGGCGCACCCATTGCTCGACCTGCTCGGGGGTGCCGTAGGTCGTGAGCAGGTTGGCGTTGGCAACAGTCAGCAAGGCGTAGGCGCTGGTGCTGACGTTCGCCGCCTGGAACCAGCAGTTCGCGGCCTTCGACACGACGTAGGGCAGCTGCATCCCGCCGAGGTCGGCGTCGAACTCGCCGGCGAGGAAGCCCGCTTTGCTGAGTGCGTCGAGTGCTTCCTTGACCGCGGGGAGGGTGACCACCTCTCCCGTGGCCGCCCGATACGGCTCGTCGGTGTCGCCCAGCTTGTTGTGCGGAGCGAACCGGTCGATCGCCAGGTCTGCGGCCAGGTCGAGGACCGCGTCGAACGTCTTCCGGGAATGGTCGCGGTAGCGCTCGCGTGCGCACAGTGACTCCACCTGAAGCCATTCGTAGAGCAGGAAGTCGAGATCCCGGGGATCGAGCAGTGGCGGGTCGGACTTGAGGTTGTGCTTCATGCCACGCGTTCCAGTTCGAGAATCAGCTTTCCGGTGTTCGCGCCGGTGAACAGCCGCGTCAACGTCCTCGGGAACGCGAGGATCGAGTCGTGAACGATGTCCTCGACGTTGTGGAGGCGGCCGTCGGCGAGCCACTGGGCCAGCGCGTCGATGGCCTCTGCGTAGCGGTCCTCGTAGTCGGTGACGACGAAGCCCTCCATCCGTGCCCGGGCGATCAAAAGGGCCAGGTAGTTGTTCGGTCCCTGCGCACCGGCCGTGGAGTTGTACTGGGACACCGCGCCACAGATCACCACCGTTGCCCCCTGGGCCAGTCGAAGCAGCCCATCGTCGAGGATGTCTCCACCGACGTTGTCGAAGAACACGTCGACGCCACCCGGCGCGTGAGCGTGCAACGCCTGTCGAACGTTCTCGGACTTGTAGTCGATAGCGGCATCGAACCCGAGCTCATTGACGAGGTAGCGGCACTTCTTGGTGCCCCCGGCGATGCCGATGACCCGGCCACCGTGCAGCTTCGCGATCTGGCCGACGGTGCTGCCCACCGCGCCGGCCGCGCCGCTGACCGCGACCGTCTGCCCGGACTGGAACCGTCCGACGTCGAGCAGACCGAAGTACGCGGTCAGTCCGGTCAGACCTAGCAGACCGAGATAGGCACTGGTCGGAACCGGTAGTTCGCGGTCGATGCGGCGCACGCCGCGACCGTCGCTGAGCGCATACTCCTGTACACCGAACTCCCCGGTGACCAGCTCGCCGACCGGGAAGTCGGGATGGCGAGAAGCGACGACCGCACCTGTCCCGTAGGCGCGCATGACCTGCCCGATCTCCACCGGCGGGATGTAGGACTTTCCAGCGTTCATCCAGCCCCGCATCGCGGGGTCGAGAGAAAGCTGCTGCAGCTGTACGACGAACTGTCCGTCGCCCGGGTCCGGCACCGGCTCGGTGACCAGATCCCAGTCCGTTTCCTGCGCTGCGCCGACCGGGCGGTGGGCGAGACGGTATTGCCTGTTCGTGTTCATTTTCCGGTGAACCGTGCCTCTCGACGCTCGATGAACGAGGACATGCCTTCCCGGCCGTCCTCGGTGTGCAGGAGTGCGGACATGTCGGATTCCAGGCGGTCGAACGCGGCCTTCTCGCCCTCGAGCCGGGCGCGGTGCGCGGACTCCAACGTGGTCTTCACCCCGAGGGGTCCGGACTTCTCGCTGATGTACTCAGCGATCTGGATCGCCCGGTCGAGCTGGTCGCCGGGCTCCACGACCTCCTGCACCAGTCCGATCCGCAGCGCCTCCTGGGCGTCGTACGGTTCCCCCGTCAGCAGCCAGCGCATCGCGTTGCCCCAGCCCGCGTCGCGCGGCAGGCGAATGGTCGCCCCGCCGAAGGCGTAGATGCCTCGGTTGATCTCCATCTGCGAGAACCGCGCGTCCGACGCGGCGATCCGGATGTCGGCGGCGAGCATCAGCTCGATGGCCAGGGTCATGACCCAGCCTTGGACCGCCATCACCAGTGGCGTGGTCCAGATTCCGTCCTTGCGCCAAGGATCACGCAGTCCCGGGCGGGTGAAGTCGGCCACCCCTTCCTCGATCCGCGGGCCGACCTCTGCGAGATCCAGGCCTCCCGTGAAGTGTTCTCCGCGGCCGAACAGCACCCCGCATCGGATCTCCGGGTCGTGCTCGAGGCGGTGGTAGGCGCGAGCCAGCTGATCGATCAGCTCCAGGTTGAAGGCGTTGCGCTTGTCGGGACGGTTCAACCCGATCAGCAGGACGTGGCCGCGCCGTTCCACGGTCACCGCCGGGGCGGGGTCAGCCCCATCCAGCCGCGTGGACTGCGCCGTGGCTTCTTCGGTCTTCACGGTCTCCCTTTCGTCGACACTGTTCGTCGGACGACCGAAATCTAGTCGCATTTTGCTACTTATGGAAGGCCCTGGCGAGAACTCATGTTGCCAAGAGTGCGAGCCCATACACAGGCCAACATGCCCCTTGCGCAGGTCGCCCACCGTGGGGCATCATCTACCACGTAGTTGTGAAATGCGACTACTTGAGCGATGGAGTGAAGCAATGAGTGTGCTCGACATGTTCCGCCTCGACGGTCAGGTCGCCGTCGTCACCGGCGCCTCGTCCGGGCTGGGCGTCGCCTTCGCCCGGGGGCTGGCGGAGGCCGGGGCCGACCTGGTTCTCGCGGCGCGGCGCGCCGATCGGCTCGAGGCCACGAAGGCGATGGTCGAAGGGCTGGGCCGGCGCGCGATAACCGTCCAGGCCGATGTGTCGGTGCCCGCGGATGCCACGCGCGTCGCTGAGGCCGCAGTCTCCGAGTTCGGAAAGGTCGACATCCTGATCAACAATGCGGGGATCTCCGCGGCGGTCCCCGCGACCCGTGAGACCCCCGAGGACTTCCAGCGCGTTCTGGACGTGAATCTGTCGGGTACCTACTGGATGGCGCAGGCGTGCGGACGAGTGATGGAGCCCGACAGCGTCATCGTCAACATCTCCAGCGTTCTGGGCATCACCACAGCCGGTCTTCCCCAGGCGGCCTACGCCTCGAGCAAGGCGGGTGTCATCGGACTCACCCGCGACCTCGCAAGCCAGTGGACAGGACGCAAGGGAATCCGCGTCTGCGCGGTGGCCCCTGGCTTCTTCGAGTCCGAGATGACCGACAAATACCCCGACGGCTACGTCGAGCAGACCATGCCCCGAGTGCTGTCGGGGCGGTTCGGCGCTCCCGAAGAGCTCGCCGCCACCGTGGTCTTCCTCGCCAGCAGAGCCGGTGGCTACATCACCGGCACGACCCTCCCGGTCGACGGTGGCCTGACCGTCACCTGAGACCGACTTGCGGGCACCCGCCCGCGCGCCGTCCCGCCGGGACGGAGCAACCGATTCGCATGCATCCACCGCCCCAGCAAGCAGCACAGCACCGTCACGGAGTTAGGACAGTTCAGATGGAGAACCTCGCAGCACTCGTCGACGACGGCGCCGCCCTGGGCCCGGCCCGACCGGCCTTCGTCCATGCCGACGGTGTCGTGTCCTACGGCGACCTCGTCGACCAGATCTCGGCATCCCGGGCGGCCCTGCGGGATCTCGGTGTGCAGCGCGGGGACCGTGTGGCGATCAGCCTGGCCTTCGCTCCCGACTTTGCCGTGGCGTTCTACGGCGCTCTCGGGATCGGGGCCATCGCAGTCCCGATGAACCCGGCGCTGACGCCCCGAGAAGCCGGGCACTACCTCGCAGACTCCGGCGCCAAGGTGCTCCTCGCCCATCCCCACGCGGCTGCCTGGACGACCAGTCGCGACGTGCAGCTCGTCGGGCCCGACCAGTTGCGCACCCACGTCGGTCGCGCCGAGCTGGTCTCACTGGATGCTGAGGACACGGCTGTCATCCTGTACACCTCCGGAACGACCGGCACGCCCAAGGGTGCCGAACTCACGCACGGCAACCTGGCCTTCAACGCCACCACCCTGGCCGACCTCGCCATCATCGGACCCCTGCCGAGCGATGTCGTCGCCGGTGTTCTCCCGCTCTTCCACACCATGGGCCTGACCGTTCTCAACCTCACCCTCGCAGCAGGGGCCGCGATGTGGCCGGTGGAGAAGTTCGACGCCCGCCAGATCGCCGAGCTGATCGACTCCGCACAGATCACCCTCCTGGCCGGGGTGCCCACCCACGTGCAAATGATCATGACCCACTCCGAGGACCTCCGGTTCCGCACGCCCCTACGCCGTGTGACCACCGGCGGCGCGGAGATCCAGCCCACCCTGAGGACGTGGGTCGAGGAAAGGTTGGGTACCCCCGTCATCGAGGGATACGGCCTCACCGAGGCCTCCCCGACCGTGGCCTCCCACCGCGACGACGCCGAGATCCGCAACGGCTCGGCCGGCCGGCCCCTCCCCGGGGTGGACGTCCAGATCGTCGACCCGCAAGGCAACCGCGTTCCACCCGGAGAACTCGGCGAGATCATCGTGCGTGGACCGAACGTCATGAAGGGGTACTGGAACAACCCCGACGCAACCGCGCAGGCCGTCAGCGGCGGCTGGCTCGCCACCGGTGACATCGGACGGGTCGACGCAGACGGCTACCTCTACCTCGTCGACCGGCTCAAGCAGCTGATCATCCGAGGGGGCTACAACGTCTACCCCCGCGAGATCGAGACGGTCCTGAGGGAGCACCCGGCCGTGGCGGATGTAGCAGTCGTCGGCATCCCGGACGACCGGCTGGGCGAGGAGATCGCCGCGTTCATCGTCGGAACCGATGCGCCCCGCGCCGAGCAGCAGATCCGCGAACACGCCCGCGCCAACCTCGCGTCGTACAAGTCACCCCGGCGTTTCATCTTCGTGGACGAGCTGCCCAAGACGCCCACGGGCAAGATCGCCCGGGCCGAGCTCCGGTCGTCGCTCCTGCCAACAGAATGACGAGCTCCTTTTCCGGAGTGGCCAGCCCAACACTGCATGACCTCACGAGCCTTATGCAATCAGTTTCATAAAGGAGGGATCTTGACATGGACCCACTGGACTTCACCGACAAGACCGTCTTCGTCGCCGGCGGCACCAGCGGCATCAACCGGAGTATAGCCGAGGGCTTCGCCCGGGCAGGCGCCCGAGTCGCGGTGATGAGCCGCTCTCAGGACAAGGTCGACGCCACCGTCGCGCGCCTGACGGAGCTGGGCGCCCAGGCCGGCGGCGGAGCGGCGGATGTCCGCGACTACGCCGCGCCTTGGTGGAGGCCGGATTGAAGATCGACGCACCCACGCTGCTCGTGCTAGGTGAGCACGACGTGCTCTTCTGCAAACCACCCGAGCACAGCCCGTGCTCCACCGAGCAAGCCGTCAGCTCACAGCAGCTCTACTTCGGCCCGGACGCGAAGCTGCAGGCCCACATCCAGCACGGCGCGGGCCACGACATCGCGCTCGAGTTGAACAACGGCCAAGGATTCCGGGCGATGCTGTCCTGGCTGCGGACAAACTTCCCGCTCTGAGCAGCGACACGCTGTCTGGCGCGCGGCTTGGCGAAATGCACCGGTCCCCTGGGTCGCTCGGGCTGATGTGGTCGAAGCCGGCCTGGTCCACGGCGTCTACTTATGCCCGGCGCCGTCCCGCGCGGTGCTGAACTCCACGACGCCATCGTGACGTTCCTCGCCAAGCGGCTCGCGGCCTGACGGCCATCTGTGCCGCGCCGGATTCTTCATGGAGCGCCCGAGGAGAGCTGGAGGCGGGGTCAGCCGTGAAAGAACAGGCCTCTGCCTACCACTGGCTCGGTGTCGCGGTCGTTGAGCTCCTCGCCGCACTCCGAGCACACGACGTGTCCGTGCATGCGGTGGCCGCAGGGCTTGTGGAAGAGGTCGACGGGCGGCGCGGGGAGGCCGGTCCACTTGTTGCCCCACTCCATGAGTGCAACGTATGCGGGGAAGAGGTCATGTCCCTTTGGGGTGAGTCGGTAATGCTGGTAGGCACCCCCGTTCTCGTCGGGACGGCGCTCGAGGATGCCCTGTTCGATGAGCAGGTTGAGGCGGTCGATGAGGATGTTGCGTGCCAGACCGATTCCCTTTTGAAACTCCTCGAACCGGTGCGCTCCGTTGAACGCCTGGCGCAGGATCGGCCAGACCCATCGCTCGCCGAGTACCGCTGACGAGCGTGAGATCGCGCAGTTCACGTCCAGGAGTTCCGCGTGCTTCATGCCAGCAAGTGTAGTGCCACCAAGTTGCACTTCGCTACTGGGCTAGCGTTGGGACACACGTAGATCACAAAGGGTTGCGCAGGCAGCATAACCAAGTTATCTCCTGGTCATGTGGTCAGCCGTGCGACAGATTCCTCCCGACAGCGATTCGCGATGGGCTGACTTGTTCTTCGACCCGAGAAGTGGAGCCCGCTGCCATGACTGACTCCCGTGAACACGTCGTTCGGCCGCCGCACAGTGTCGTACCCGGACCGGACCTCGATCGCATCATGGAGGACCTCCAGAAGGGCGAGGCAGTGTGGGCGGGCTCTGACGCCCGACAAGATGGCCAAGCTCGCACCAGGGGAGGCGTATTTGTGGTCCAGCAAGGCCACCGACGTATCGATCAGCGAGGGCGCCCAAAGGATCCGATGCCGGCCCCGGATTACTAGGCACGGCGGACGGCCACCTGAGCCGCCGGAGGGTGGGTTGCGCCTGGCTCGGTAACCCGCCAAGCACCGCCGCGGGTCGCCGCCACAGCTCCCGCGTGCCTGCAAATCCCCTGGTCAGCGCCTGCATGTGGCAACGGATCGGACTGCGATCTCCGGACCCTCGACGTGCACGGGGCGGTTCGCATGCTGACACGTTAGGCCCACCCCTTTCACCAGCGCAAACGCTGGATTCATGATCTGATTAGTCGATCACTGACGGCGAGTAGATGCGTGGCGAAAGCACCTGTGGAGCGTCGTCGCCGCGGTACGATCTGCCGGCGCTTGCAACTCCGTCCAGGTGCTCATCCATGCCGGCGTCGACCCTCTCACCGGCCAGCGCATGTACCTGTCGGAGTCGACCTCCGACGACGCCGCGGCTCAGCGCATACTCAACCGCCTCGTCGCCCAGGTCGACGAGCAGCGCCACGCCAAGATCAAGGCAACCTTCCGCGCCGCCACGGAGGCACGGCTGCGCGTCCACGAGGTCGAGGCCACCACTCGCGAGGGCTACGAGGCCTGCGCCTCTACCCGGCGTTCGGCGACGAGCCCGTCGGCAAGATCAGCGCCCGGCTACTCGAGGAGCTGTACGCCCAGCTGCGCCGCCGCCGGGCACGGTGCGACGGCCGCTCCTTCATCGAGCACCGCCAGCCCGGCCCGCACGAATGCCGCGTGGTGATGCACCGGCGACCGCCGGGCCGCGCTCCAGCTGGTAGCCCACCCGCCACACGACTGCGCCGGTAGGGGCTGCACGATCATCGAGTGCGGGCCGCACGAGCTTGCGCTCACTTTATTCGTAAGTCTATACTTACGGTTTGTGGAGGCTTACGGAGAGGTCGTCTTGCGCCTGCTCGGCGACCCGAGCCGGCGGGCCATCGTCGAGTGACAGTCGACCTGCTGGCTCGGCGGCCGAGCTCCGTGGGCAAGTTGGCGAAGCAGCTGTCGATCAGCCGGCCGGCGGTGTCCCAGCACCTCCGCGCGCTCAAGAACGGCGGCCTGGTGGTCTCGCACACCGTTGGCACCCGCCACATCTACCGGGTCAACCCGGACGGCGTCACCGCCCTGCGGGCCTGATTGGACCGGGTGTGGGACGAGGCCCTCACGGCTTTTCAGAAGGCCGCCGAGGCGGCCCCCTTCGACGAACAGGAGCAATGATGAGCACCGCGTCCACGATCCCGGCTATATCCGGAACGGTCACCGTCGGCGTCCCGGTCGAGCGGGCGTTCGAGGTCTTCACTGCGTCATTCGATTCCTGGTGGCCGCCCGCCTACCACATCGGCCAGGCCGAGATGGCCGAGGCCGTGCTCGAACCACGGGTCGGCGGCCGGTGGTTTGAGCGCGGCGTGGACGGTAGCGAGGGCGACTGGGGTCAGGTCCTGGCCTGGGAACCGCCGCACCGGTTGGTCGTTACCTGGCAGATCAACGGCGAGTGGCACTACGACCCCGACCCTGACCGCGCCAGCGAGGTGGAGGTGACGTTCACGGCCAACGGGCCCGGGCAGACCACCGTCCGGCTCGAGCACCGGAACCTCGAGCGGCTCGTCGGTGGCCAGGCGATGCGCGAAGCGATCGGTGGCGCCGGTGGATGGAACAGCGTGCTGGCGCAGTACGCAGACGCCGTGGCGCAACATGCCCAGAGATGACCTTAACGGCAGTCTTCGCACGCGAGTCGTAGGGACAGCACGTATGCCGACGTGGCATTGATGAGTTTGGCGCGAGACGAACGGTCGGACTTGGCGGACTTTCTCAGGACGCTGTCTCCGCGGCAGTGGGAAGCGCAGAGCCTGTGCGCCGGTTGGCGGGTGCGCGACGTCGTGGCGCACGTCATCAGCTACGACGAGCTGGACCGACGCGCGCTGGTGCGACGGTTTGCGAAAGGGCTGCTTCGGCCAGGTGGGCCCAACGCAGTGGGGTTGCGGGAGTACGGCATGCGCAGCCCGGATGAGTTGTTGGCGCTGCTGCGGGCGCATCTGGAACCGACCGGACTGCCGGCCGCGTTCGGCGGCAGCGTCGCCCTGGTCGACGGGCTCATCCATCATCAGGACATCCGCCGACCGCTCGGAATGCCGCGCGCGATCCCCGCCGAGCGGATCCTGCCGGTGCTGCGACACACCTTGACCTCCCCGCGCTTGCTCGGATTCTGGCGTGTGCGGGGCCTGCGGCTGGCCGCCTCCGATCTCGACTGGTCGGTCGGCCGGGGCCCGGAGGTGCGGGGCCCGGCGGAGGCGCTGTTGATGGCGATCGCGGGCCGGCGCGGCGTCGCGGGCGAATTGACGGGTCCAGGAGTGGTGACACTCGCACGCCGGATCGAAGGACCTTGACACCTTGGGGGCCCGGCGTTGAGCCGGCCCTGAGGCGAGGCGACTCCCCGCTCTGGGTGACCTCAGCGGTCGTCGATCAGTGGGTCAGTCGATGTGGGGTAGGGCTGCGTCGATCACCGCTCTGACGATCTTGCCTACCCGCTCGGCGGCCTGTCCGGGATCGGGTTGCCCGGCATCGAGCCAGCCGATGACCGCCTCGATAGTGATGGTGGGGATGATCCGGGCGGCCCAGTCCGACCATGGCCCGGGCGGGAGCCGTCTCGCCAGGTTGCGGCGGGCGACCTCGGCCGATCCGGCGGTGAGGCCGTCGACGACGTCGCGGAACTCTGGCTCGCGGGCGGCGTAGCGGAACAGCAGCCGGAAACCGTCGGGGTCCGCCGCGGCGGCCCGTAAGAGGGCCGGCAGCGCGTCGTCGCCGAAGTCGTCGGTGCCGACTGTGTCGGCGATGCGGTGGCACGCGCGGTCGAGCACGGCCCGGTAGAGGTCGGCCTTGGAGTCGAAGTGCCGGTAGAGGATGACCCGGGTGATGCCGGCCTCGGCAGCGACATCGTCGAGGTTGGTGGCGGCGTACCCGGCGCGCGCGAAGGCCCGGATGGCAGCGGCGAGGATCTGGTCACGCCGCTCGGCCCGGCGCAGGCGCCCGGACGGTGGCGCGCTGTTGCCGACTCGAGTTGCTGCCGTATCCGGCACGGACCACCTCCGCTTGTCGACAAGCGAGTATACAAGTACTGTTGTTTACATCGTGATATACAAGCTTCTGTGTACCAGTGGAGGTTACGATGACCGTGGCGGCCGAGCTGCCGTTCGAGCAACCGCGGCTGCTGCAGCCGGCGCCGGCGTTGCGGCTGCTGCAGGGGCGGGGTCCGATCCATCGGATCCGCACGGCGGTGGGTGACGAGGCGTGGCTGGTCACCGGGTATGACGAGGTGCGCCGGCTGCTCGATGACGATCGGCTCGGCCGGTCGCATCCGGCACCGGAGACGGCGGCGCGCACCGGAGAGTCCGCGCTGTTCGGTGGACCGCTGGGCAACTACGACACCGAACAGGCCGATCACCGGCGGATGCGGTCGCTGCTCCAGCCGCATTTCTCGCCAGCGCGGATGCGTGCGCTTCGCCCGCGGATCGACGCCCTGACCGGCGAATTGCTCGATCAGCTCGCCGGCTGCGAGCGGCCGGCGGATCTGGTGGCCGCGTTGGCCCTGCCACTGCCGATCCTGGTGATCTGCGAGCTGCTCGGCGTGCCGAGCGAGGATCGCGCCCAGTTCCGCGGGTGGACCCAGCAGGCTGCCGACGTCCGTGACCGTGCCCGGTCCGAGCGTGGGCTGGCCGAGCTGTTCGGCTACGGGCAGGCACTGGTGGCCCGCAAGCGCAGGGCGCCCGGCGATGACGTCATCTCCCGGTTGTGCGCCACCGAGGGTGTGGCCGACGACGAGATCGCCATGCTGTCCATGGCGTTGCTGTTCGCCGGCCACGAGACCACGGTTGTCGCCATCGGCATGGGAGCGCTGCAGCTGCTCAGCAACCCCGAGCAGTGGCGGCGGCTGCTCGACCACCCCGCGCGGATCGCGCGCGCGGTCGAGGAAATCCTTCGTGCGCCCGGCCACGGTGGCGGCGGCATCCCGCGCTACGCCCGAACGGACCTGGTCATCGGGGACGCGCAGATCAAGGCGGGCGACCTCGTGCTGTTGGACAACGGCGCCGCGAACCACGACCTGGTTGCGTTCACCGAGCCGGACCGGTTCGACATCGACCGCAGTGGCCCCGCTCATCTCACCTTCGGCCACGGCGCCCGCTACTGCATCGGCGCGCCGCTGGCCCGCATCGAACTGCAGGCCGTCTTCGCCCAGCTCATTCCCCGCTTCCCGACCATGCGGCTCGCCGTGCCGATCGAAGAGCTGCGTGTCAACACCGACGTGCTCACCGGCGGTCTGGTCGAACTTCCGGTCTCCTGGTGAGTCGAGGCCGGGTGGCGATGGCCGCGCGGATGACGGGCAGGCACGATCGAGTGACGTCGTGGCCGGTCGCGTCCGGGATCCGCGCCGCGCTCGCCGGGTTCAGGGCGGCATTCGAGGCGGTAGCGCTCGATGACGATGGCGCCCGGGACCCCGCCGTCTGCCAGCCGCTGGAACTGTGGGCCGGTACGAGAAGTTCCGCGTCGTGCAGCCTGTCTCGCAGGCGTTGGCGTGGTAGTCCAGGTAGATCGGCCCGCCGGCCAAGGCTGATGGGTCATTGCGCTGCGGGTGGATGCGTTTCGTACATCCGGATCGCCACGACGAGTCCGGACGCAGCGGTGATTGCAGCGATGATCCAGACGGCCGCCCGGATGCCGAGAGCATCGGCGAGTATTCCGGCGAGGAGGGCGCCGACGGCGAATCCGCCGTCGCGCCAGAGCCGGTAGACGCCGACCGCGCGGGCTCGCCATGCCGGGTGCGCGACGTCGCCGACCACGGCCAGCAGGGTTGGGTACACCATTGCGGTTCCGACGCCGAGCAGGACGACCGCGGCCGCCCACAGCCCGAAGTCATCGACCGCGGCAACCAGGCCGAGGGCGCCGCCCTGCAGCAGCATGCCCGAGGTGATCAGGTGTTTGCGGCCGAGCCGGTCGGACATCGGCCCGGTGACGAGCTGCCCGAGGCCCCACACGGCTGGGTAGAGCGCGGCGAGCAGCCCGATCTGGCCCAGCGCCAACCCATGGCCTGCGAACAACACCGGGAACAGGCCCCAGGCGAGGCCGTCGTTGAGGTTGTTGACCATGCCGGCCTGGCTAGCGGCCGACAGCGCGGGTTCCCGGAGGCTGGTCAGCCGCAGGACGTCACCGGTGCGCAGTTCACCACCGAGGTCGCCGGACTCGTGCCGGGCATGGCCGTGCGTCTCGCGGACGACCAGCACGGACAGCCCGAGTCCGAGGCCGGCGTAGGCCAGGCCGACCAGGAACGGCGCGGGGCGCAGCCCGTAGGCGTCGGCGAGAAGGCCGGTGGCCATCGCGGTGGCGGCGACGGCGACGTATCCGGCCGCCTCGTTCAGGCCCATGGCCAGACCGCGCTGCTCGGGCCCGGCGAGGTCGATCTTCATAATCACGGTGGTTGACCAGGTGAGCCCCTGATTGATCCCGAGCAGCACGTTGGCGGCCACCACCCAGGTCCAGTCCGGCGCCCAGATGAGCAGCAACGGCACCGGCAGCCCGATCAGCCAGCCGACGATGAGCACCGGCTTGCGGCCGAAGCGGTCGGACAGCGCGCCGGCGGCGAAGTTGGTGAGTGCCTTGGTGGCGCCGAACGCGAGGATGTAGGTCAGCGCGCTGGTGTAGGCGGTGATGTGGAAGGTCTGTTCGGCCAGCAACGGCAGCACGGTGCGCTCTTGGCCGAGCATGCCGCCGACCAGCGCGTTCACGGCGACCAGCAGGCTGAATTGCGCGAGGTTGGCGCGCAGGCCGAGCCGCGGCGAGGCCGGGCGAGTCACGGCGCACTAGTGCGCAGCCGGCGGCCGGTCACGGCGGCCCAGTCGTCGGGCCCACCGAGCAGCACGGACAGCTCGCGGTGGCCGGCGCGTTGCAGCAGGCTGGCGCCGGTCATCGCGCGCTCGCCGTGACCACACATCACCACCGTCGGCCCATTCGGCGCAGCAGCCGCGGACAGCTCGCCGAGCTCGACGTGCACCGCGCCCGGGACGTGCCCCGCGGCGAACTCATCGTCTTGGCGGAGGTCCAGCGGTGTGCCCTCGGCGTGCTCGGGGTCGACAAGGGGCAGCCGGTCGACCTCGCCGCGCCAGCCCGCCATGCCACCAGCGAGCTCACCGACAACGTTCGTGTAGTCGATCTTGGCGGCCTGCCAGAGGGCCTCGGCCATGTCTTGGTCCGGGTCCCGCACGAGCACCATCGGTGTTGCCGGATCGACCAGCCAGCCCAGCCAAGTGGCGAACTGGTCGCGCAGGGCAATGGACACGGCGCCGGGCAGGTGCCCGGCGGCGAACGCGGGGATCGGCCGGATGTCGACCACCACCGCGCCGGCAGCCACGGCGGCGCGGACCGCGCTGGCATCGAGGCTGGGTGCCGCCGGCGCTCCGGTGACCACGGTTGGGCCGCGTCGATTGACCTCGGCCAGCCGGTTGAAGTAGGCCGGATAGCTGCCGAGCCCACCGAGCAGCGCGGCGACGAAGGATTCCTCGTCAGGGGCTGTCAGCAGCGGGTTGGTCGCCTTCTCGGCCCCGATCGTCGACGTTCGGCTGCCGCTGGTCGGAGCCGAACAGAACGACCCCGCGCCGTGCGTGGGCCAGACGGCCGTCGTATCGGGCAGCTCGGCCAGCCGGCGCAGCGCGCGGTACTGCGCCCGGGTGAGCGCATCGGTTTGGTCGTCACCGGACAGGTCGGTGCGTGCGGCGCCGCCGACGATCAGTGAGCCGCCGGTGAACACCCCGACCGAAGTGACGCCGTCGACCAGCTGGTAGGCCACGTGCTCGCCGGTGTGTCCGGAAGTGGCGAGCACCCGCAGCCGCAACCCGCCGAGGTCAACCTCGTCGCCGTCGTCCAGTGCGATGTGTGGGAACCCGCGCCGGCCCCGGGCCGACGCCACGATCCGCGCGCCGTCCTCGGCCGCCAGCTGCATTGCGCCGGAGACGAAGTCGGCGTGCAGGTGGGTCTCCGCGGCGAACGCGACGGTCAGGTGAAGCCGGTCGGCCGCCGCGCGCAGCGCCCGCAGGTCCCGGCAGGGATCGACCGCCAACGCGCGACCGTCACCGAGATCGAGCAGGTAGCTGGCGTTGCCCAGGCCCGCGTCAACGATCGCAATCGGCTCGATCCCCATGTCAGGCCGTCGATTCGACCGGGAGCCCGGCGCGGGCCCACTCCGGGAAGCCGTCCTCCAGCCGGGCGGCGCGGAAGCCGTCGGCGACCAGGGCGCGGACCGCGTCGTCGGCGAACACACAGTAGGCGCCCCGGCAGTAGGCGACGATGTCGCGGTCGCGGCCCAGGCCGTTCATCTGCTCCGCGAATTGGTCGATGGGCACCGAGACCGCGCCGAGGATGTGGCCGTGCCGGAACTCAGCCTGCGGTCGCACGTCGATCAGCACGACATCACCGCGGCGCAGCCGCTCCGCCAGCTGCCCCCGCGTGACCGTCTGCAGGGCGGAGCGGTCCCCCAGATATGCCGCGGCCAGCCGATCGATCTCGGCAAGGTAGTTCGCGGCGACATCCCGCACCGCCGCCCACAGCTCGGCGACCCGTTCGCTGGCCAGCGAGTACAACACCCGGTTGCCCTGCCGCCGGCTGCTGACCAGGCCCGCGCGCAGCAGCTGCTGCAGGTGCTGAGACGTGTTCGCCACGCTCTGCTCGATCTCCGCCGCGATCTCCTCGACGGAGCGCTCGCCCTGGCCGAGCAGGTCGACGATCTCGGCCCGCCGGCCGCTGCCGAGCGCCTTGGCCACGGTCGC
>DASXTS010000501.1:0-6097 GCA_036505275.1 Pseudonocardiaceae bacterium
ACAAGATCAACGGCCGTATCGCGGGTGGTAAAGCCCCGGCAGGGCAGTTTTCACGTGCCGTTGACATTTTGCGGATGTAGCGGTCGACCTCGGTGAGGTCGACCAGGCTGAGAAGAGCCCGTACACGCCGAGTGATCCAGCGTCTGCGCCGCGTGGCAACGAACTCGCCAGCCCGACTCGTCCACCGCCAGCCTGGCCAGTGCCTCCGCGTGGTCCTTGCGGGCCACCGCATCGCCACCGTGGTGGTCTGCTCCTCGACCCGTTCAGCGGTGTATCCGTCGATCATCGGTTGCAGAGTACCCGGAAAAAGCATCACTTCATGGTAGAAAAGCAGGGTGACGGTGGGGTTGGTGGCACGCCTGGAGGAGGAACGGCGGCTTCGTGCGGCGCTGCGCCGAGCACCTATCGTGCTGATGACCGGTCCACGTCAGGCGGGAAAGTCGACGTTGGCCCGGACGGTGGTACGGCCCGCACCGTCGCACGTGTTCGATCTGGAAGATCCGCGGGATGCGGCGCGGTTGGGTGAGCCGACGCTGAGCCTGCCGTTACTGGATGGCACCGTCGTCATCGACGAGGCGCAGCGACGACAGGATCTGTTCCCGGTGCTGCGAGTCCTGGCCGACGAGGATGCTCGGCCGGGCCGGTTCCTCGTGCTGGGCAGCGCATCGCCCGACCTGGTCGGTCTTGCCGCCGAGTCACTCGCCGGCCGGGTCGCACTGATCGAGCTGGGCGGCTTCCGGCTGACCGACGTCGGGACGGGCGCCGTCGATACGCTGTGGGCGCGCGGCGGGCTGCCTCGGTCGTACCTGGCCCCCGACGACGCCGGTTCACGAGCATGGCGTGACGATTACATCAGCACCTTTCTGGAGCGGGACCTTGCCAATCTCGGCGTCCGCATCCCCGCCACGACCATGCGCCGGTTCTGGACCATGATCGCTCACTACCACGGCCAGGTCTGGAACGGTGCGGAGTTGGCCCGCGCCGTCGGTGTTTCGCAAATGACCGTCCGCCGATACCTGGACGCCCTCACCGATGCCCTCACTGTCCGCCAATTGCAGCCGTGGCACGCCAACATCGCCAAACGGCAAGTGCGATCACCGAAGGTGTACGTGCGCGACAGCGGCCTGCTGCACCGGCTGCTGGGCATCGCCGACCGGCACGACCTCCTCGCCCACCCCAAGGTCGGCGCCAGCTGGGAAGGCTTCGTGATCGAACAGATCCTGATGCTCGACGTTCGCGACCCCTGGTTCTGGGGCACTCACACTGGAGCAGAAATCGACCTCGTCGTGAACGCCGACGGCGAGCGAGTCGGAGTGGAGATCAAACGCACCGACCGACCGAGCGTCACACCGTCCATCCGGCACGCCCTGACAGACCTCGCACTGGACCGAATCGTCGTCGCCCACGCAGGCTCGCACACATTCCCTCTCGCGCCAAAAGTCGAAGCAATCCCCGCTCACGACCTGCTCGCCAAAGGCCTCCACGCAGGATAACGTCGCCCATCGTTGGGCCCGGCGGCTCACTCGTGCCGCCGGGCGCCGCCGCCGACAACCGGGCGTGGACACTGGGCCGGCAGGCCGCGGCCAAGCAGCCGGCCTAAGCGGTCGAGGCCCTCGTGACTTGGCGGTCTTGAGGGGAACCCTACGTACCCGGGTGCGGCACTCCAACTTCATCGAGCGCACCTTCGGTTCGGCGTTCGGGACCCTGGCGGCCAAACGGAGGTCCACCCACCCGAACCCCGGTGTGCTCGTGTCTGGTACTGGCGGCCGCTGTTTTCACGAGGGCGGCTTTCTGCGGTCGGGTGGACGGGTGGGAGGCCGAATGTGGCGAGGAGGTCGGGGCCGCCGCCGAAGACGTAGATGCGGGCGATGCCGGTGTCGGTCACGGTGAGGACGCCGAGTCCGAATGCACCGTGGATGCCGTCGCTGTTGCGGTGGTAGGCGGCCGCGGCGGGCTGTCCGTTGGCGGCAGTCGGGATCATGCGCCATTCCCCGGGGAGCCGATCACGTGCGTGAGGTAACGCAGGCAGGTCACGCGTCCGGCGAACCAGGTGCGGGTGCCGACCATTTCGATCGCGGCATCGGTGCGTAGTGCTCGTTCGAGGGCTGCCATGTCGGCGTTCTCGAAGCCGGCTATGTACTCGTCGAGCAGCGCCCTTGCGCGTGGGTCGGCAGGCTCGCTGATCTGCTCATGTTCCGGGTCCGCCTCGTCGAGGCGCACCCGGGCGCGCTGCAGCGCGCTCTTCACCGCGGCGGTCGTGGTGTCGAGCATGGTCGCGACCTCGGTGGCGGGGAAGCCGAGCACTTCGCGCAGGATGAGCACGGCCCGCTGGCGTGCAGGCAGGTACTGAAGGCTGGCGATGAGCGCGAGCCGGAGGCTCTCGCGCGATGCGACGATCGTCGCCGGATCCTCGCGCTGCGCAGAGCTCGACCACACCCACCCCGGCGCCGCGGCCAGCCTGCGCGAGGGCATGGCCGAGACCCTGACCGTGCTCCGCCTCGACGTGCCGCCCACACTGGCCCGCACCCTCCGCTCGACCAACGCCATCGAGAGCATGATCAGCATTTGTCGTGATCACGCCAGCTACGTCAAACGCTGGCGCGACGGCACGATGGCGCTGCGCTGGTGCGCCGCCGGCATGGTCGAGGCCGTCAAGCAGTTCCGCCGCGTCAACGGCCACCTCCACCTGCGATCCCTGCGCGACACGCTGCAACGAATCACCGAAACCGTCGGCGCCACCCGCGATGATGACGCCATCGACGCCGCCTAATGAACACCGGGCCGCCACCGAAGTTCCACGGAACTCGGGACATCCTCTCGCCGGCGACCTTGCTCTTCCTGCCAGTCGATCTGCTGTACCGCCGAATTCAGCTCCTGCATGCGGAGCGATCGGACCAGATCGAGCAGCAGGTGGCTCCGCAATATCGGTTCCGGTCAGTGTTTTCGCAGCGATCTCGGCTGTTGGTCGGAATCGGCTTGGGCAGATACGCCACCATGGCAATGTTCTACGCGGCCCTACTGATACTGCTGATCTTCGCACTGGTGACCGTCTAGTCGCATTCGTGTCATCGCCGCGTTGCGTCCTCGGCTCAGCCTTGCGGCCTTGATTGTCGATGCACAAACGGCACTCTCATTGGCAAAGTAGTGCGTTGCGCGCTCAACGGACAGACGAGGGGTCGATCGGCATCGGCTCCCACCGCAAATGATCGAGACAGGCGGACGCCGCCATCATGCACTGTCCGTCAAGGGTCCAGTCCGGCCATATGATCAGGAGCATCCGGCCAGGGCGCCGGGGCATCACGCCGAGTTGTCCGCAAAGGGTTGGCTGGGTGACGCGGACGATATCCTGCCCGGCTGCGGCTCGACAGCGAGCACGCCGCTCTCGCCGGTGCCGGCGAGAGCGGTGATGTCTGGCTGGCGCTGGATGGGCACCGAGGTGTTCGTCCTTGCCCCATCAGACGGGAACATCGGCATGTGGCTCGAGACCCCGGATCATGCGTCGGCGTCCTCGGGAGCTACGCAAGCTCCTGACGGCCCGGCAGCACGCGCCCTGGCAGGATGCCTCCGTGACCTGTGAGACGGGGCGACCGACGATGGCCGATTTCTCGGGCGTACTCACTCGCGACGACTTCGCAGACTTCCTGCACCGTGAGCAGCTTCTTCGTGCACCGCAAGATCACCGATCGATTCTACGATCACAGCGGCGAAACCCGCCGCCACGTCGAACCCGCGCCCGGCCCACCCGACTTTGCTGTGCTGGGTGCGTGGGCGGAGTCGGCGGCAGGTTTGCGATCTTGCGATGTTTGATCGGCCGATACGGGGGCCGAACGACGGGCACTGTCGTTTTCAGGCGTGTGCCGAACCAGTTGGAGAGCGCTTCTCGCAGCGCGAGCGCCGCGGTGTCGGGGTTCGTCGATGGTTGCGGCCCAGGCGATGGCTTGGCTGAGACCGCCGGCCTTCGGGGTGTCTCGGATCTGCGGTTGCCGCTCGAGCACTAGCGGTCGCACGCCGGCCGGCACAGCTCAGCGGCCAGCATCAGTCCGGTCGGGCCGGCGCCCACGATGATCACGTCGGCGTCCATCACTGGCCACTCCTCGCGCAGTCATTCGTCGCGTCCCCACGGGTCGTGTCCCAGACCTGGTGTAAATGAGGACGGACGTAGGTTCCTTCGAGACCGACCAAAGTCAACGACTCATGGTCGTCGACGCCGCTGGCCGGCGGGAGCTGTCCCTTGCCGATCTGGCCCGCTTCGGTTCTCCGGTGCGCGCCACCTGGACTGCACCTCCGGCTGGTATGCGGAGCAGGACTGGTCGGGTGCGCCGGTCTCTGCGCTGCTACGCGACCTCGGTCAGGCGCGCAGCCTGATGGTGCACTCGATCACCGGATACTGGGTTCGCCTACCCGTCGACGACGTTGATGGGCAGTTGCTGGCCACGGCGGTCGGCGGGGCACCGCTGTCGCCTGGCCATGGTTACCCGGTGCGGCTTGTGGCACCCGGCAAGCGCGATTTCTGGTGGGTGAAATGGGTGGATCGCATCGAGCTGCAGTCGACCCCGTGGTGGTTGCAGTCCCCGTTCCCACTGACGTGAGGATCGCGTCAGAGCAGAACCGTCGGCGCCCCGGGCGCGTCATGCGGCCGGTTACCCGCCGAGGTTTGGGGAGCACGAGAAGTCTCCGTCGTTCAGGTTTCAGCGTGGGTTTCGTTCCCCGCGCACAGAATTGGGCTGCGGGGTCATCCCTGAAGGAGCGGGGCCGGTCAACCCCTAGTTCTTGGTTGTGATCTTTTCTTTTCCGGCTCTCCGCATGTTGTTGGGCGCGCTGGGATAGGCGTCGGTGTCAAGGATCGCCCGGAGGGCGACCGCGCAGCGGCCGTAGGTCCTTGACGCCGGCGCCGCCCGGCGCACACTGCAGATATCGGAGAGCGGGATCTTGGTTCGCGGCTCCCGGTTATCGGGTTGAACTGTCGGGTGCGTGTTCCAGCGCCGGTTTCCCCGGCTGTGGACAGGCCCCGGGTGGGGCTGTCGGTCATCCCTTCGCCGCTGGCTGGCGGCATGGAGTGCTACGACATGTGCCGATGGTGGGCGGGATCAATCAAGGGGGCGACCACGGCGGCGGTGGTCTTGACCCCGCGGCGATCCGCGCCCACCACGGTCCTGAACCGTCATGGCACCGGCTTGGCCGGGGCCGGGTTCAGGCAGCGGATATGATGATCACGCAGCCCGTAGAACACCAGCGTGAGCAGCTCGCGGGCGGCGGCGACGACACCGATGTTGCGGCCGCGGCGGGCGGCGACCCGGTCGCGGACCTGCCCGATGCGGGTGTGGCCGCTGACGCGTTGCACCGCCTCCACGGCGGCCCAGCGCACCAGCCGCGAGCCCTGTTTGGTGATGCGCCCGCGGTGCACCGTGGTGTCCGACTCGCGGTGCCGGGGAGTGAGGCCGGCCCAGCAGGCCAGCTGCGCCGGGCCGGCGAACCGGCCGATGTCGCCGATCTCGGCGACCAGGACCGCGGCCAGGATCGGCCCGATGCCGGGGATCTGTTGGATCGCTCGATAGCCGGGATCGTCGCGCAGCCGCCCGGTGAACAGGTTGGTGAACACCTCGACCTCGAAGTCCAGCGCCTCGATCAGCCGCAGCCCCGAATTCACCCGAGCTCGAGCGGCCGGGGACAGCTCGACGCGATCCAGCAGCTTGCCGCCCTCGACGCCGAACAGGTCGCTCATCGTCACCAACACCCCGGCACCGGCCAGCAGCGCGTGGATCTGGCAGCGCAGGCTGGAGCGCAGCGCCACCAGCTTGGCCCGGTGCCGCACCAGATGCCGCAGTTCCCGGATCGCCGGTGACGAGATCCACGCCTCGGGCAGCCGGCCCATCCGCAACAGATCAGCCAGATCCGCCGCGTCACGCTGATCTTCTCCGAACTAGAAGATGATCTTGAGTTGGGCAGCGTCAGGAATCGCCTGGGAGGCTGGGCTGGTTCGTGCTGGTGCGGCCAGCGGCGTCGGTGAAGGTGGGGATGCCGAGCTGGATGGTCTGGCTCCGGCGGGCGGCGATCTGGTCCATCTGGGCGAGTTTGGCGTGGGCGCCGGCGAGGCTGA
>DASXTS010000502.1:0-9314 GCA_036505275.1 Pseudonocardiaceae bacterium
CGGTTGGGTCGCCCAAGTTGGGCGGTTCAGCCGACCGTTCTGGGCGGTTGAGTCCGTCGTGTTCGCGATCGCCCAGGTCGGCGGTCCGGCACCAGACGATCGTGCCGGCCGTTCGGCAGTTCGTTGGCTATCGAGACGCCCAACACGCGCGACCGAACCGGCGAACACGCGCGACGGGGGGTCAGTCGTGGCCGGGGCCGACGTGGTACTCGAAGACGAGGCCAGCGACCATGGCGAGGATGACGACCACGGCGATGGCGATGAGCCAGGGGTAGAAGAAGGCGAGCGAGATGCCACCCAGCGCGGCCCCGCCGGCGACGCCAATGGGCCAGTAGCTGCCGGGGCTGAAGAAGCCGAGGTCGCCGGCGCCGTCAGAGATCTCTGCGTCCGGGTTGTCCTCGGGTCGGGGCTCGAGCCGGCGGGAGATGAACCAGAAGTAGGTGCCGATGATGAAGCACAGGCCGCCGGTGAGGCTGATGCCGACGATGCCGACGGTCTCCTTGGCCCACCAGGCGTACACCACGGTGGAGACAAAGCAGAACATCGCGATGATCAAGAAGATCCGGGCCTCGGTCTTCAACGCCAATGCCTCCCCTCAGTTCCCGCCGCCGCTGAAGCTGCTCGTGCCGCGCCGGGTGTCGAACGGCCTAGTCTTGATCGCCGTCGGCGTGCACAGCTCGCCGCAGTCCAGCTCGGCGAGCGCCTCGCCCGCGGTGTATGGCGCGCCGGTGCCGAGATTGGTGCGTTTGCGCAGATCAAGGTAGTCGTCGAAGAGATCCGGCGGCAGCACGCGCACCTCGAAGTTCATCATCGAGTGGTACGCGCCGCACAGCTCCGCACATCGGCCGACGAACGCGCCCGGCCGGTCGATGCGGGTCTGGAAGACGTTCCTCGTGGCGTTCTTCTCCGGCCGAGGGAAGCTGTCCCGCTTGAACAGGAACTCTGGCACGAAGAACGAGTGCACCACGTCCTTGGAGCTGATCCGCCACTCGATCAGCCGCTCGGCCGGCACCACGAGCAGCGGGATGACCTCGCTGGAGCCGACGGTGCTCACCTGCTGGCCGAGTTGGGTCTGCGCGTCGGGGTAGCGGAACTCCCAGTTCCACTGGAAGGAGATCACATCGACCTTGACGTCGGCCTTGGCCTCGTTGTGGTTGACGAAGTTCTGCGCGCCGACGGCGTAGTAGAACAGCACGAGGATGATCACGAACGGGATGCCGGTGTAGACCAGCTCAAGCGGCAGGTTGTACTGCGTCTGGTGCGGCATCTCGTCGGCCGACGTACCAGGGCGCTTGCGGTGGAACACCACCGGCCACAGCATGAGCGTCCACATCAGCACGCCGACGGTGAGTGCGGCGAGCGCCGACCAGGTCCACAGCTCGCGCATCCGCTCGGCCTGCGGGGTGATCCCGTCCGGCCAGCCGAACCTCAGCACGTCGTGGACGGAGCAGCCGGTTGCAAAGAGGCTCACCAGACCGGCCATGGTGACCATCCCGGTGAGCCGGGTCACCCGGGTGCGCAGCACGTCGCCTCCTCAGGCCCGGCACCGATCACTGACGAAAGGAGCCTAGACCAGGGGCTGGGCGGGCACCGACCAGCCCCGCCGGCATACTGGGCCGCGTGTGCGGGCTGCTTGGACTGGTGACGGCGAACGGCGACGCGACCCAGCGGGTGGACGTGGTTCGCGCCGCCCTGCACTGCCAGCGGCACCGGGGCCCGGACGAGACCGGCACCTGGCACACCGAGGACGTGGTGTTCGGTTTCAACCGGCTGTCCATCATCGACGTGGACAAGTCGCATCAGCCGCTGCTGTGGGGGCCGACGCCGGACACGGCCGACCGGTACACCGTCCTGTTCAACGGCGAGGTCTACAACTACCTGGAGCTGCGCGCGGAGCTGGCCCGCGAGCACGGCGTGCGGTTCGCCACCGAGGGGGACACCGAGGCCGTCGTGGCCGCGTACCACGTGTGGGGCGAGGCGGCGGTGCGCCGGCTGCGCGGCATGTTCGCGTTCCTGATCTGGGACGCGCATGAGCGGGTGCTGTTCGGCGCGCGGGATCCGTTCGGCATCAAACCGCTGTTCTACTGCACCGGGCCGGCCGGCACGGCGTTCGCCAGCGAGAAGAAGAGCCTCCTTGAGCTCGCACCCGTGCTCGCCACCGGCAGCACGCTGGACGCCACCGCGCTGCAGCACTACCTGCAGCTTCAGTACGTGCCGGAACCGGAGACCCTGCACGCGCAGGTGCGGCGCATCGAGTCCGGCACCACGTTCTCCCTGATACCCGGTGGCGAGCTGACCACGCGCCGGTACTTCCAGCCGATGTTCAGCGGGCACGACGTGGACGGCGCCCCGCACGGCGCCGAGCTGTACGCGCAGATCGCCGAGGTGATGCGCGACTCGGTGGCCAAGCACATGCGAGCGGACGTCACGGTCGGCGCGTTCCTCTCCGGGGGCATCGACTCCACCGCGATCGCGGCGCTGGCCAAGCAGCACAACCCGGACCTGATCACGTTCACGACCGGGTTCGAGCGGGCCGGCTACTCGGAGATCGACGTGGCGGCCGAGTCGGCCGCGGCCATCGGGGTGCGGCACGTGGTGCGCCCGGTCAAGCCGGACGAGATGATCGACATGCTGCCGTTGATCGTGTGGTACCTGGACGATCCGGTGGCCGATCCCGCGCTGGTCCCGCTGTGGTTCATCGCCCGTGAGGCCCGCAAGTACGTCAAGGTGGTGCTCTCCGGCGAGGGCGCCGACGAGCTCTTCGGCGGGTACACCATCTATCGTGAGCCGCTGTCGCTCGCGCCGTTCGAGCGGGTGCCCGGTGCGTTGCGGCGCGCGCTCGGCCGGATCTCCAGCCGGGTGCCGGAGGGCGTGCGCGGCAAGGACCTGCTGCGCCGCGGCGCCCTGCCGCTCGAGCGGCGCTACTACGGCAATGCCCGGATCTTCCGCGACGATCAGCTTCGCGCCGTGCTCAGGAACTTCGACGAGACCGTCGGGCACCCGGACGTGACCGCGGAGCCGTACGCCACGTCGCAGGGATGGGACCCGGTCTCGCGCATGCAGCACGTCGACCTGTTCACCTGGCTGCGCGGCGACATCCTCGTCAAGGCCGACAAGATGACCATGGCCAACTCACTGGAGCTGCGGGTGCCGTTCCTCGACCCCGAGGTGTTCAAGGTCGCCGCCAGGATCCCGCTGACCGAGAAGATCACCAAGCAGACCACCAAGCATGCGCTGCGCCGCGCGCTGGAAGACATCGTGCCGCCGCACGTGTTGCACCGCCGCAAGCTCGGCTTCCCGGTGCCGATCAGGCACTGGCTGCGGTCGGAGATGTACGACTGGGCCCGGGCCGTGATCACCGAGTCCGGCACTGACCATCTGCTGGACACGGCCGCCGTGCTGCGCATGCTCGACGACCACCGCGACGGCGTCCTGGACCACAGCCGCCGGATCTGGGCACTACTGGTCTTCATGCTCTGGCACGGCATCTTCGTCGAGCAACGAATCCACGTCGACGTCCCCGAGCCGCAGTACCCGGTGCGGCTGTAGAGCACCGCTCGTACGGACCTGAGGCGCGGACGCGCCGGCCAACCGTCAGGTGGCCGGCAGGATGGGGTCGATCTCGTCGGCGGCGTCCGGGCCATAGGCGTCGCGCAGCCGGGCCAGGCCAACGATGCGGTTGAAGATCCACTCCTGGGTGCCGATGGTCTCCAGGATCTGCACGGCGACGAGCGAGCCGAGCTGGGCGGCCCGCTGTAGCGGCAGGCCCGCGCTGACTGCGGTGAGGAAGCCGGCGCGGAAACCGTCGCCGACGCCGGTCGGATCGGCCTTGATCGACTCCGGCACGGCGGCCACCTGCAGCGGCTCGAGATCGCGGCCGACGATCTCGACACCCTTTTCGCCCAGCGTCGTGACCCGCATGGCGACCCGGTCCAGCACGTCGTCCTCGGACCAGCCGGTCTTGCGCAGCAACAGGTGCAGCTCGTAGTCGTTGGTGAACAGGTACGACGCGCCGTCGACCAGGGCCCGGACCTGCTCGCCGGACATCCGCGCCAGCTGCTGGGACGGGTCGGCGGCGAACGGGTAGCCGCGCAGCCGGCACTCCTCGGTGTGCCTGATCATGGCCTCGGGGTCGTTCGGGCTGATCATCACCAGGTCCAGGCCGCCGGCACGGGTGGCCACCGGCGCCAGCTCGATCAGCCGGGCCTCGGCCATCGCGCCGGCATAGAACGACGCGATCTGGCACATCTCGTCGTCGGTGGTGCAGACGAACCGCGCGGTGTGCGCGACCTCGGAGACGTGCACCCCCGAGCAGTCCACGCCGTGGCGCACCAACCACGCGCGGTAGTCGTTGAAGTCCGCGCCGACCGCTCCGACCAGGATCGGCCGGGCGCCGAGCACGGCCATCCCGAAGGCGATGTTCGCGGCGATGCCGCCGCGACGTACCACCAGGTCATCGACCAGGAAGCTGAGCGAGAGCCGATCCATCCGGTCGGTCACGAACTGCTCAGCGAACCGGCCAGGGAAGTGCATGAGGTGGTCGGTGGCGATGCTTCCGGTCACAGCGACGGGCACGATGGTCAACCCTACCGTTGCGGCGTCCGGTGGAAAGAGATCAAACCGGTCCGGGCGTCAGTTGAACGAGTCGCCGCAGGCGCAGGAGCCGGTTGCGTTCGGGTTGTCGATCGTGAAGCCCTGCTTCTCGATGGTGTCCGCGAAGTCGATGACCGCGTTCTGCAGGTACGGCGCGCTCATCCGGTCGACCACGAGCTGCAAGCCGTTGAAGTCCTGCACATGGTCGCCGTCGAGGTCGCGCTCGTCGAAGAACAGCTGGTACTTCAGGCCGGCGCAGCCGCCGGGCTGGACCGCAATGCGCAGCTTCAGATCGTCGCGACCCTCCTGGTCGAGCAGGGCCTTGGCCTTGCCGGCCGCTTCGGCGGTCAGGGTGACGCCGGTGGTCGCGGTCTGCTCCTGGACGGTCATGGCTCTCCCTTGAGGCGATCTGCGGGCCGTCATCGTCAACGTGTCGGGCCTCGACGTTTGTTCCATGGTCTCACAACGGCTGGACAAGCGAGCGCGGCATGAATGCTCAGCCGCAGCAAACCTCCCCGGGCGGTCATGGCGACGATGTGACATCGTGACGGACCTACTGGGGGAATGTCACATCGTCACCATTGAGTGGGCCGGTGATTCGGGCTGGCGACCAGCCGGCGGGGTGGCGCCATGATGTGCACCATGCAGGTCGCCGTCGTCGGAGCCGGGATCATGGGCTGCTCGGCAGCCAGGGCGCTCGCCATGGATGGGCACGAGGTGGTGCTGTACGAGCAGTTCCACGTCGGCCACGATCACGGGTCGAGCCACGGGCGGTCGCGGATCGTGCGGCTCGCCTACCCGGACGAGGAATGGGTTCGGCTCGCCGAGGAGTCCTTGGCGGGCTGGCGCGAGCTGGAGGAGGAGTGCGACGTGCGGCTGCTCGAGCTGCACGGCATGCTCGAGCTCGCAGCGGACGTCGAGCACGGCTCGCGTCGGGCGCTGGCCGCAGCCGGCGCGGAGTTCGAGCTGCTCACCGGCTCGGAGGTACGGGCTAGGTGGCCGGTCGACGTGCCGGACGGCTGGGTCGCGCTCTACCAGCCGCAGGCCGGCATCGTGCGCGCCGACGTCGCGCTGCACGCCCTCCTGGACAGCGCGCGGAGTCATGGGGCGCAGCTGGAGGAAACCACCAGGATCGAGTCGGTGGCCGGCGTCGAGGCCGATGTCGTGGTGGTGACGGCGGGGCCGTGGGCGACCAAGCTGGTGCCGAGCCTGCCGGTGCGCACCACCCGTGAGACGGTCGTCTACTTCCGCCGCACCGGCCCGGTGGTGCCGCCGGTGGTCCAGCTGGACCCGGCGACCCGCTGGCGCGCCATGTACTCGCTGCGCGACCCGGTGTACGGCCTGAAGGCCGGGGCGCACCACACCGGCCCGGAGAGCGACCCGGACGACGGCGGCGTGCCGTCGCCGTCGTCGGAGCTGGTGGAGCGCGTCGCGTCCTGGGTGGCGGCGACCCATCCGGACGCCGACCCCCGGCCGGTCGACGCGCAGACGTGCATGTACACCATGACCGACGACGAGCACTTCATCCTGCGCCGCCGGGGCCGGCTGGTGATCGGCTCGGCGTGCTCCGGCCACGGCTTCAAGTTCGCGCCGGCGGTGGGACGGCGGCTGGCCGACCTGGTGAGCGGCACGGTGCGGGGCCCGGCGGACGGCCCGTTGAACCGTCCCCTGACCGGCCCGGTAGGCGGTCCGGTAGGCAGTCCGGTAGGCGGCCCCGTAGGCGGCCCGACAGGCGGCCCGACAGGCGGTCCGGTAGGCGGCTCGGTGGGGTGAGCGACAGCGAGCGTGGGTGTCCTACGCTGGCCGGTTGTGAGGTTCCTTCGCCGCAACACCCGACGGGCCGACGCCGAGTCACAGCCATCGCAGCCGGTGACCAACGACGCGCCGAGCGGTCGCCAGGCCGGCGATGCGGCGACCGGTGGCAAGGGCCGGCCGACGCCCAAGCGCCGGGACGCCGAGGCCAAGCGGCGCGGCCCGGTGGCCCCGCCGCCGCGAACGCAGCGGGAGGCACTGCGGCGGCAGCGCGGCAACAAGGAGGAGCGCCGCGCCGACCGGGCCCAACGCCGCGCCGGGATGCTGGCCGGCGATGACAGGTACCTGCTGCCGCGCGACCGCGGGCCGGTACGCGCCTACGTCCGCGACCTGGTCGACTCGCGGCGCCAGCTCATGGGCGTGTTCATGCCGCTGGCCGTCGTCGTGCTGCTGAGCCTCTTCGTGCCGGACCCCCGAGTCCAGAGCGCGGTCAGCCTGTTCACCATGGCGATGCTCGCGGTGATCATCCTTGAGACGATCTTCCTGGGCCGGCAGATCAGCCAGCGGGTGCGGCGGAAGTTCCCGAACTCGAAGGAAGGCACCGTCGGGCTTGCGTTCTACGCGTTCAGCCGGGCCACCATGCTGCGGCGATGGCGCACCCCGCGCCCGCGGGTCGGTCGGGGCGACCAGGTCGATTAGGCGTCAGGTCGGCGCTTCCTGCGACGGCTCGGCTCGGCGCTCCGCATGGGCGGCAGCCACCAGCTTGGCGTACCGGGCGCCCGCGGCCAGCAGGACCAGGCCGGCGCCGAGGAACGCGGCGACCCTGGCCAGGCCGTCGAGCTGGGACAGGTCGAAGGTCGCCAGCTTGATCACGGCCGCGATCACCAGCGCGCCACCGGCGATCCGCAGTCCCGCCCGGTGGATGCCGCGGACCAGCAGCGCGAGGGCGGCCACCGTCCAGGACACGGTGACCAGGACATGGCCGGCAAGGAAACCGCCGCGGGTCGGGGTGACCAGCAGGGCGAGGGCCACCAGCAGGCCGGCCGCGCTGTAGAGCACGACCGCGGCACCGACTATCCACAGCGGAATGGACACCGGGTCGTGCGGCCCGCGCTGCGGCCGACCGGCCACGGGGTCGGGTGCCGCACCGAGCAGGCCGAGCCGGCCGCAAGCGACGAGCATGACGACGGCGGCCGCCAGCACCAGCGCGGCCACGCCGGCTCCGGTCACCAGCGCGGACGTGTGAGCCTGGCCGCCGACGAGGTACGGCGCCGCCGGGAACGTGAGCAGGGCTCGTAGCGGTGCGTCCCTGGACATCGCGAGGAGCGTGCCGACCGCGCCGTAACCGGCGGCGATGAACAGCGCGCCGCGCCGGCGCGTCGCGGCGGCGGCCGCGGACAGCACGATGGCTTCTCCGAGGACGACGGCGGTCTGCGTGCCACCACGCAGCGCGATCATCGTCGCCTCGAACACCGCGACCGAGCCAGCCACCACGGCCACGGCCCGCACCTCGCGGGGCACCGGCCACAGCTCGATCGGCACCGCCACGGCCAGCAGCAGCGCCGCCGCCAGCCCCGCGGTAGCCGCACCGGGCCAGCGGTCCAGCACCAGGGCCATGATCAGCACGGGCACCGCGGCCGACCCGAGCTGCGCGCCGCAGAACACGGCCGGTAGCCGGATGCCGCCCGCCGCGGCCAGGCCGACCCCGGTGACCAGGACGGCCGCGACCGCCGCCAGGGTCTGTCCGAGGTTGCCGTACTCGGCGGCCCGTGCGACGGCGAGCACGCCGTACAGCACGGGCCACACCGCGGCCACGGCGGCCAACAGGGCCCAGCGCCGCCGCAGCACGATGGGGGCCGCCGCCACCTGCAGGATGACGGCCATCAATACCAGCAGCGGGGTCGCGGCCCTGGTCAGTACCGGGGCCAGCACCGCGGCACCAGCGACTGCGCCGGCGGCCAGCGGCTGCGAGCGCCACACGTCGGCCAGCGCGAGCCCACCGCCGGCCACCACCAGGGCGACCAGCAACCCGCCGACCACCGGCAGGAACCCGTACAGCGCGGTGGCGGCCACCACGTCCAGGTACAGGCCGGCCACCCCGGTCGCGGCCAGCGCCACCGAGCCGGTCCGGCCACCCGGGAGCCGGTGCACCCACCACGCCACCCCGACCAGCGCGAGCGCCAGCACGCCGCCGCCGATCACCCGAACCCCCGGCTGCAGCCACCCGCGGCTGGCCACCAGCACGAGCAGCAGCACAATGCCAAGCAGCGTCACGGTGCCGCCGGTCCAGGCCACCAGCTGCGGCCCGAGGCCCTCGCGCTGCCGGGGTGGCGCCGCTGGCGACCCCAGCGGGCGCACCGGCGAGATCGGCACCGGCGGGATCGGCGCCGGCGGAGCCATCGGAACCGGGGGCGGTGGCCCGGCCGGCCCGTACGTCGGCGCTCCGGCCATATACGGCGGCGCTACGGCCGGCCCGTACGGTGGCGCTGCGGCCGGCCCGTACGGCGGCGGGCCGTACGGTGCCACCCCCGGCCGGCCATATGGCGGCGGCGTCCACCGCGTTCCGGCAGCGGACAGTGGCGGCATTGGCGGCATTGGCGGCGGTGTCAGGGTCGGCGGCAGCCACGGCGTCGGCGGCGCGGCGGGCTCGGTACCCAGCCACTGCGGTCTCGGCACCTCATCGCCGGCGACGTCCGCGCCGCCGGTATCGACCGCCGCGCCATGCAGCGCGAGCAACCGGGCCTGTACGGCGGCCAGCCGCTCGGACAGCTCGCCGACCTCGGCGGCGAGGCCGGCGAGGCCAGCGAGTTCAGGACGCCCGGCGGGCCCGGCCGGCTGGTCCTCGGGTAACTCGGGACCGGTCACCAGCACAGCGTGCGGCCTGCGCCACCGGGTGCACCAGGGGACACGCGGGTAGCTTTCGACCATGCAGTTTCGTCGTCTCGGCCGAAGTGGCCTGAACGTCAGCG
>DASXTS010000503.1:0-10074 GCA_036505275.1 Pseudonocardiaceae bacterium
ATCGCGTGGCGGCACGACATGCTGACGAACTGGGTGGACGAGAAGGCGCACCGGTGACGACACCGCCCACCGGCTCGATCCGCAACCCGTGGAACCCGAACGCCTACTACGTCGACAACGGCGACGGCACCGTCCGGGTCACGATGGGCACCCGCTGGGGACGGTTCCAGCCCGACGGCCAGTACATCGAGGGCACCCTCTTCGAGGCCGACCCCGAGATGTGCGTGTGGGTCTCCGCGCCGCGGCCGAAGGCGCACCACCGGATCAGCCGGGTCCTCGACATGCCTTCCGAGCGCTGAACCGGACTGGGGAGGAGGGCCGGCCGATGCGCAAGATCCAGCACGCACTGAGCGGTGCGGTGTACGAGTGGGCGGAGGACAACATCGGCCCGGTGCTCGTGACGGACCGGCAGGGCCTGCAGGGCCGCTTCGACCGCGACGGTGACTGGGTCACGGGCGAGCTGCGCCGCGCCGACCCCGAACTGTGCCGCTGGATCGTCAGCGGCGGCCGCAATTCGGGAGGTGCCGCGGCGCGCAGCCGGCGTTTCGAAGTAGAGGAGACGTTCTCCTGACCACGCACGCGACGCCACACACGACGCCACCGACGGGGTTCCGCGGCAACGGTCCGTCATACCAGGATCTCCTTGACCTGGACACCAGGCCGGTGCCCGGCTCGATGCGCCGCGACCAGCCCGGCTACTTCGGCGACGCCGACATCCCGGTCGAGCGCTACCTGTCCCGCGAGTACCACGAGCTGGAGAAGGCCAAGCTGTGGTCCCGGGTGTGGCAGTTCGCCTGCCGCGAGGAGGTGCTCGCCGAGGTCGGCGACACCGAGGTGTACGACATCTGCGACCAGTCGATCCTGCTGGTGCGGGCCGAACCCGGCGCGAACGGCATCAAGGGCTTCATCAACGCCTGCCTGCACCGCGGGCGCGCGCTGCGCGACGGGCCGGGCCGGGTCGGCGAGCTGGAGTGCCCATTCCACGGCTTCTGCTGGTCGCTTTCCGGCAAGCTGAAGCGGGTACCGAGCGCCTGGGACTTCCCCCAGGTCAAGCCGGACGCGTTCCGGCTGCCCGAGGTCCGGGTCGGCACCTGGGGCGGGTTCGTCTTCGTCAACCCGGACCTGGAGTGCGAGCCGCTCGAGGACTACCTCGGCGAGTTGCCGATGTTCTTCGATCGCTGGCCGCTGGAGGACCGCTACACCAGGGTGCACGTCTCCAAGGTGATCCGGGTGAACTGGAAGGTGGCCCAAGAGGCCTTCATGGAGTCCTTCCACGTAATCACGACGCATCCGCAGCTGCTGGCCGGCTTCGGCGACGCCAACTCGCAGTACGACGTGTTCGGCAATGTCTCTCGGGCGATCTCCGCGCGCGGTGTGCCGAGCCCGTACCTGTCCTGGTCGCCGACCGAGCAGCAGCGGCTGAACAGCCAGATCGACCAACGCATCGACGACCCGCTGCTGCTGGAGGTGCCGGAGGGCAGCACGGCGCGCAAGACGCTGGCCGAGGCGGCACGGCGATCGCTTCGTTCGATACTCGGCGAGCGGGTGGAGGAGCTGACCGACGCCGAGCTGGTCGACAGCTACTACCTGACCGTGTTCCCGAACATGCACCCGTGGGGCGGCTACAACCAGATCACCTATCGCTTCCGGCCCAACGGCGACGACCACGAGAGCTGCCGGATGGAGGTCCTGCTGCTGTCACCCTTCAAGGGCGATCGGCCGCCGCCGGTCCCGGAAATCCGGCTGGGCCCGGACGAGCCGTGGCGCAGCGCAGTCGAATCGCTCGGCTCGCTGGCGCGGGTGTTCGACCAGGACGAGTTCAACCTGGAGGCCGTGCAGAAGGGGCTGCGCACGACGCGGAAGCCGGGTGTGACGTTCGGCGTGTACCAGGAGAGCAAGATCCGCCACTTCCACCACCTGTACGAGAGGTGGCTGGAGCTGCGCTGACGATCCTGGACCGCTTCCGGGTGGACGGCCGTGCCGCGGTGGTGACCGGCTCCGGCCGCGGCATCGGCAGGGCCATCGCGATCGCGCTCGCAGAGGCGGGCGCGGACGTCGTGGTCACCGCCCGCCGGGCGGCGGATGTGGCGGCCACCGCTGGGGAGATCCGGGCGCGCGGTCGGCGGGCCGTGGAGTTCCCCGGCGACCTGCGTGACGACATCACCGAGGCGCTGGCGCAGGCGGCGGTGGACGCCTTCGGCCGGCTCGACATCTGGATCAACAACGCGGGCGGTACGGACGAGGCTGGCGTCCGCCCAGCCATCGAGACGAGCGACGCGCAGGTGCGGGACATGCTCGAGCTCAACTTCGTGGCGGCCTTCGCCGGCTCCCGCGCGGCGGCGCGGCGTATGACGCTGGGTGGCGCGATCTTGAACGTGGCGTCCGGGGCGGGGATGCGCGCTGCGCCGAACACCGCGGCGTACGCGGCGGCGAAGGCGGCGCTGCTGAACCTCACCGTCACCATGGCGGCCGAGCTCGCGCCGCGCGGGATCCGGGTGAACGCGATCTCTCCCGGCATGGTCCCGACCGACTCGTTCTTCCAGGTGCTCGAGTTCACCGAAGCCGACCTGCCGCGGCTGGCGAAAACGGTGCCGCTCGGCCGGATGGGCACGCCGGAGGACATGGCCGCCGCCGTCCTCTACCTGGCCTCGCCCGCATCGTCCTGGGTGACCGGGCAGAACATCCTCATCGGCGGCGGCCGGGAGGGCGGCCGGTCCGTCGAGCGCAGCTGACGCCCGGCCGCTGACGCCCGGCCGCTGACGCCCGGCCGCTCCGCCGCACGGACGCTGACGCCTGGCCGGTCCGGCGCACGCTCGTGTCAGGCGGCGGCTTCGAGCAGCGGCGCGAGCGTCTTGGGGACGGCGGCCCAGCGCTCCGGGGTGTCCAGCGCCGGGTCGAAGTTGGTGTCGACGATGATGGCATCCACGCCTGCCTCGCCCGAGGCGGCCACCTCGGCGGCCAGTTCGTCCACGCCGAGCGTGCGCAGATTCGCGACCTGCACCGGAGGCGTGGTGAACGTGCGCCGGAAGAGCTGCAGCGGCCGCATGCCGGCCGGGCGCATCTGCTTGAGCTGCTCGAAGGTCTCCATGTGCTGGTCCAGTGTCCCCGACGCGGGGTTCCAGATGTCGAACCTCTCCGCCGTCCGGCGCAGGCCGGCCGGCGAACGCATGCCGGACAGCAGGCGCGGGTACGGGCGCTGCACCGGCTTCGGCCTGACCTCCGACTCGGGAATCGTGAAGAAGCGGCCGCTGAACTCCACCGGGTCCGGACCCCAGCAGGCCAGCAGCGCGTCGATCAGCTCGTCGCAGCGGGCACCGCGGGTGCGCGGATTGACGTCGACGACCCAGTGCTCCTCGTCGGACCAGCCCACGCTGAACCCGGCGACGAGGCGCCCCTCGGACAGCAGGTCGACGGTCGACAGCTTCTGCGCCAGCTGCACCGGCCGGTGCAGACCGGCGACCAGGACGCTCGAGCCGACCACCGGCTTGGTGGTCCACACCGCCGCGGCGGTCAGCGTCTCCAGCGCGCCGAGCATGCTGCGGTAGGCCTGCGGCACGGCGAGCCCCGGCCGCGCCGAGTACCCGGACACCGGGTTCAGCGGGTAGAACAGGTGCTCCTGCACCCACAGGCTGGCGAACCCCAGCTCCTCGGCGTTCTCGCAGAATGCCCGCAGCCCGGCGCGGGTGACGTGGCCGCCCAGCTGGGGCAGCGCGAGCCCAACGTCCACCGCTTCTCCCCGGGGATACTTTGTGTATCTGGCATGCAGAAAGCTATACCGGGCCAAGCTGGAGTGGCAATGCAGAAAGTACGCGGGCAGGGGTGTCCGCGGCCGACCTGCCGCCGGTAGCGTGAGCGCTGCGCGCTGTTCGCGCGCGGACTCGACCCGGAGGCCTCGAGGTGGACGTCCGCAAGGAGCTGTACATCGGGGGGCAGTGGATCGCCCCGCAGGCGGACGGCGAGATAACCGTCGTCGACAGCCGTACCGACGAGGTCATGGGCAGCGTGCCCCGCGGCGGCCCTGCCGAGGTGGAGCGGGCCGTGGCCGCCGCGCGCGCGGCGTTCCCCGCGTGGTCGGCGACGTCGATGCCGGAGCGGGTGGGTGCGCTGCGCGGCATCGCCGACGCGCTGGACGCCAGATCCGACGAGCTGGCCGAGCTGATGTCCCGCGAGGTCGGCACGCCCATCGGCGCATCGCGGCGGGTGCAGGTGGGCCTGGCCGCCAACGTGTTCCGGTCGATGGCCGACATCGCGGAGGAGTTCCCGCTCGAGCAGCGGATCGACAACTCGCTGCTCATTCGCCAGCCGGCCGGTGTGGTCGCCGCCATCACGCCGTGGAACTACCCCCTCTACCAGCTGGCGGCGAAGCTCGCCCCGGCGCTCGCCGCGGGCTGCGCCACGATCCTGAAGCCGGCGAGCGCAGCGCCGCTAGCCGCGTTCGTGCTCGCGGAGGTGCTCGACGGGCTCGACCTGCCGCCGGGAACGGTGAACGTCGTCAGCGGGCCGGGCAGCAAGATCGGTGAGCAGCTCGCCGCGCACCGCGATGTCGACATGGTGAGCATCACCGGCTCCACCCAGGCCGGCATCCGGGTCGCGCAGGCCGCGGCGCAGACGGTCAAACGGGTGACGCTCGAGCTGGGCGGCAAGTCCGCGTTCCTGCTCCTCGACGACAGCGACCTCGCCCAGGCGCTGCCCGTCGCGGTGCGCGGCTGCTTCGTCAACAACGGGCAGACCTGCGCGGCGCTGACCCGGTTGATAGTCCCGCGGGACCTGCTGGGCGAGGTGGCGGACGGGCTCGCCGACCTCGTCGGCGCCATGCGGGTCGGGGATCCCCTCGATCCGGCCACCGACCTGGGTCCGGTGGTCACGGCCGGACAGCGCAAGACGATCCTGGACTACATCGAGCGGGGCAGCGCCGAGGGCGCCACGCTGGTCACCGGCGGCGCCGAGCGGCCGGCCGGGCTCGACCGCGGCTGCTACGTGCGGCCGACGGTGTTCTCCGGCGTCCACCCTGACATGGTCATCGCTCGGGAGGAGATCTTCGGCCCGGTCCTGGCCGTGCTGCCGGCCGAGGACACCGACGACGCCGTCCGCATCGCCAACGACTGCGACTACGGGCTCTCCGGCGGCGTGTGGTCGGCCGACGAGCAGCGGGCGATCGCGGTGGCGCGGCGGCTGCGGACCGGCCAGGTGGCGATCAACGGCGGGCGGTTCAACGTGAAGGCACCCTTCGGCGGCTACAAGCTGTCCGGCGTGGGCCGCGAGCTGGGCGAGCACGGCCTCGCGGAGTACTTCGAGCTGACCTCACTGCAGTTGCCGTCTCCGACTCCGGAGTCGAGCCCCGGGTCGCTGCTCCCGGGAGAGCAGCCCTAGCGATGGACGGCCCAGGCATTGATGGCCCATCGATTGATGGCCCAGGCACTGATGGCTCGGCGCTGGCGCCCGAGGACGAGCTCGCCATCCGCAACCTCCTCGCCCGCTACGGCGACGCCGTCTGCCGCCGGGACGCCGGCGCGTGGATCGCCACTTGGGCGCCGGACTGCACCTGGGACCTCGGCGGCGGGCGGGTCACCCGCGGCCACGAGCAGACGCTCGCGCTGTGGCGGTCGTCCATCGCCAAATACGCCTGGGTCGCCCAGCTCCCCGCGTCGGGCACCGTGGAGCTGGTCGACGGTCAGGCCCGCGGGCGGTGGTACGTCCTCGAGCTGAACCATCTCGCCGACGGCGATGGGGTCATGCACCTCGGCCATTACGCGGACACCTACGTGCGAACCGAAGCGGGCTGGCGATTCGGCGTGCGCAAGTTCCACCTGATCTACCGGGGGGCCATGGAACCGGGCGAGGTACGGCCGCTGGAAGGAAGCTGAGCATGGCCGATCGCAACTACGAGGACGTGGCGAAGTACGGGCTCGACGAAGCCGCCGAGGCCGAACTGCTCGCCAAGCAGAACGAGTGCACCTTCATCTGGAGCAACAAGGAGGGGCACCCGGTCGGCGTGATCATGAACTACGTGTTCCGGGACGGGCGGTTCTGGCTGACCTCCGCCACGCAACGGGCGCGGGTGCCTGCGGTGCGCCGCGATCCCAGGGTCAGCATCGCGATCAGCTCAAAGGGCTCCGGCATCAACACCCGCAAGTCGCTCACCTACAAGGGCCGCTGCATCGTCCACGAAGACGAAGAGACCAGTGCCTGGTTCTACCCGGCCCTCGCCACGGCCGTCCGCCCGGGCGATCCCGACGCCCAGGCCGCGTTCGTGCGGCATCTCGACTCACCGAACCGGGTGGTGCTCGAGGTCGTGCCGGAGGGCCGGATCGGGTTCGACAGCACGCAGATGTGGCGCGACACCCCCGACGCCGCGCGTAAGGACACCCCCTAAAGGCCGAGCACGGCGGGGTTGCCGTCGGTCCACATCGCTTCCAGCCGCCGCTCGCGGATCTTCCAGCCGTCCCCGGTGCGGACGAACTGGTCGCGGTAGCGGCCGGCGAAGATGAACTTCTCGCCCCCCTCGGTGCCGGCCTTGACGTGCTGCGCCTGGAGGTAGCACACCGACTGCGCGTTGTCCCCGTTCAGGGTCACGATGACATTTCCGATCAGGTGCTGCGTCGCGGTCAGCGGCGTCACCGTGGAGCGGCAGGCGTCCTCGATGGCCTGGTAGCCCTGACTCGGAGCAAGATCCCCCAGAAAGGCGTTCGCGTCGGGCGTGAAGCAGGTGGCGAGCGTCGCCCAGTCGCGGTTGTCGATGGCGATCCCGTAGCGGTAGCAGACCTCGGCGATCTCCTGCTTGTCCTGGACTGGGGTCGGGTCGGGCATGTCTGATGTCCTCTCGTCAGGCCTCGGCGATGCGGTAGCTCAGGTCCGTCCGGTCACGTCGGCCGAGCACGGCATGCGGGTGCGTGGGCAGGTAGTCGTCCGCGGTCGGCTCGGTCCGAGCCCAGTCGACGATCTCGGTCCGGTGCGCGATCCGCCAGTCGCCGTCACGGCACTCGTAGCGGTCGACGTACCGCCCGCAGATGAACAGGTCGGTCCGCGCGCCGCCGTGCCCGTCTGTGGCCGACACGCGGTGGAACGCCTGGAAGTACACCTCGCCCGTGGCGCGGCGGACCGGTTGTCCCACCGCTTCCGGACCGAACCAGAGGTTGATCTGGCCGAGGAAGTGCTGGTTCGTCTCGTGGCCGGACAGCGCGCGCATCGCCATGGCGACGAAGTCGTCCGGACCGCCGCGGAAGGCGCCGTAGTGCGTCGTGGCGTCGTCGTGGAACACCGAGCGCAGCAACTCCGCGTCGCGCCGGTCGAGGCCCCGCAGGTAGGTCCCGGACAGCCGCACCAGCCCGTCGCGATCCAGCAGCCGCTGCAGGGCAGCGTCGTCCGGACGGTCGGTCATGGTGCCCTTTCTAAGGACTATGTTTGGTAACTACGGCGTTTGGTAACTACGGCGAATGATCCCGCCGGGCGCAGCCGCGGTCCAGCGGGTAACCAAACCTGGGAGGAGCCATGGGCTCGCTCGTCCTCGGCGGTTCCACCTTCGTGGGTCGTCGCCTCGTCCAGCGGCTCGTAGACCAGGGCGCCGAGGTCAGCGTGCTCAACCGCGGTCGCACCGCGAGCGCGCTGCCGCCTGGGGTCGGCCGCCTCATCGCCGACCGCACGGACTCCGCCTCGATGCGTGCGGCCCTCGACGGCACCGAATGGGACGCCGTCTACGACGTCTCGGGCTTCGTCCAGGTGGCCGGTGGCTCGCCGATCTCACAGCTGCTGGGACTGCTCGACGGGCGGGTCGGCGCCTACGTCTTCGTCTCGTCGGTCATGGCCTACCAGCCGACCCCGCTCATGCCGTGGACGGAGGACCAGCCGACGTCGACGGATCCGCCGACGAAGTACGGCGGCTTCAAGGCGTACGCCGAGGGCGAGATCCTCGAGCGGCACCGGCGCACCGGCTTCCCCGGCAGCATCGCCCGCCCCGCGGCGATCTACGGCCCGGACAACAACATCCTCGACATGGAGACCGCCATGTTCCTACGGCTGCGACGGCGCCTGCCGATCCTGCTGCCGCACGGCGGTCTGGTCGTCGGGAACTACGGCCACGTGGACGACCTCTGCGCGCTCCTCGTCGCGATGGCGGCGTCGAACGAGGTGGCCGGCGAGGTGGTCAACGCCACCGGCCAGGCCGTCACGACCGCCGGCTATGTACGGATCCTCGCCGAGATCGTCGGCGTCGAACCGGACGTCCACCTCGTGCCGGACGGCGTCCTCGGCGCCGCGCCTGGACCGCTGTTCGGGCATCTGTTCGGCGTCAAGCACCACGCCGTGCTCTCCACGGAGAAGGCGCGCCGGCTGAACCTGCCAGCGGAGCGCGGTTTCGTCGGCGGCCACCGGCAGACCTACGAGTGGTTCCTGTCCTCACCGCTCGCCGACGGACCCGACGCGATGGCGGACCCGGTCTGGGGCGCGGGTTACGACTTCGCGGCCGAGGCGAAGGCGCTGGCGCTGCTATGACGGCCTTCGTCGACGACGCCACGGTGCACGCCGCCAGGGACCGGGCGGCCCTCCTGCCGCTCACCCCAGCCGAGGCGCAGCGCTGGCGCCAGGTCGCGGCCTATGTCGAGGCGCGCAAGCCGGACCCGACGCCGGAACGCGCGGCGGCGCTGCGTGACCTGCTCGGCATGCCCGACGCAACCGACACCGAGGCACTGGATGCAGCGGGCCGGCTCCTCGCCGACGCGGTCAGCGCAGCCGAGCCGCCGCCGGGAGCCGAGCGGGTGCGGGAGGCGTGCCTGCGGTGGTTCGAGGAGGATGTCACCGAGGGTGCCCCGCTGCTCGAGCTGTTCACCGGGCACCACCGCGATCCGGAGGGCGGCCCACCGCCCACCGACCCCGATCTGGTGCGGCGGCTGGGGGAGTGGCTCTCGCCGCGGGCCGGCGGCGGAGCCGTGCTCGAGGACGCCACCATCATCTCGGGCGGCTTCAGCCGGCTCATGCTCGACGTGCGCTGGACGGGGGGCCAGACACATTCAAGGGGCGTCTGCCGCATCGAGCAGGACGGCATGTTCGCCACCGAGGGCCGGCGCGAGGCGGCGGTCATGCGGATCGTCGGCGAACAGGGCTACCCGGTGCCGGCGATTCTCTGGGAGGAGCCGGACCGGGCGTTCGTCGGCCACCCGTTCTTCGTCATGGAGCATGTCGCCGGCCAGGCACGCACCGACGAGCAGGGCCTGGACGACATGCTGCGTGCGGTGTCCGCGCTGCACCACCTTGGCCCCGTGGCCGTGGCCCGGGTCGCCGCGCTCGACGGCGTCCCCGACACCAGCCGGCCAGAGGCGGCCATCGACGCCCAGCTTCGGCACTGGAACGGCGTGTACCGCTCGGCGGTCGCCCACCCGATCCCGCTGCTCGAGCGCTCCTTCGCGTGGCTACGCGCGAACCTGCGCCCGACCGGCCCCTCCGTCATCGTGCACGGCGACCCTGGCCCCGGCAATGCATTGCAGAACGAGAAGGGCGTCGCGGCCGTGATCGACTGGGAGTTCGCGCACGCCGGGGACGCCGCCGAGGACTGGGCGTACCTCGCGCTGATCCGCGGCCGGAAGCTGGGCTCCCCACAGCAGTGGAAGGACCGCCTGGCCGCGACGGTCGGGGTTGAGTACGACCAGCCGACCTGGGACGCCTAGGAGGCGTTCAACTCGGTCAAGGGCGCCTGCGTGAACCTGACCGCGCTGGACGTCTTCCGCCGCACCGGGCGGCCCACCCCCGACCTCCTCGCCATCGGCGTGGCCGTGCACCTGCGCTTCCTCAAGCGCGCCGTCGAGCTCACCGCACTCGGCTAAGGTCTGTCTCGCGGATCTTTGGCCTGCTGCGCGGCGCCCAGATGACGCTCGGGCATTGCCTCTACGCCGGCGGGCGTGGGCATGCGTTGCCTCCTGTCCAGAGCTCCGCTATGCCCTCGTCGTCCGCCTTGCGGTGTGCATTCATCTGGATTGCCGCTCGCGACGGCCACGATCCACGAGACAGGCCGTAATGCGGGTACGGCGCCGCGGGATTGTGCGGGGCCGCTTCTCGCAGGTCAAGGGCGCCTTGCGGCGTCGCCTT
>DASXTS010000504.1:0-14050 GCA_036505275.1 Pseudonocardiaceae bacterium
GAGCTCGCGCAGGCGCTGACCATCGCAGACAAGCAGCAGCGCGAGGCGCGGGTCGACCAGATCAAGGCCGCCTGCCTGGAGCGGGTCGCCGCGGTCGACGGCGGCGAGTTCGAGGGCCGGGAGAAGGAGGTTGGCGCGGCGTTCCGCGCGGTGACCAAGAAGCTGGTCCGCCAGCGCATCCTGCGCGACCGGGTACGCATCGACGGCCGCGGCCTGACCGACATCCGGCAGCTCTCCGCCGAGGTGGCGGTGATCCCGCGGGCGCACGGCTCCGCGCTGTTCGAACGCGGCGAGACCCAGATCATGGGCGTCACCACACTGAACATGCTTCGGATGGAGCAGCAGATCGACTCGCTGTCCCCGGAGACGCACAAGCGCTACCTGCACCACTACAACTTCCCGCCGTTCTCCACCGGGGAGACCGGCCGGGTCGGCTCGCCCAAGCGGCGAGAGATCGGCCACGGCGCCCTGGCCGAGCGTGCCGTGGTGCCCGTGCTGCCCAAGCGCGACGAGTTCCCGTACGCCATCCGCCAGGTGTCCGAGGCGCTGGGCTCCAACGGGTCCACCTCGATGGGCTCGGTGTGCGCCTCGACCCTGTCGCTGCTCAACGCCGGGGTGCCGCTGAAGTCGCCGGTGGCCGGCATCGCCATGGGCCTGGTGTCCGATCAGGTGGACGGGGAGACCCGCTACGTCGCGCTGACCGACATCCTCGGCGCCGAGGACGCCTTTGGCGACATGGACTTCAAGGTCGCCGGCACCCGCGACTTCGTCACCGCCCTGCAACTGGACACCAAGCTGGACGGCATCCCGAGCGAGGTGCTCGGCGATGCGCTGCGGCAGGCCCGCGACGCCCGGCTGACCATCCTGGACGTGATGGCCGAGGCGATCTCGGAGCCGGACGAGATGAGCCCCTACGCGCCGCGCGTGACCTCAGTGAAGATCCCGGTCGACAAGATCGGCGAGGTGATCGGCCCGAAGGGCAAGATGATCAACTCCATCACCGAGGAGACCGGCGCGGACATCTCCATCGAGGACGACGGCACGATCTACGTCGGCGCCGCGGACGGCCCGTCCGCGCAGGCGGCAATCGACAAGATCAACGCCATTGCGAACCCGCAGCTGCCCAAGGTCGGCGAGCGGTTCCTGGGCACCGTGGTGAAGACCGCGGCGTTCGGCGCGTTCGTCTCGCTGGTGCCCGGCAAGGACGGCCTGGTGCACATCTCCAAGCTGGGCAACGGCCGGCGCATCGGCAAGGTCGAGGACGTGGTCAAGGTCGGCGACAAGCTGCGCGTCGAGGTGGCCGACATCGACAACCGCGGCAAGATCAGCCTGGTGCTGGTACCGGAGGGTGCCGAGGGCGATTCGGCGACGGGTGCCGGCGACACGCCCGCCTCTCCGCAGAGTTGACAGGCAACCTCCGCAGCGCCGCAGCCGTGGCCAGGCAGCGTTCCGGCACCAACACGGTGCTGGAACGCCGCGCCGACGGTGGGGCCCTGCGGCGCAGCGTGCTACCCGGTGGCCTTCGGGTGGTCACCGAGGAGCTGCCCGGTTCGCGGTCGGCGTCAGTCGGGCTGTGGGTGGGCGTTGGCTCGCGCGACGAGTCGCCCCGGCTCGCCGGCGCGGCCCACTTCCTGGAGCACCTGCTGTTCAAGGGCACCGGAGGCCGGTCGGCCACCGACATCGCCGAGGCCGCCGACCTGGTCGGCGGCGAGCTGAACGCGTTCACCGCCAAGGAGCACACCTGCTACTACGCGCACATGCTCGACGTCGACCTGCCGCTGGCCATCGGCCTGGTCACCGACGTCGTGCTGAACGCGGTGTGTGCCCCGGAGCACCACGAGCTGGAGCGCGGCGTGGTGCTCGACGAGATCGCCATGCGGGATGACGACCCCGAGGACCTGCTGCACGACGAGTTCGCCACGGCCATGCTCGGCGACCATCCGCTCGGCCGTCCGGTGCTCGGCACCGTGGACTCAATCGGGGCGATGAGCCGATCGCGGCTGTACGGCTTCTACCGCCGCAGCTACACCGTGCCGCGGATGGTGCTCGCGGTGGCCGGCAACGTCACGCACTCACGGGTGCTGCGGCTGGCCCGGGCCGCGTTCGGGCCGCTGCTGTCCGGGGATACCGAACCGGTGCCGGCGCGCACCGGCGTGATGCGCACCGGGCGTCGTTCCCGGCGGCTGGTGCTGAGCACGGCGGACACCGAGCAGGCCCACCTCATGCTCGGCGTGCCGGCGATCTCCCGGCACGACCCGCGGCGGTTCGCCCTCGGCGTGCTGAACGCCGCCCTCGGCGGTGGCATGAGCTCGCGGCTGTTCCAGGAGATCAGGGAGCAGCGCGGGTTGGCCTACTCGGTGTACTCCTCGGTGGCGCAGTACGCGGACACCGGCACCCTGTGCTGCTACGCCGGCTGCCACCCCGAGCGTCTCGCCGAGGTGGTCTCGGTGCTGCGCGCCGTGCTGGAGTCGGTCGCCGCCGACGGGCTGACCACGGCGGAGATCGCCCGCGGCAAGGGGCAGCTTCGGGGCGGCCTGGTGCTCGGGCTGGAGGACACCGGCTCGCGGATGGTCCGGATCGGCAAGGCAGAGCTGAACTACGGTGCGCACCTGACCGTCGACGAGCAGCTCGCCCTGATCGACGCGGTCACCGCGGAGGACGCCGCCGCTCTCGCGGCCGATCTGCTGCGACGGCCGGTGTCGGGCGCGATCGTCGGTCCGTACGCTTCCGCCGACGACCTGCCGACCGAGCTGCACGAGGTGATCGCATGACCGACGGCCCCGCGGGGGACCCCATGAAGGTCGGGGTGCTCGGTGCCCGTGGCCGGGTGGGCAGCGAGGTGTGTCGCGCGGTGGACGCCGCGCCGGACATGGAACTCGTCGCCATGGTCGACGTCGGCGACTGGCTGTTCAACGTCGCCGACGCCGGCGCCGACGTGGTGGTCGACTTCACCCACCCCGACGTGGTGATGGACAACGTCCGGTTCTGCATCGACAACGACATCCACTGCGTGGTCGGCACCACCGGATGGGACGAGGCTCGGCTGGACGCCGTGCGCTCCTGGCTCGAACCGCGACCCGAGCTCGGGGTGTTGGTGGCGCCCAACTTCGCCATCGGCGCCGTGCTCTCCATGAAGTTCGCCGAGATGGCCGCGCGGTTCTACGAGTCCGTGGAGGTCATCGAGCTGCACCACCCCGACAAGGTGGACGCGCCGTCGGGCACCGCCGCCCGCACCGCCGCGCTGGTGGCCGCGGCGCGCTCCTCGGCCGGACTGGGCCCCGCCCCGGACGCCACCACCAAGACCCTCGACGGTGCCCGCGGTGCCACCGTCGACGGCGTGCCCGTGCATTCGGTGCGCCTGCGGGGGCTGGTGGCCCACCAGGAGGTGCTGTTCGGTACCGCCGGCGAGACCCTCACGATCCGGCACGACTCTTTCGACCGCACGTCCTTCATGCCCGGCGTCCTACTCGCGGTCCGCTCCATCGCCAACCGCCCCGGCCTCACCGTAGGCCTGGAGTCCCTCCTCAACCTCTAACGTCCGTCCAGCCCGCGTGTCCGCGGCTCCGTACACGCGTGTCCGCGCCTCCGTACACGCGTGTCCGCGGCTCCGTACACGTGTGTCCGCGTGTACGGACACGTGTGTCGGCCGTTTGGACGCGCGTGTCCGCCGGTTCGGCGCGGCTGGGATGCGCGTCGGCTCGATCAGGCGGCCGAGGTGGGCAGTCAGGTACATCTGCATGTGCCGGAACGCCGGACACACGTGTCCGGACACGCGGACACGCGGTGACGGAACGCCGGACACACGTGTACGAACGCGCGGACACGCCGGAGGGGCCGGGTGTCGGTGGGGGCTGGCAGCATGCGGGGCGTGAGCATGACGACGATCGCGCCGGCGGAGGCACGACGGACAGCGCTGGCTGCGCAGGGGTTCGCGGATGGCCGGCCGAGCACGGCACCGACCCGGCGGCACCTGACCAGGGTCATCCAGCGGACCCGGACGTTGCAGCTGGACTCGGTCAACGTCGCGGTCCGGGCGCACTACGCGCCGGTGTTCAGCCGTCTCGGTGCGTACGACCCGGCGCTGCTCGACGACGCGGCGTGGCGCGACACCACTCGGCGGCCGCGGCTGTTGGTCGAGTACTGGGGGCACATGGCGAGCCTGATCCCTGTGCAGGACTGGCCGCTGTTCCGCTGGCGGATGCGCGGCGTGGAGGCCCGGCCGTGGCGGCTGCTGGACCAGGCCATGGAGCGCCATCCGAGTGTGATCGACGACGTGCTCGACCTGGTCAAGGCGGTCGGCCCGATCGGCGCCGGCGGCATCGAGCGTGAGCTCGGGGCACGCGGCGACGGCCGGCGCAGCGGCTGGTGGGAGTGGTCCGACGTGAAAATCGTGTGCGAGTGGTTGTTCGACGCCGGCAAGCTGACCACCGGCAGCCGGCGCGGCTTCGAGCGGCTGTACGACCTGCCGGAGCGGGTGCTGCCGCCGGCGGTTCTGGCCGACGAGCCGGACGAGGCGGGCGCCGTGCGCCGGCTGGTCGACCAGTCGGCGCAGGCGCTGGGCGTCGCCACCGAGCCCGATCTTCGGGACTACTACCGGATCAAGCCGGCGAGGTCGCGGCGGGCAGTGGCCGAGCTGGTCGAGCTGGGACGCCTGGAGCCGGTTACCGTGCCGGGCTGGCGGCACCCGGCCTACCGGCACGTCGAGGCCCGCACCCCGCGCCGCGTCCAGGGCCGCGCCCTGCTGTGTCCATTCGATCCACTGATCTGGGAACGCGACCGCACGGAGCGGCTGTTCGGCTTCCGGTACCGGATCGAGATCTATGTGCCAGAGCCCAAGCGGACCTACGGCTACTACGTGTTCCCGTTCCTGCTGGACGGCGACCTGGTGGCCAGAGTGGACCTCAAGGCCGACCGCAAGACCGGTGTGCTACTGGTTCCCGGTGCTTTTGCCGAGCCCGGCGAGCACACCCCGCGGGTGCTCGCCGAGCTGGCCGCCGAGGTGCGCCTGATGGCGGGATGGCTCGGACTGGACGGTGTGCTTGTCGGCGAGCGGGGTGACCTCGCCGCCCCGCTCGCCAAGCTGTGCAACCGCTGAGCGTCATGCGGTCGCGGCGCTCACCACCGCGTCGCCAGAGCCGGTGCGGGCCCGCACCCGCAATGTCGCGGTGCCGCCGCTGGACGGCGGCTGGGTGGACATCGGCAGGTCGCTGCGGACCCGGCCGGAGCCGGACACCACGTCCACCTCGGCCAGCACTCCGGACCGGAGGCCTACTCGGAGGTCGCCCGACCCGGTGACGAGCTGCAGTTGTCCCTCGGCCGCTTCGGCCACGGTGAGGTCCCCGCTGCCGGTCTTCAGGGTCACCAAGTCACCGCGCACGGTGCCTATCCAGATGTTGCCCGAGCCGCTGAGCAGCGAGCCGCCGCCGTCCAGCGAGGTCACCTCCAGGTCTCCGGAGCCGGTGCGGGCGGACAACCCATCCGCCATCGGGCCGAGCCGCACCGAGCCGCTGCCGGCCTTCACCTGGACGGGACCGGTGGCGCGGTCAACCGAAACGTCACCGGATCCGGCAGTGACATGCACCCGGCCGGCCAGGCCACCGACCTGAACGCCGGCTGTTCCGGCCTTGGCGTGCAGCGAGGAGCCGGCCGGTGCGTGCACGACGATCGTGAGCGGCACGATCCGCAACGGCGCGGGACGCGGACCTCGTATGGTCAGCCGGTTGCCGTGCACCGAGATCGTGGTCTGCCGCACCGCCTCGGCGGCGAGGTCCGCGGTTGGCGTGCCGAACTGCCCGCCGACCCAGTTGAGCAGTCCGGCAAGACTCCACTGTGCGCCGGCGCGTTCGTCGTGCCGCACCTCGACCACGATCGCCGGCCGCGAGTCCGAGCTCGCCCGGCCATGGCCGGCATCGCCCGGGCCGTCGTCCTCCGCCGACCCGTCCATGGCGTCGTAGGCGCGGCCGGGGTCATCGGCACGGCCGGGGTCATCGGCACGGCCGGGGTCGTCGTCGAATCCAGCGTCGTCGAAAGTGTCGTCGGCAAGGTCTGCGTCGTCGGCCCGGTCCGTGCCATCGGCTGGGCTCGAATCGGCTGGGCTCGAATCGGCTGGGCTCGAATCGGTCGGGCTCGAGTCGGCTGGGCGCGAATCGGCTGGGCTCGAGTCGGCTGGGCTCGAATCGGCTGGGCGCGAGTCGGTGTCAGTTTCGTCGGCGAACCGCACCTCGATGGAGCCAATGCCGAGCTCGATGTCGACGTCGACCGGGCCGTCGCACTCGAAGAACTGCTGCCGCACCAGGTCGCGCTCCTCGGTCATGGTGGTCACCTCGTCCTCCCCGGTTCCTCAGCCCTGCACCCAACCGCGCATGCGCCGACCGTGCCGGCCGCCTTGATGGCCACCTTGATGGCCACCTTGATGGCCACTGTGCTGGCTACCGTGCTGACCACCGCGCCGGTCTCCGCCATACTCGCCCCAGTCCCGCAGGCCGCTGCCGTGCAGAGCGCCCTGCACGGCCTGCGACAGCCAGGCGTTCAGCGATACGCCCTGGCTGGCGGCCGCCTGCTCGGCCTTCGTCTTGATCTCTTCGAGCAGCCGGAGGGTGATCCGGCTGACATCGCCGCCGAGGTCCTGGCCGGGCGGCGGTGGGGCGCTCGGGGGCTCGAACGGATCGCCGGTGACGGCCACCCGCACATCGCGGCCGTCCAGACGCAGTTCGACGACGCGGTCGTCGAGCGCAGCGGTGACCTCGGCGGCGAGGTCCGACATCGCGTTCATGATGGCCAACCGGGCGGCCGGCTCCAGGGCGGCGGCAAGCACCGCCGCGGTTCGCCGGGTCTGTTCGTCGCCGGCCGAGGCCGCGGTGGTGAGGTCCTCCCGCAGCGTCGTGATGTAGGGCGTGAGATCCATGACACCACTATGGCGTCACTTTTGACGTCATGCAAGCATCACATGGTGTCGCGGCGGTGTCCGGCGGGTAGCGGCCAGAGCCGCGGTTAGGCTGCAACCCATGCAGGTTCAGCTCATCGCCAAGACCGAGTTCACCCCACCGGGGGACGTGCCGTGGACAACGGATGCGGACGGTGGTGAGGCGCTGGCCGAGTTCGCCGGACGGGCGTGCTACCAGTCGTGGAAGAAGCCGAACCCGTCCACCGCGACCAACGCCGGCTACCTCCGGCACATCCTCGAGGTGGGGCACTTGTCGGTGCTGGAGCACGGGGTTGTCACGTTCTACCTCACGGGCGTGTCCCGCTCGCTGACCCACGAGCTGATCAGGCACCGGCACTTCTCCTACTCGCAGCTGTCCCAGCGGTACGTGCCGGAGCGAAACGCCGCCATGGTGGAGCCGGAGGTGATCGCCAGAAACCCCGAGCTGCACGAAAAGTTCGTGGCGGCGACCGCGGCCAGCCGTGCCGCCTACGAGGAGCTACTGGCCGGGTTGGAGCGGACCTTCGCCGACGAGCCGAACGCCACGCTGCGCCGCAAGCAGGCCAGGCAGGCGGCCCGCTCGGTGCTACCGAACGCGACCGAGACCCGCATCGTGGTCACCGGCAACTACCGAGCGTGGCGGCACTTCATCGCGATGCGCGCCACCGAGCACGCCGACGTAGAGATTCGCGGGCTCGCCGTGGAGTGCCTGCGCCAGCTGCAGAAGGCGGCGCCGAACGTGTTCGGCGACTTCGAGGTCTCAACCCTCGGCGACGGTACCGAGGTGGCCTCCAGCCCATTCGTCACCGAGGGCTGAGCCGGCGCCATGAGTGTGGCGACCGACGAGCGGACCGCGCTGATCGAGCTGATGGAGCGGCTCGGGCCGGACGCGCCGACGCTCTGCGAGGGCTGGCTGACCAGGGACATGGCCGCGCACCTGATCGTCCGCGAGCGCCGGCCGGACGCCGCACCCGGAATCCTGATCAAGCCGCTGGCCGGGCTGACCGATCGGGCGATGCGGGACTACACCGGGCGGCCGTGGCCCGAGCTGCTGTCCCTGCTGCGGGACGGACCGCCGCTGTGGTCGCCGCTGGCCATCGATGCGGTCTCGGACCGGGTGAACCTGGTGGAGTTCTTCGTGCACCACGAGGACGTCCGCCGCGGCTCGCCGGGATGGGAGCCCCGGCCGCCCGACCCGCGGCGGGACGCGGCGCTGTGGAAGGCGCTCGGCATGATGGGCCGGGTGATGTACCGGCGCAGCCCGGTCGGGGTGGTCCTGCGCCGGCCGGACGGCGCCGAGCACGCCGTGCGGTCCGGGCAGCGGCCGGTCGTGGTGGTCGGCGAGCCCGGCGAACTCGTGCTGCATGCCCACGGCCGCAACGAGGTGAGGGTGGACCTGCGCGGGGACCGGGCCGCCGTGCACGCGCTGCAGCGTAGCCCGCGTGGGCTGTGACACCGCAGTAGTGTCTTCGGCATGAACACTCGGTCCGCCCCGTTCGGGCGTGTCCTGGTCGCCATGGTCAGCCCGTTCACCGCGGACGGCGCGCTGGACGTCGACACCGCGCAGCGGCTGGCCACCCGCCTGGTGGACGGTGGCTGCGACGGGTTGGTGATCAACGGCACCACCGGGGAGTCGCCGACCACGAGCGACGCGGAGAAAGCCGACCTGGTGCGCGCCGTGGTCGATGCGGTCGGCGCGCGGGCCCGCGTGGTGGCCGGCGCCGGCACCTACGACACCGCGCACAGCGTGCACCTCGCGCGGGCCGCCGAGAAGGCTGGCGCGCACGGCCTGCTGGTGGTCACGCCGTACTACTCCCGGCCGCCGCAGGCCGGACTGGTTGCGCACTTCACCGCCGTGGCGGACGCCGTCGACCTGCCGGTGATGCTCTACGACATCCCGCCGCGCAGCGTGGTCCCGATCGAGGTGGACACCCTGCGCCGGCTCGCCGAGCACCCGCGCATCGTCGCGGTGAAGGACGCCAAGGGCGACCTGCACGCCGGCAGCCGGGTGCTGGCCAGCACCGACCTGGTGTACTACTGCGGCGACGACGCGCTGAACCTGCCGTGGCTGGCGATCGGCGCAGTGGGATTCGTCAGCGTGATCGGGCACGTGGTGCCGGACCGGCTGCGCCGCATGATCGACGCCTTCGACACCGGCGATCTCGACGCGGCCCGTGACGTCCACAGCGGACTGCTGCCGGTGCTGCGCGCGTTCGGCCGGGTGGGCGGCGTGTCGTTCGCCAAGGCGGCGCTGCGGCTGACCGGGCTGGACGCCGGCGAGCCGCGGTTGCCGCTGGTCGCGCCGGACGCCGACCAGCTAGCCGCGATCGCGGATGACCTCGCCGAGGCCCGGGTCACCGAGGCTGCGCTCCCGGTCGGCAGGCCGTGACATCCACAACGGACGGTGCGGGTCCGGCCCACCCGCCCGGCCCGCCGCCCGCGAACGGCCTTCGGGTGGTCGCGCTCGGCGGCATCGGGGAGATCGGCCGCAACATGACCGTCTTCGAGCACGCCGGCCGGCTGCTGGTGGTCGACTGCGGCGTGCTCTTCCCGGAGGACGATGCGCCCGGCGTTGACCTGATCCTGCCCGACTTCCGCCCGATCGAGGGCCGGCTGGAGGACATCGAGGCGCTGATCCTCACCCACGGCCACGAGGACCACATCGGCGCGGTGCCGTTCCTGCTCCGGCTGCGTCCGGACCTGCCGGTGATCGGCTCCAGGTTCACCCTGGCGCTGCTGGCCGCGAAGTGCCGCGAACACCATCAGTCCCCGGTGCTCATCGAGGTGCGCGAGGGCCAGCGGACCGAGCACGGGCCGTTCAGCTGCGAGTACCTCGCGGTCAACCACTCCATTCCGGACGCGCTGGCGGTGGCCATCCGCAGCCCGGCCGGGCTGGTGCTGCACACCGGCGACATCAAGCTCGACCAGCTCCCGCTGGATGGCCGGCTGACCGACCTCGCCGGATTCGCGCGCCTCGGCGCCGAGGGCGTCGACCTGCTGCTGATCGACTCGACGAACGCCGAGGTGCCCGGCGTCGTCATGCCGGAGCGCAACATCGGCCCGGTGCTCGACATGGTGATCGGGCGGGCCCGCCAGCGGGTGATCGCCGCCTCGTTCGCCAGCCACGTGCACCGCGTGCAGCAGGTGTTCGACGTTGCCGCCCGCCACCGGCGCCAGGTGGCGCTGGTCGGCCGGTCCATGGTGCGCAACATGGGCATCGCCGCCGAGCTCGGGTTGCTGCGCATCCCGGATGAGACGCTGGTCGACCTGGAGACCGCCTTGTCCCTGCCGGACGACCGGGTGGTGCTGGTCTCCACCGGCTCGCAGGGCGAGCCGCTCTCGGCACTGTCCCGGATGGCCCGCGGCGAGCACAAGCAGGTCAGCATCCGGGCCGGGGACACCGTCGTGCTGGCCTCCTCGCTCATCCCCGGCAACGAGACCGCGGTCTTCGGCGTGGTCAATGGCCTGGCCAGGCTCGGCGCCAACGTGGTGCACCAGGGCAACGCCACCGTGCACGTCTCCGGCCACGCATCGGCCGGCGAGCTGCTCTTCCTGTACAACGCGCTGCGGCCGGCCAACGTCATGCCGCTGCACGGCGAGTGGCGGCACCTGCGGGCCAACGCCGGGCTGGCGGTCGCCACCGGGGTGCCGGCGGATCGGGTGGTGCTGGCCGAGGACGGCGTCGTCGTCGACCTCGTCGACGGCGTGGCGACGCTCGCCGGCCGGGTCGAGGTGGGCCATGTGTACGTGGACGGCCTGTCCGTCGGAGACGTCGGCGAGTCCACGCTGTCCGACCGGTTGATCCTCGGCGAGGGCGGCTTCATCGCGATCACCGTCGCGGTGCACTCGGCGTCGGGTCGCGCGGTGGCGCCGCCCACCATCTCCGGCCGGGGCTTCTCCGACGACCCGAAGGCGCTGGACGAGGTGGTGTCCCTGGTGGAGATGGAGCTGTCCCGTACCGAGGCCGAGGGCATCACCGACACCCACCGCATCGCCCAGGCCGTCCGCCGCGTGGTCGGCCGCTGGGTGGCCGAGACCTACCGGCGCCGCCCCATGATCGTCCCCACGGTCATCCCGGTGTGAGCGGCGGCTGATCCTGCCGTTTCGCCTGGGCTCGCAGCTGCACGGCCACCACGCCGGCCAGCAGCACCGCGCCGCCGGCGAGCTGCGCCGCCATCAGCTCCTCGCCGAGCAGCAGCCAGGCCACCCCGGCCGCCACCAGCACCTCCAGGGTGGACAGCACGCTCACCACCTGGGACGGCAGGTGGCGCAGTGCTGCCACATTGGTCAGGTACGCGGCGACCGTGGCCACCAGGCTCAGCCACAGCAGCGGCGCCCACGCGGGCAGCGACCACGGCCCGACCGTAACCGGCGTGGCCAGCGCGCCGAACGGGAACGCCACCGGGGAGGTGACCAGCAGCAGCGGCACCAGCCCGGCGACCGCGCCCCAGGCGACCAGTCCCAGCGGGTCGCGGTCGGCGGACAGCCCGCGCTCGGAGAGCAGGAAGTACGCCGCCAGCCCGAGTGCGGCGCACAGCGCGAACACCGCGCCGAGCCCGTCCAGCCGGAACCCGCGCCACACCTGGGCCACCATGGCAAGGCCGCACACCGCGAGCGCCGCGCCCAACCACACCGAGCGCGGCAGCACCGTGCGGCGCACCACCCGCACCCACAGGGCCACCAGCACCGGCGCCGAGTACTGGATCAGCAGCGCCACCCCGACCGGCAGCCTGGTCAGCGCCAGCACGTAGCACGACTGCACTGCGCAGAACCCGAGCAACCCGTACGCCACCAGCACCGGCCATTCGGCGCGGCGCACCCGCAGCGCCGCGGGCCGCGCAATGACCAGCACCGCGACCAGCACGACCGCGGTCACCGCGACCCGCGCCTGCACCACCTGCAGCGGGCGCACCCCGGCCGCCAGCACCGCCTTCGCGGCCGTGCCGCCGCTGCCAAAACACGCCGAGGACACCACGATCAGCCCGATCCCGGCCAGCCGGGCGTTGCGCGACCCGCTCCACACCTTCCACGGCCGGCTCCGCGGCCCGGCGGGGAGCTCGACCGTCACCCACCCAGCCTCGCACGGTCCGGCCAGCCGTCGGCACCTGGAATTGCGCCGGCGCCCTCGCCCGCACCCGCGTGAACGCGACAGCAGTCCGGTCACGAGCCGGCGCAGCCGGACTCGCGTCACGTTCACGCGCCGCGGACAACCAGGCGGCGTGTCGGGTTGGGCCCGTGCCGAATCGGTATGACGATGGGCGGGCGGCACTGCGGCGGGTGCCCATCGCAGCAAGTACGGCCGAGGCGCATGTTGCGCCTGGGGCTGGCGGGACATGCGGGATACCGTGGGAGCCATGGCTGGGCGGACGGCGGCGACTTCATCGCGAGGCTCGGATCGTGGTTCGGATCGTGGTTCGGATCGTGGCTCCGACAGGAGCGGCGCGGGTCGCGCCGGGGGCGGTCGCACTCCGGCCAAGGGCCGGGGGAACGGCCCGTTGAGCTCGGCGCGCCGCCCGCCGGCCCGTCGCCAACCGGCCAGGCGACCGCTCAACAGGCGACCGCGGCGCCGCGGGCTCGTCGGCTCGATGAGTTACGCCGTCGGCCAGGTGGTGTACGGCGCCTGGGGGCTGCTGGCCCGGGGCATGGGCTCGGCGGCCAGGGCCATCGGCCGGACCCGCGAGCTGGACGCCGCCCACCAACGCGATGGCATCGCGCTGGCGCTGATCGCGATCGCGGTGATGACCGGAGCCGGGGTGTGGTGGAACGCCGGCGGGCCGGTCGGCGCCTGGTTGGACGGCGTGCTGCACACCGCGATCGGCTCGGCCGCCGGCGTGCTCCCGCTGGTCCTGGTGCTGGTCGCGATCGTGCTGATGCGTACCGAGGTCAAACCGGACGCCCGAATCCGGCTGGTCATCGGCAGCGTGCTGCTCACGGTCGGGGTGCTCGGCCTCTGGCACCTGGTCGCTGGCGGGCCGCAGGACGCCGACGGCCGGCGCCGGGCGGCCGGCGTGATCGGTTTCCTCGCCGCCGACCCGCTGGTCGACGGCCTCACCATGTGGGTCGCCGTGCCGGTGGCGCTGCTGCTCGCGGCATACGGCCTGCTTGTGCTGGCCGCGACCCCGGTACGGGACGTGCCACTGCGGCTGCGCCAGCTCACCGGCCGGGCGCCGCGCACGCCGGGACCCGAATCCGCGGCCGCTGACGAGCTGGCCGGCACCGAGACCGTGCGGCTGCGCCGGCCCGGCCGGCGTCGCCAGGGCGGACTGGCCGACGCTGTCGCCGGGGCACTGTCGGACGAGCCGGACGAGCCGGGCGACCGCGGGCCGCGGGGAATCCTGCGCCGGCCGGCCCGGCCCACCGCCGGCGCGACCGCAGCTGCCGCGGGCGGCGCGACCGCCGGCACAGCAGCCGCCCACAGCGCGGGCGCCGCCACCACCGGGGGAGCCGGCGAAGCCGCGACCGCCGGTTCGCCCGCCGCCAAGATCGCCGACTTGACCGCGAACGCCACGGCAGACAAGCGGCCGACGCACACCATCGCGCGCACCGTCGAGGGCGACTACCGGCTGCCGCCGCCCGCGCTGCTCAAACAGGGCGATCCGCCCAAGGCGCGCAGCCGCGCGAACGACCGGATGATCGAGGCGATCACCGGCGTGCTCGACCAGTTCGACGTGGACGCTCAGGTCACCGGCTTCACCAGGGGCCCGACCGTCACCCGCTACGAGGTCGAGCTCGGGCACGGCGTGAAGGTCGAGAAGATCACCGCGTTGACCCGCAACATCGCCTACGCGGTGGCCACGGACAATGTGCGGCTACTGGCCCCGATCCCGGGCAAGTCCGCGGTGGGCATCGAGGTGCCCAACAGCGACCGCGAGATGGTGCGGTTGGCCGACGTGCTGCTGTCCAACCACTCACGGCGCGACCACCACCCGCTGGTCATCGGCCTCGGCAAGGACATCGAGGGCCACTACGTCACGGCGAACCTGGCGAAGATGCCGCACCTGCTGGTCGCCGGCTCCACCGGCTCCGGCAAGTCCAGCTTCATCAACTCCATGCTGGTGTCGCTGCTCGCGCGGGCCGCCCCGGACGAGGTCCGGATGATTCTGATCGACCCCAAGATGGTGGAGCTCA
>DASXTS010000505.1:0-8776 GCA_036505275.1 Pseudonocardiaceae bacterium
CGTGGTATCCGGTGAGCAGGGCCGCGGACTCCACCTGGACCAGGGCCACCTGGTCGCCGGAATGCCCGTAGCTGGTGTCCGCGTCGCCCAGCGGCAGGTCGAACCGCCGCGCCCAGCCCCGCACGGTCCAGACCTGTGCCGTGCCCGCGGCGTCGGCGACGTGGTCGTCCTGAATCCTGGTCAAGTGCCAGACCAGCCAGGCGATCGAGTTGGCCCGGCCATCGGCCCGGAAGGCGAGCGCCTCGCCGTCGAGGCCGTCGACCACCTCGTGCACCACGTCCCGGATCCGGCCGAACGCGTCGGTGAGCAGCTGCGCACTCGTCACCGGCGCGACGCTACTCACCGCGCGCCCGTTGGCGTCAGGCCGGCACGAAGCTGACCCGCTGCTTGTCGTGGTCGATGGTCTCGATTCTGGCCGAGACCTGGTCGCCGACCCGCAGGTCGACTGCCTCTCGAAGCAGCCCCGGTACGCCATCCGCGGCCTCGACCAGGCAGCCGAACGGCACCACCTTCGTCACCGTCACCGCGATGACGTCGCCAGCGGTGTGTCTAGCCGAGAAGCCGGTCCAGTCCGTCATGTGATCACCTCCTCTCCCTTCTGGACCGTGCCGTGCCAGGTCCAGCGGGAGGGGCGGGCCGCGAGCCCGCCGGGCGATCACGCAGCCATCGGGTCACCAATCCGAACCTGGCGTTGCGCCAACCCGACAGTCACGCCAGCAGCCTAGCGGTCGTCAGCCGGCGACAGTGCATTCGGGCTCCGTGGGCGTGCTCGCTGCGTTGGTGGCACCGTTGGTGGCTGCGTCGGTGACTGCGTCGGTGGGGTCCCCGATCGCGGGAACCATCCGCAGCGCGGGCACCTCGACCGCGGAGCCGGGCCGCGGCTCGTCGAGCCCGAGCGCGAGCCGGCGCAGCAGTGCCGGGGTGACGCCGCGATACGCCGCCGGGTCGATCGGGTTCAGCCAGTGCGATGCCCGGACCCGCACCTTGATGTTGAGGTCGAGATCGCCGAGCACCTCGTCGACGTTGTGCATGGAGAATGGGATGATCTTCGTGCCCCGGCAGTGGTGCTTGTTCGTGGCGTCGTCCATGAACGCCAACTGGTCGACCACCGCCTGCCGCATGGTCGCGGCGTCGGGCCGCGGGACCGCGCCCGCCAGGTCCGCGGTGATCCAGACCGCCGCCATCTCGGCGTTCAACGGGCTGAAGAACGACGAGTTGTAGCCGTTGAAGTACAGGCCGGGCACCTCTACCGGCAGGATCTGCCGGTAGAGCATGAAGTTCCCGCGCTCGTCCAGCAGCCGCGCCTGCACGTCGTCGTCGAGGAACGGCACGCCCTGGGTGAAGCCGGTCGCGCAGACCACGAGGTCTGCCGGCAGCGTCGTGCCGTCGCTCAGCTCCGCGAACGGCCTGCCCAGCTCGGCGAACAGCCGGGTGACGGTCCGGTCGCGGTGCACGCTGATGCTGCGGCCGGCCACCCCGTCGTAGAAGCCCTCGGTCTCCAGCCCGATGGCGCCGCGGACAATGTCCTCCATGTGACCCGGTGGCACGAGCCCGAGCTTGACCAGCATGAACTGCCGCACCGATACCGAGCCGATGGAGTTGATCATCTTGCGGCGCAGGCCGTTGCCGGGACCGTGCAGGAACTTCTCAAAACCGCTCAGGCGCAGGTACCGGAACAGGGCCTCGCCCATGCGGGTCAGCAACAGCATCTTGAAATTGAGCACGCCGCCGATCTTCCGCGGCACCTTCCAGAGCAGCTGGCGGGCGATCACGTCGGTGCTCGCCGCGACCTGGCTGATCGGCACGGTGACGTCGCAGGCGGACTTGCCGTAACCGACCACCAGCACGTGCCGGTCGCGGGCCTGCTCGGCGTCGTGGAACTCGGTGCCGGCGCACAGCCGCCCACCGGCCGCGGTGAACTCCGCCAGCCCCGGAAAGCGCGGGATGGCTGGCTCGCAGAACACGCCGTTCGCGACGACGAGCCGGTCGAACGTCTCCGCGGACTCTGCGGTCTCCGCGCCGGCCGCGTCGCGGACCGTGAGCGTCCACCGGCCGTCCGGGGTCGGGCTGGCGGCCGTCACCTCGGCCTCGAGCCGCAGCCGGCGGTCGATGCCGAACTCGGCGGCGTACGCCTCGAGGTAGGCCTGCACCTGCGCGCCAGTGGGCCACTGCGGAAGGTCCTTGGGCATCGGGAAGTCCGAGAGCGAGTACTGCGCCTTCGGGCTCTGCGTGGTCAGACCGGGGTAGCGCCGGGTCCGGCTCCATACGCCGCCGACGTCGGGCGCCTTGTCGAACACCAGGACGTCGTGCCCGGCCTGCATCAGCACCTTGGCGGTGGCCAGGCCGGCAACCCCGGCGCCGATGATCCCGATCCTCATCACGGCTGGACCTCGGGCGGCAGCCGCAGCTCGATGCCGAAGTCGGCCATGATCGCCTTGATCAGCCCGATGTCCTTCGGGCCCGGTGGCATCTCCGCGAGCGCCTGGTAGTACCGCTCCAGGCCGGCGGGCGACACCACCGAGATGACGCGCGACTCCTCCCGGTACGGGTTGCGGAAGGTGTGCACCACATTGCGGGGCAGGAACAGATAGTCGCCGTGCTCCAGCACGAAGTCCTCGCCACCGAGATGGACGTCCAGCCGGCCGGCGAGGCAGATGAAGGACTCGTCCTCGCGGGTGTGCACGTGCGGGGGCGGGCCGTTCGTCTCCGGCGGGATCGCGTACTCGAACAGCGAGTAGGCGTCAAGGGTCGACTTGCCATCGGTCTTCATCGTGATACCGAGCCCGATGGCCGCGATCGCGTGGCCTTCGCGCGAGGGAAGCAGGTAGCCGCCGCCAAGGGTCACCGTCGTCTCCTTCGGGTCACCGCACCGACCGGTCGTCGGTGTCTCAGCGATCGCAGCGTGCCGCCCGCCGTGGCCAACGCCAAACGATCATCCCGCTCACCGGGACAGTTTCTCCGTTTCCGATCAACGCCGATCAACGCCGGTCAATGCTGGTCGGCGCCGGTTGACGCCGGTCAGCGCCGGGTCGAGTAGGCGCGGGACGCCGCCGCCGCAGCCAGCCGGACGGCTGGACCGGTCCGGTCCGCGCGCACGAGTTTGGTGGGCCCGGTGACAGACACCGCCGCGACGACGTCGCCGAGTGGCCCGAAGATCGGGGCGGCCACGCAGCTCACGCCGATGTTCCCCTCCTCGCGGTCGACCGCCCAGCCCCGGTGCGGGATCGTGGCCAGCTCGCGCCGGACGGCCACCGGTGCGGTGAGGGTGCGCGGCGTCCGCTGCGGCATACCGGCGGCCAGCACCGCATCGACCGTCGCGGCGTCGGAATACGCCAGGATCGCCCGGCCCAGCGCGGAGCAGTAGGCCGGGATCATGCCGCCGACCTGCGACAGCATCGGCATCGGCCGGTGTCCGGTGATCTTCTCCACGACCAGGATCTCGGTCCCGTCGAGCACCCCGAGCTGCACCGTGGTCCTGGTTGCCTGGTGCAGGTCCTGCAGGAACGGCAGCACGGCCTCGCGGAGCTCGTGCCGGATCGGCGCCAGGCCGGAGATCTCGAACAGCCGGTTGCCGATCCGGTACCGGTCCTTCGGCTTGTCCAGCCAGCCCAACCGGATCATTCGGTCGGCGGTGCGGTGCGTGGTCGAGCGCGGCAGCCCGCACCGCGCGACCAAGGCGGCGAGGGTCAGTTCGCGATGCGTGGCGTCGAAGGCGCCCAGGATCGCCGCAGCGCGGTCGAGCCCGCCCACGCCCTCGGGCCGACCGTCCCGGTCAGCGGGACTCATCTTTGGCTCCGCCGCTGCACGCGGTTCAGGCTAACCCCGTCGCGACCCGCGACCCAGACCATCCGGACCGGGGAGGCCGCCATCACCGCTCGGACGGCACTTGTCGGTGGCGGCGCCACCGGCATCGGCCACGCGATCGCCGCGCAGCTCGCGCTGGCCGGCCATCGGGTCGTCATCACCGGCCGCCGTGCGCAGGCGCTGGAGGCTTCGATGACACGGCTGCGGGAGGTCACGGGCGGCACGGTCCACGCGTTGGTGAACGACGTGGCTGAGCCGGATGCCGCCGAGGCAGCGGTGGACGAGGTGCAGCGCCGCTACGGCCCGCTCGATGTCCTGGTGCTCAATGCGGGTGGCCCGCCGCCCGGCCGGATCCTGGACGTCGACGACAAGCACTGGCAGGAGGCGTTCGAGCTGCTCCTGCTCGGGCCGCTGCGGATGGCCCGGCTCCTGCTTCCGCGGATGGCCGAACGCGGTTTCGGCCGCGTCGTGTTCGTGACGTCCGCGGCGGTGCGGCAGCCGCAGCCAGACCTCGCCACCTCCGTCGTGCTGCGGTCCGCGGTCACGGCGGCCGCCAAGCTGCTCTCCCGCGAGTTTGCGGCCGACGGTGTGACGGTCAACTGTGTGGCCCCCGGCGCCACGGCGACCGAGCGCCGCCGGCAGGTTCTGGACAGCCGCGCCCGGGCCACTGCCCGCAGCCACCACGAGCTCGACGCCGAGGACACCGCGAGCATCCCGGCCGGCCGGGCCGGCGAGCCAGCGGAGATCGCGGCGGCGGTGGCGTTCCTGGCCTCGCCGGCCGCGAGCTACGTCAACGGGACCGTGCTGACGGTCGACGGCGGAAGGACGGAAACGATCTGATGGCGCTGTACGGATCCAACTTCAGCGTGGCCGAGTTCCTCGGCGCGATCTCCGACACCGTCCGGCCGGGCTCTGCCCGCCCGGTCGTGGTCCATGCTGCGGAGCTGCAGACACTGCCCGCCGACCAGGTGCACAACCCGACCACGCTGGCGATCGCCGGCAAGCTGCCGACCATGACCTTCGAGATCTTCCGGCAGACCATCCCGCTGGGGCACAGCTCGGACATGCAGCGGCACTATCACGAAACCGTGCACTTCGTGATCTCCGGCGAGGGCCACAGCGAGGTCGAGGACGAGATCGCGTCCTGGTCGACCGGCGACTTCATCTACACCCCGCCCTGGACCTGGCACCGCCACCACAACGACTCCGCCGAGTACCCGGTCGAGTTCCTGACGATCGAGAACTCCCGCTTGCTCGGCCTGCTCGGCCTCGGGCGGCGGCAGAGCGCCGGCCTGGCGACCGTCGAGCAGGCCCGCACCCGCTTCGACAGGGAGACAACATGAGCGACCTCGCTGCGCACATCAGCAGACACATCAGCAAGCACATCAGCATCTGGGGCGAGCTGGCCGACGTCGACCACGAGCTGCGCCACGTCGACGTCCGCGGCGTCCGCACCAGGGTGCTGCGGGCCGGATCGGGTCCCGACCTCGTCCTGCTGCACGGCACCGGTGGGCACCTCGAGGCCTACGCCCGCGATATTGCCGGCCTGGCCGCGGACTTCCGGGTCACGGCCTACGACATGGTCGGCCACGGCTGGTCCGACCTGCCGGACATGCCGTACACCATCGACGTGCTGTCCGAGCACCTGCTCGGCCTGCTGGACGCCCTCGGCATCGGCGCGGCGAATCTGTCGGGCGAGTCACTCGGCGGCTGGGTGGTCGCCTGGACGGCGGCACACAATCCGGACCGGGTGCTGCGGCTTGTGCTGAACACCCCCGGCAACATCGCGAACAAGCCGGAGGTGATGGCCAGGGTGCGGGACAGCACGATGGCCGCCGTGCGTGACCCCAGCGACGACACGGTGCGCCGTCGGGTGGAGTTCCTGTTCCACCACAAGGAGATGGTCACCGACGAGCTGGTGAACCTGCGGCGCGCCGTCTACGGCCGTCCCGGCTTCGTGCGGGCGATCACCAACACCCTCGTCCTGCAGGATCCCGCGGTGCGCAAGGACTTCGCCTGGGACCCGGCCTGGGTCCGCAAGGTGACCGTACCCACCCTGCTGCTGTGGACCGACCACGACCCCACCGGCGGGCTCGACGAGGCCGCGATGCTCCTGGACTGGCTGCCCGACGCTCGGCTGCACGTGATCGGCGACGCGGGCCACTGGCCGCAGTGGGAGAAGCCGGCGGAGTTCCTGCGGGCGCATCGCGACTTCCTACTCCTCGGCAAGGATCCGGCATGAGCGAGATCGTCGGCTTCGTGGGCATGTCCCACTCGCCGTTCGCCACCATGCTGCCGCCGTGGGAGCCGTCACAGCCCGGCGGCCGGTTCCTCGCCGACGCCGCGCGCACGGCCGCGGCGGTGGCCCGGCTGGCGCCGGATGCCATCGTGGTCGTCGGCCCGGACCACTTCCACGCGAACTTCTACGATGCGATGCCGCCCTTCGTGTTCGGCGTCGAGGAGGCCGTCGGCTTCGGTGACTTCGGCAGCCGGCCGGGTTCGTTGCCGGTCGCGTCCGAGCTGGCCTGGTCCATCCGGGACGGGCTCGCGCAGGCCGGGTTCGACCTCTCGCTGTCCTACTCGCTCACCGTGGACCACGGTGTCGTGCAGAGCTACGACATGATCTGCGGCGACAGCTCGGTCCCGCTGGTACCCCTGGTGGTCAACACCGCGGCGCCGCCGCTGCCGGGCATGTCGCGCTGCGTCCAGCTCGGCACGGCGCTCGGTGCCGCCGTCCGCGGGTCCGGGTTCGTTGGCCGGGTCCTCGTACTGGCCAGCGGCGGGCTGTCGCACTGGCTGCCCTCCAACGACCCGCGCGACCCCTCGGTGGTCGGCGAGCGCCGCGTGGCGGTGATCCACGGTCGCAAGGACGCCCGCGCCTTCGCGGCCGCGCGCGAGCCTCGGATCCGCGCCATGGGCGGTGATCCGAACGCCCGCGTCAACACCGCATGGGACGGCTGGTTCCTCAAGCAGCTCGCGGCCGCCGATCTCGAGCCGATCGTCGCGTTGGGCGACTCCGGCCTGGACGAGAACGCCGGCAGCGGCGGCCACGAGATCCGGACCTGGCTGATCGGGCACGCCGCCGTCGCCAAGCCGCTGGTGTGGACCAGCTACGAGCCGGTGCCCGAGTGGATCACTGGCATGGGCATCGGAACGACCTTCGAGGTGCGCTGACTGACCCGTCGGGTAGCCGCGGATACCGTTGACGCGATGAGATCCGCACTGCGCGCCGACTGCAGCCGCTGCTTCGCCCTGTGCTGCGTCGCGCCCGCCTTCGTGGCGTCCGCGGATTTCGCCATCGACAAGCCCGCCGGGCGGCCGTGCCCGAATCTTCGCCCGGACTTCCGTTGCGCCATTCATGACCGCCTGCGCCCGTCCGGCTTTCCCGGTTGCGCCGCTTACGACTGCTTCGGCGCCGGCCAGCAGGTCGCCCAGGTGACCTTCGGCGGCCGGGACTGGCGCCGCACCCCGGAAATCGCCGCGGACATGTTCGCGGCATTCGAGAAAATGCGGGTGCTGCACGAACTGCTCTGGTACCTGGCCGAAGCGCTGACCCTGCCTGCCGCCCAATCCCTGCACGGCCCGCTTCGGGCCGCACTCGAGGAAACCACGCACCTCACCCAGGCCAGCGCCGGCGACCTCATCCAGCTCGACGTGGACCGGCACCGCGAGCAGATCAACGCTCTGCTCCGGCGCACCAGCGCACTTGTGCGAGCCAAGGTCCATGTCCCGGAAGCCGACTTCCGAAGCGCCGACCTCATCGGCAAGAACCTGCGCGGCGCCGACCTCCGTGGCGCCGACCTCAGGGGCGCCTACCTCATCGGCGCCGACCTCCGTGGCGCGGACCTCACCATGGCCGACGTGACTGGCGCCGACCTGCGCGCCGCCAACCTCGGCGGAGCCGACCTGAGCAGGACCGTCTTCCTCACCCAGTTCCAGGTCAATGCCGCCACCGGCGATGCGGGCACCCGACTCCCTTCTTGCCTTGCCCGCCCGCAGCACTGGCAGGCCTGATCTTCAGGTCATCGGCGCCCGCTCACGAACCGTAGTCGTCGTGCCGGCGCAGCCAGTGCAGCATCGGCCCGTCGGAACGGCCGGGCGGCTGCTCCCAGTCCTCCTGCCGGCCGAGCCCGATGGGCGTGCCCACGTTCGTCGTCACACACAGCGTCCCCGGTGGCTGGCCGCGCGAGGACTCGTCTACCATCTTCGTCCACGACTTGGGCACCGCCGTGGCCCAGGCCAAGGCGGTCGCCGGCGACAAGATCGTGGGGGTGGCCACCCCCGATCTAACCCGGCAGCTGCTGGACGCGCGGCTGCTCGACGAGATCAATGTGAACCTCGTTCCGGTGTTGCTTGGCGGCGGCCTGCCATACGTCGCCGATCTGAAGTCGGCGCCGGTTCGGCTCGAGGGTCCGACGGTCATTGAGGGCACCGGCGTGACCCACTTGAACTACCGGGTCAATCTATTAATTGCGGTTGACCGTGAATCGTCCGTCGGCTCGGAAGATGGCGCAGTACTTGTGCGCCTGGGTGTGATGATGCCGGCAGGCCAGGACACCATTGTGGTAATCCGTCGGCCCACCGACCGCCCACGGCCGCTTATGGTGGATATCACAATGCTGCGCCTGCACCTCACACCCGGCGAACTGGCAGGTCCGATCCCGGAGTTCGATGGCCCGGCGAATGGCGATCGGCCACACCCTTGTCTTGCGCCCAATGTCCAGCACCTCACCGGCGCTGTTCAATACCGCGGGAATCACACTGCAATCACAGGCCAGCATGCGGGCGTCGGCGCCGCTGATCGGCCCCACCCAACTCAGGCTTGCCGGCCCCGCGCCCAACTGCCCGACCAGGCTCTCGTAGGACAGGGTGACCAGCAGGTGCGGCTTCTCCCCGTTCACCTCCGGCAGCCCACCGCCGTCCAACGCCCGCCGGCACAACTCGGTCAGCGCATCCGCCCGCCGCTGCCCGG
>DASXTS010000506.1:0-7203 GCA_036505275.1 Pseudonocardiaceae bacterium
GGATGGCCGGTTCGTCCTCGGCCTGGGTGCGGGCTCCCCACAGCTCGCGGAGGGTCTGCACGATCAGATCTTCCACGCCCCCGTCGCGCGGCTCGAGGCGGTGACCCGGCAGGTGCGGGCGCTGCTGGCTGGCGGACGGACGACACCGTCGCGGGCGCCAGGAGCCCGACCGCTGCGCCTGGCCGCCAAGCCCCGACCGGACATCCCGGTGCACCTCGCCGCCCTCCGACCCGCCGCCGTCCGGCTCACTGGCGAGATCGCCGACGGCTGGTACCCGTTCCTGCTGCCCCGATCCGGTCTTGCCGACGGGCTGGTACACCTGCGCGAGGGCGCGAGACGGGCCGACCGGCCGCTGCCGCTCGTCAGCCCCGGCCTACCGGTGGCGGTCGCGGCGGATCCCGCGACCGCGCGGGCGGTGGCGTCCTGGTGGGTGGCGACCTACCTGACCGCGATGGGACCGGTCTACCCTCGCGCGCTGCGACGCCTCGGGCTCGGCCCGGCCGTTGACGCACTGATCGCGGCAAACCCGACCCGCGGTGGCACGAGGATCCCGCCGGCCGCGGATGTGCTGCTCGACGAGCTCACCGTGCGAGGCGACGCACGAACGGCCCGGACCGCCCTGGACCGGTGGTACGACGCCGGCGCCGAGCTGCCCGTCGTCGTACTGCCGCCTGGACGGCCCGTGGCCGAGCTGGACTACATGCTCGAAGCGCTGCGACCAGCTGACCAGCATGCGGCCGACCAGCACGCGGCGGACCAGCGCCGGTGGCGGGAGTCGGCATGAGCGACCTCGCCGGGCCTCGTCTGGCACGCTGTCGGCTGCTGATCTAGACCAGCGACGCGGCCGAACCTTATGCTGTGCGGCGCAGGTGACTGTAACCCCAGTGTAAAAGGGCAATTTCTGCCGGAGTTCCGCTGGGGCCCCACAACCAGGGGAGGCAGTGTAATGACCGCACACGCCGAGCCCGTCAGCAGGACGACGAGCACACGGGTCGCGATCCAGAGGTTCGGAACCTTCCTCTCAGGCATGATCATGCCGAACATCGCGGCGTTCATCGCCTGGGGCATCGTCACCGCGTTCTTCATCGAGAAGGGTTGGACGCCGGTTGCCGGCCTCGGCGGCTTCGGCAAGGACGCCGACGGGGTTCCCTACGTGGGCATCGTCGGCCCGATGATCAAGTACATGCTGCCGCTGCTGATCGCGATGCAGGGCGGACGGATGGTCTACGGCGTCCGCGGTGCCGTGGTCGGCACGGTGGCCACCATGGGTGTGATCGTCAGCGTCGCCCAGCCGATGTTCCTCGGCGCCATGATCATGGGGCCGCTCGCGGCCTACATCATGAAGCAGCTCGACAAGCTGTGGGACGGCAAGATCAAGCCTGGCTTCGAGATGCTGGTCAACAACTTCTCCGCCGGCATCACCGCGGCGGCGTTGGCGTCGGTCGGCTTCTTCATCTTCGGCCCGATCATCGGGGGCCTGGCCAGGGTCCTCGGCAACGCCGTGGACTTCCTGGTCTCGCACAGCCTGCTGCCGCTGGCGTCACTTCTCATCGAGCCGGCCAAGGTCCTGTTCCTCAACAACGCCATCAACCACGGTGTGCTCACCCCGCTCGGCATCGCGCAGGCCGCCGAGAAGGGCAAGTCGGTCCTGTTCCTGCTCGAGGCCAACCCCGGCCCGGGTCTCGGGCTGCTGCTGGCCTATTCCCTCTTCGGGACCGGCGTGGCGAAGAGCACCGCACCGGGCGCGGCCGTCATCCACTTCTTCGGCGGGATCCACGAGATCTACTTCCCGTACGTGCTGATGAAGCCGATCACGCTGCTGGCCATGATCCCGGCGGGCATGGTCGGCATCGGCACGCTGGTGGTCTTCGGCGCCGGCCTGCGGGCGCCGTCGGCACCCGGTTCCATCATCGCCGTGCTGGCGCAGACCGCCAGCGGCAGCTACGTCGGAGTGATCCTGTCCGTGCTGCTGGCCGCGACCACGTCCTTCCTCATCGCATCGGTGATCCTGCGAGCATCCCGCAGGCGGGACGAGGGCGACCTGGCCGCCGCCACCAGGGCGATGGAGGCCATGAAGGGCAAGAAGAGCGCGGTGGCCGACATCCTGACCCGTCAGGAGGTCGAGGCGGAGGCCATCGAGGAGGAGCACGAGGCCAGGTCCCGCAAGCGGCCGATCCACACGATCGTCTTCGCCTGCGACGCCGGCATGGGCTCCAGCGCGATGGGCGCCTCCATCCTGCGCAACAAGATCAGGCAGGCCGGCTTCGAGGACGTCTCGGTGGCCAACCTCGCCATCGCGAACATGTCCGACAACGTGGACCTGGTCGTGACCCATCAGGACCTCACACCGCGCGCCCGGGACAGGACGCCGAGTGCGCAACACGTCTCGGTCGACAACTTCATGAACAGTCCGAAGTACGACGCCATCGTGGAAGAGTTGAAGCGCACCAACGCCAAAGCCCCAAGCTGAGCACAATGGCTGAACTACGGCAGATGGGGGAACGGCCCGCTGTTCCCCCATCTGTCATGTCGTCCTGATTTGGCCTGCTGATGAAGTGTCCGCTCGACAGAGGAGTCGCTGCGCATGAGTGACGTGCTATCGCTGTCTCAGGTAAGGGTGCCGGGAACGGCCCGCAGCAAGGACGACGCCATCCGGGAAGCGGGACAGATCCTGGTCGACGTCGGCGCGGTCCCGCCGTCCTACATCGACGACATGTTCGAACGGGAGAAGTCCGTCTCCACGTACATGGGGAACTACCTGGCCATTCCGCATGGCACGAACGAGTCAAAGGATTCGATCTTGCGGTCGGCACTGTCGGTGATCAAGTACGATCCGCCGATCGACTGGGATGGCAACGAGGTGCGGTTCGCCCTCGGCATCGCTGGCTACCAGGGTGGTCACATGGACATCCTGAGCAAAGTGGCCATTCTGTTCTCCGACCTCGATGAGGTCAACAAGCTGATAGCCGCAGGGTCGTCCGAGGAACTATACCGACTCCTGAATGCGGCGGTTAACGAATAAGGTCGTGCCATGAATTCCGTAGCCGTCCATTTTGGTGCCGGCAATATCGGTCGTGGATTTGTCGGACTACTGCTGCACCGCGCGGGCTACGAGGTCGTATTCGCCGACGTGGTGGCCGAGCTCATCGACGCCCTGAACCGCACCCCGTCCTATCTGGTCAAGGAGATCGGCCTCGAGTCCAGGCAGGAGCAGGTCGACAACTACCGGGCGATCAATAGTCGCACCGATGAGCCTGCGGTCGTGGCGGAGATTGCCTCGGCCGGCATTGTGACCACAGCGGTCGGCCCGACGGTGTTGAAGTTCATCGCTCCGGTCATCGCTGCCGGCCTGCGGGCCAGAGCCGATGGCCTACCTCAGGTGGCAGTCCTGGCGTGCGAGAACGCGATCAACGCCACCGACGTGCTGGCCGAGCACATCCGCTCCCACGTCCCGGACGAGGAGTGGCCGGCGGTGGCGGCCAAGGCGGTGTTCGCCAACACCGCGGTCGACCGGATCGTGCCTGGTCAACCTGCCGACGCCGGCCTCGACGTCACCGTCGAGACCTACTTCGAGTGGGCCATCGAACGCCCACCGTTCGCCGGCAACCAACCGACGATCCCGGACGCCAGCTGGGTCGAGGACCTCGCCCCGTACATCGAGCGGAAGCTCTTCACCGTCAACACCGGTCACGCCGCCACCGCCTATCACGGCTTCGCGCGTGGGATCAAGAAGCTGAGCGACGCCCTGGCCGACGATGCGGTGCGGGCGGCCGTGGAAGGCGTGCTGGCCGAGACCAAGCAGTTGCTCGTGCTCAAGCACGAGTTCACCGACGAAGCCCAGCAGGCCTATGTGGACAAGATCCTGCAGCGGTTCGCCAACCCGTATCTACCCGACACCGTCGACCGGGTCGGTCGGCAACCGCTGCGCAAGCTCTCCCGCTCGGAGCGGCTCATCGGACCGGCCGCGCAGCTCGCCGAAAGGGGCATCCGGCCACAGCATCTGCTTGCGACGGTGGAGGCGGCGCTGTCGTTCGATGTGCCGGAGGACCCGGAAAGCGTTCAATTGCAGGAGCTGTTGTCGACCCTGACGGCGCGTGAGGCCACGGAGCGGATCACCGGTCTCACCCCGGCTGACGCGCTGTACGGCGACGTGCTGGCCGTCCTGGAGCGCAGGATCGGCCGATGAGCGCGCGGTTGGCCGTGCTGACCAGCGGCGGCGACGCGCAGGGCATGAACCCGGCCGTGCGTGCGGTGGTCCGCACCGCGCTGCACATGGGCGCGGACATCTTCGCGGTGTACGAGGGCTATCAGGGGCTGGTCGAGGGCGGCGCCCGCATCCGCCCGGTGTCCTGGGACGACGTCAGCAACATCCTCAACCGCGGCGGAACCGTGATCGGAACAGCCCGGTCGATGGATTTCCGCCAGCGTGAGGGCCGGCGGCGAGCCGTGCACAACCTGGTGGAACGCGGCATCGACCGGCTCGTTGTGATCGGCGGCGACGGCAGCCTGTCCGGCGCGGACCTGCTGCGCGAGGAATGGCCGTCGCTGATCGAGGAGCTGGTGGCCGAGGGCACGATCAGCCGTGAGACCGCCGACCAGCACCCGGCGTTGATGATCGCCGGGCTGGTCGGCTCGATCGACAATGACATGCTCGGCACGGACATGACGATCGGCGCCGACTCGGCCCTGCACCGAATCATTGAGGCACTGGACGCGATCGGCTCGACCGCCGAGAGCCACCAGCGCAGCTTCGTGGTGGAGGTGATGGGCCGTCACTGCGGCTACCTGGCGCTGATGAGCGCGATCGCCGGCAATGCCGCCTACATGCTGATCCCGGAGTTCCCGCCGGACCCCGGCTGGGAGCAGGACCTGTGCGACGTGCTGCGCAACGGGCGCGCGGCCGGGCGGCGCAACAGCGTCGTGATCGTCGCCGAAGGCGCGCACGACACGGCCAACCAGCCGATCACCAGCGAGTACGTCCACCAGGTGCTCGAGGAGCAGCTCGGCGAGGACGCCAGGGTGACGATCCTCGGGCACGTACAACGCGGCGGCCGGCCCAGCGCCGCCGACCGGTCGATGAGCTCCATCCTGGGCTACGCGGCCGTCAAGGACGTGTTGGCCGCCACGCCGACGAGCGTGCCGCAGCTGATCGGGCTGCAGGGTAACCGGGTGGCCAAAGAGCCGCTGATGGAGTGCGTGGCCCGCACCCGGGAGCTGGCCGACCGGATCGCGGCCAAAGACCACGACACCGCCCTGATGATGCGCGGCGACGCCTACACCGAGATGATCCACGTCTTCCGCTCGATCGCCTACGCCCTACCCAGCATGCGGATCTCGCAGCGGTCCTCCCGGATCGGCGTGCTCAACGTCGGTGGACTGGCACCGGGCATGAACGCCGCCGCCGCCGCTGCGGTGCGCCTCGGGCTGGACCGTGGGCACACGATGCTCGGCATCAATCGCAGCTTCCAGGGGTTGGCCGAGGGCGACGTCCGCGAGCTGCAGTGGGGCGACGTCGAGGGTTGGACCGCTCTCGGCGGCGCCGAACTGGGGATCAGCCGAAAGGTGCCGACCGTCAAGGACCTGTACGCCATCGGCCGCGGCCTTGAAGACAATCGAATCGATGCTTTGATGATCATCGGTGGCTGGGACGCGTTCCAGTCCGCCGGCACCATGTACGGCGAGCGTGAGCGCTATCCCGCGTTCCAGGTCCCGACGATCCTGCTGCCGGCCACGATCGACAACAACATCCCCAACGCGGAGTTGTCGGTCGGCTGCGACAGCGCGCTCAACCTCATCGTCGACTCCATCGACCGGGTGCGGCAGGCCGGAACCGCGTCGCGGCGCTGCTTTGTCGTAGAGACGATGGGTGGCTTCTGCGGTTACCTGGCGCTGCTCGGTGGGCTGTCCGGCGGCGCCGTGCATGTCTACCTGCACGAGGAGGGCATCACGCTCAAGGACCTGGCGACTGACGTCGAGCGGATGGTGCAGAGCTTCCGAGTCGGGCAGAAGCTGTTCCTCACCGTGATGAACGAAAGAGCCAGCCCGATGTACACGAGCGAGTTCCTGTGCCGGCTCTTCGAGCAGGAGAGCCAGGGCCTGTTCGACGCCCGCGAAGTCGTGCTCGGGCAGACCCAGCAGGGTGGCACTCCGTCCCCATTCGACCGGATCCTCGCCACCCGCCTCGCCCACCACTCCATCGACTGGCTGAGCAACCAGATCGACTCCGGTGAGGCCGACAGCGCGGTGATCGGGCTGCACGAAGGCAATGTCCGCGTACTTTCGTTACGCGACGCCCAAGACCTGGCCGACTGGGAGCACCGCCGCCCGATCAACCAGTGGTGGATGCAGCTACGCCACATCCTCAACGTGCTGGCCAACCGCCTCGCCGCCGACGCCGACACCACTACAAGTTGACCTTGGTTTACCTCGCAGCAGGCGCGCCGCTTCCCCGACCCAGCCTTCGGCGCCGCCGTTGTCGCAGTCTCCGCCGGCGGTCTGTGGGCCGTTCTGGGGGCGTTCTGGGGACATCTCGCCGCGATCGCCCTCACCGCCACGGCCATTGTCCTGGCCGCTGCCATCACCCTGGCTGCCACGCTGCCGAACCGCCATTCAATGCCAGCGACCTGGCTACCTGAAACACATCAGTGCGCAGCTGACGCGAATGGGCTTCGACTGCTCGGCCTAGTTGCGGTTTACGGTGAATCGGCCGTCCGGTCGGAAGGTCGCGCCGTACCTGTGGGCCTGGGTGTGGTGGTTGCGGCAGGCGAGCACCCCGCCCTGGTAGCTGGTCGGCCCGCCTTCCGCCCACGGCCGCTTATGATGAATATCACAATGCTGCGCCGGCACCTCACACCCGGCGAACTGGCAGGTGCGATCCCGGAGTTCGATGGCCCGGCGGATGGCGATCGGCCACACCCGGGTCTTGCGGCCAATGTCCAGCACCTCACCGGCACTGTTGAGCACCGCGGGGATGATCGAGCAATCGCACGCCAGCATGCGCGCGTCCGCGGCGCTGATCGGCCCCACCCAACTCAGGCTTGCCGGCTCCGCGCCCAACTGCCCGACCAGCGACTCGTAGGACAGGGTGACCAGCAGGTGCGGCTTCTCCCCGTTCACCTCCGGCAGCCCACCGCCGTCCAACGCCCGCCGGCACAACTCGGTCAGCGCATCCGCCCGCCGCTGCCCGGCGGTGCGCGCGTCGTC
>DASXTS010000507.1:0-5445 GCA_036505275.1 Pseudonocardiaceae bacterium
GCTGCGCATGATCTGGGACGCCGCCGACCCGGCCGACATCATCTGGCGCAACGAAGCGTCCATGGATGACGGCACGACCTGGACGTTGATCGAGACCTACCACGTGACCCCGAGGCCAGCATGACCTCCACCAGGGCATACCAGCCACCGCACGTTCCGCGCCCGTTTACGATGCATCCCGCCGGCTCGGTTGGCATCGAATCCGGGTCGAAGCGGCTGGCCTCGCTGCTGCCCGCGGAACGGCGGACCGCCTGCCTGCTCGAGTTGATGCCTGACAGCAACTTCCTGACCTACGGCGTGGGCGTGTCTCTGCTCGACATGGCCAAGCCGGCCGCCGCGCCCGCGCACGTGTCGGTCCAATAGAGCGTCCTGCACGCGCCTGCGAACGTCGCCGCATGGCGTGTATTCACAAAGAGGATTGCCCGAACGGTCGGGCGAGATGATCGCGCTCCGACATTCCGCGGGCTGACCGATCTCAGCCGCAGTATGCGACCGTCTTCCGGTGGCGGGAGGTCTAGTGCAGGCTGGTGCGGGGCAGGCACCGCGAGGAGGTCTCGATGCGTCGCATACTGCTGGTCGTTCCACTGGCCGCCAGCGCACTTGTTCTGGGGGCGACCCCGGCGGCCGCCGACCATACCCATTTCCGGGTCGTCGGCAACGGGGACTGCGTGCTGCTGGCGCCGGACGGTGGGGAAAAATACGTGCAGTTGCCGCATGCGGACGGGTTCGCGCCCAATCGGCGACACCCGCTGCACGTCAACGTCCACCTCGGCCAGCCCGGCGAGGTCGGGGCCATCTACGTCGCGTACGGCGCGGACGGCGTCCTGACCGCGGATGCGCTGCGGCTGTGCGGCGGACAGTTCCGCAACCGATAAGCCCACCCGCGGGCACCGTGGGAGCCCACCGGCCGTTTCGCGCCCATCCCGGCCGCCGTGACATGCGAAACGATCACAGCCGCCGACCTCGGCAGACTGGACACCTGATGCCATTCGAGAACCAGTTCTACTCGCACGACCGCGCACCTCTGGGGGATCATGGGATTCTCCACCGAGTTCTGGAAGCAGGAGCTCTGGCGAGCGCTGGAGTTCGACTCCATCTCCGGGAGCTGCTGAGCACGGACGTCTGACCTCGGCGGCCGGGGGTGCTGGCGGATGGCGGAGACGAGCGCGACGACCGAGACGACTGCGACGACGTCCCGAGCGGGAACTCGCCCGGCGGCCGCCTGGCCCATGATCGCTGTGATCGCGGGTGTGCTCGCCAGCGTCCATGTTGCGTTCAGCGGGGGGTACGGCTACCACCGCGACGAGCTGTACTTCGTACGCGCCGGCCGCGAGCTGGATTGGGGCTATCCCGACCAACCACCGCTCACGCCACTGCTCGCACGGCTGGTCACCGAGCTGTTCGGCGACTCGCTGGTGGCGCTGCGGCTGCTCTCGGCGCTGTCGGTCGGCGTGGTCGTCGTGCTCACCGCGCTGCTGGCGCGCGAGTTCGGCGGTGGCCGCGGGCCGCAGCTGCTGGCCGGGGCCGCGATGGCGGTGTCAACCTACCTGACCGCCGTCGGGCACCTGATGTCCACCGCGACGTTCGACCTGCTCGCATGGACCGCGCTGAGCTGGCTGATCGTCCGGGCGCTGCGCACTGGCGGGCCGAGCTGGCTTGCGGTCGGGGTGGTTGCCGCGATCGGACTGCAGAACAAGGTGCTGGTCGGGTTCCTGCTCGGCGGACTGCTTGTCGGCCTCCTGCTGGTGGGTCCACGTGCGGCCTTGCGCAGCCCATGGCCGTGGCTGGCCGGCGTGATCGCGCTGCTGGCGTGGGCGCCGTTCCTGGTCTGGCAGACCGCCCACGGATGGCCGCAGCTCGACGTCGCCACTTCGATCGCCGCCGGCAGTTCGGGTACCAGCGAGCCGTGGTACCTGTTCATCCCGTTCCAGCTCGTGCTGATCAGCCCGGTGCTGGTGCCGGTGTGGGTCGCCGGCCTCGTGCGGCTGCTGCGGGATCCGCAACTGCGGCTCTACCGGGCCTTCGCGGTGGCCTACGCGGCACTGGCGATCTTGTTCCTGTTGACCGGCGGGAAGCCGTATTACCTGTGCGGGCTGTACCCGGTGCTGCTGGCCGCCGGCGCCGAACCCGCTCTGCGCTGGGTCGGACGCGGCGCGACCCGGCTGCGGTCCGCGCTGCTGGCCGCCGCCCTCGTGACCAGCGCGGCGGTTTCGGCGGTGCTGTTCTTGCCCATCGTCCCGGTCGAGTCCCTCGCTGCCACGCCGATCGTCGACATCAACCATGACGCCGGTGAGACGGTCGGATGGCGACCATTCGCGGAGACGATCGGCCAGGCGGTGGCAAGGCCTGCCGAGCGGCGAGCGGGCCACCGCCGTGGTGCTCACCGCCAACTACGGCGAGGCTGGCGCCATCGACCATTACCGCGACGAGCTCGGCTTGCCGCCGGCCTACAGCGGGCACAACGGCTACGGCCTGTGGGGCCCGCCGCCGGAGACGGCCGGTCCGACGATCGCCGTCGGCTACCGAGCCGAGCGGCTGCGACAATGGTTCGGATCGGTCGAACCGGCCGGCCGGATCGACAACGGCGTCGGGCTGGACAATGACGAACAGGGCACCCAGCTGTTCGTGTGCCGGAACCGGCTCCGCAGCTGGGCCGAGATATGGCCGCAGGTGCGCCACCTCGGCTAGCACGGGCGCGTCCCCTCGGTGGCGTCGTCCAGAATCTGGAACCGCTCGAGGCACAACCGGTGTGCTTTTCTGGCGGCTTTGAGTTTCGCGTTCTCCGCCACCAGCGCGGCCTGCAGCCGGGCGATCTCGTCCTCGTTGCGGGGGCTCTCTGGTGCATTGTGCAGCTGCCTGATGCGGCCCTTGATGTTCGCGATGGTGTGCTCGGCGATATTCACCCTGTCCAGCTCGTCCTGGCAGAGGTTGATGGTGACCGACAACTGTCCGTCCAGCTCATAGTTGTTCGTCGTGTCGTCGCTCTCGAAACGCAGTGTGAAGGGCGTGCTTGTCATCCGGTCGAAGAAGATGAAGTCGCTGCCGATCCGGTCGTCTCGGCCGAGGACACCGGTCTCAATCTCGATCTTTTCGGCGGTGGTCTGGCTGCCCTTGATGGCGTCCTCCACCTGCCACCCCCGGTCAGAGTTGGTGGGTGGCTCGGTAGTCACGTTGGATCGGCGGCTCGGCCGTGCCGACGGTGTGTCCTGCGACATCGTTGTTCCGCCGTCGACGGCGATGCGGCGTGACTGAGGGCCGCGCGGCGCGGGTGAGAACCCGGTCAGGCCTGGCGACGCAGCCGCTCCGCGACAGTGCGCAGCACGTCATCCAGCGGCGTCGGAGTGAGGCCGAACGTGGCCGTGGTCACCGTGGAATCCAGGATGAACGGGCGGGTGAACTGGTAGCGGGTGGTGCGCAGTTCGCGGAGAAGCGGCGAGAACAGACCGGTCACCCAGAGTACGGGGTATGGGATCCCGGTCAGCTTCGGCGGCGGGGCGCCGGCCACCTCGGTGAACCGGGTCGAGAGCTGGCGTACGGTCAGCGGCGGGTTGGTCGGCACCGGCCAGGCATCTCCCCAGCCTCGCTCGTCCGCCGCCACGGTCACCACAGTCCGTGCGACGTCCGCGATCGCGGTCCAGCTGTGCGGAACGTCGAGTGGCGCCGGCACGTACGCCCGCTTGCCGGCCAGCAGCGGCTTGCCGAGCGTGAACTCGAAGATCGAGTTTGCTTCCAGGTAATCGCTGCCGCGCACCTCGGTGGCCCGGATCCGGCCGGCCTGGTGCGCGGCGAGCGCGTCGCGCCACATGTCGGCCCGCAGGCGCAGCTTGGGATGTGTGGCGGCCAGCGGGGTGTTCGCCGTGATCGGGCCGTCGACCTCGCCGTACCCGTACAGGTTGTTGACGGTGGCCAGCACGGCCCCGGACCGCTCGGCCGCGGCCAGCAGCGCGGCCGCCAGCGGCGGCCAGTCGGTGAGCCACCGGTGGTAGAGCGGGTTCGCGCAGTTGTAGAGGGCGGCGGCGCCCTGGGCCAGTGCGGCGAGCCGGTCGGCGTCGGTGGCGTCCGCGGCGACCCGCTCGATGGCGGGATGCTCGGGGCCGCCGCCCCTGCGGGTCACGATCCGCACCTGCTCGCCGCGGGAGGCGAGCAGCTCAGCGGTGGCGGTGCCGACAGGGCCGGCACCCACGATCAAATGCAGAGGCATGGAGCTCCCGTGCTGTCCAGCGCTTCCGTCTGCGGGTAAGTCTGCCCTCAAGCGCGCTCAGCGCGATCACGGGGTCGGTTGCCGGCCGCGCGGCGTCAGGCGCGTAGTAGTCCAATGCCGAGGGTGAGCGTACCGATGGCGAGCAGCACGGCACCCGCATAGGCGAACAGGATGAGACGGTTGGGCCGCTCGGCGCGGGGCGAGACCACCGAGAGGAAGAAGCCGATCGGCAGCAGGATCGGGCCGGAGACCAGGAAGGTGCGGACCATCTGCTTGAGGCCATCGCTGAGGTTGGCCTGATCGACATAGAGCAGGCCAACGAGGGCGAGGATGATGAGCACGCCAGCGTGGGCGTGGCCGGCGCGGAAGAGGTTCTGGCGGACGGGGTTGTCGAGGTAGCCGGGGGTCCGGCGGGAGATGAAGCCGAGCAGGGAGACGCCCCCGTACACGACGGTGGGGACGAGCACCAGGATCACGCCCGCGGTGTTGATCGATGCCGCTGCCATCGGCAGGTTTCCTCCATTACCTGGTGAGTCGTGCCCTGTCCGGAGGTGGACCACCACTTCGCTACCGGCGTCCGCGGGCCCTAAGTGGATGTTGCGTGCCCGCGCACCTACGGCGCAAGCCCGATTGTGGGCATCGCCTGTCCTTCTTCGATCATCCTGCGATCCCACTTGGCCCGGTCCTGATCGCGCAGGAGCACGAGGGCCCCATCGGCCGTGCGGGCCTGCACCCGCGACTCGCTGAGCAGCATGCCCGACCGGCCCCGGCGAAGGAGGGACGGCCGGCACGAGCTCGGGCACAGGCAATCGCGGGTTGATGTTAATTGCGGTTGACGGTGAATCGGCCGTCGGCTCGGAAGATGGCGCAGTACTTGTGCGCCTGGGTGTGGTGATGGCGGCAGGCCAGCACGCCATTGTGGTAATCCGTTGGCCCACCGACCGCCCACGGCCGCTTATGGTGAATATCACAATGTTGCGCCGGTACCTCACACCCGGCGAACTGGCAGGTCCGATCGCGCAACTCGACGGCCCGGCGGATCGCGATCGGCCACACCCTTGTCTTGCGCCCAATGTCCAGCACCTCACCCGCACTGTTCAAAACCGCGGGAATCACACTGCAATCGCAGGCCAGCATGCGCACGTCGGCGCCGCTGATCGGCCCCACCCAACTCAGGCGTGCCGGCTCCGCGCCCAGCTGCCCGACCAGGGACTCGTAGGACAGGGTGACCAGCAGGTGCGGCT
>DASXTS010000508.1:0-18566 GCA_036505275.1 Pseudonocardiaceae bacterium
TGGGCTCGCCGGCGGCGGTTGCGGCGGCCGGCGCCGGACGCGCACCACCGTGGGTGCGCTTGTAGTCGATGAGGTCCTCGACCGCCTTCTTGTACTCGTCGTCGAACTGGGACGGGTCGAACTCGGCGCTCAGGCTGTTGATCAGTACCTCGGCCATCTGCAGCTCCTGCGGCCGCAGCGGCACGTCGTCGGCCAGGGTCTGGAAGTCCGGCACCCGCACCTCGTCGGGCCACAGCATGGTCTGCAGGACGATGATGTTGTCCCGCACCCGCAGCAGGGCCAGCGTCTCCCGCTGCCGGAGGGCCACCTTGACCACGGCCATCTGGTCGGCCTTGCGCAACGCCTCGCGCAGCAGCGCGTATGGCTTGACCGCCTTGGCGTCGGGCTCCAGGTAGTAGCTGCGGTCCAGCAGCAGCGGGTCGACCTGCTCGGCCGGCACGAACTCGACGACCTCGATCTCGCGGCTACTGGACAGCGGCAGCGACGACATGTCGTCGCTGTCCAGCATGACCAGCTCGCCGTCCTCGGTCTCGTAGCCCTTGGCGATGTCCACGTACTCCACGTCGCGGCCGCACAGGTCGCAGACCCGCTTGTAATGGATGCGGCCGCCGTCCTCGTGGTGCACCTGGTGGAAGCGGATGTCGTGGTTGTAGGTCGCCGCGTACAACCGCACCGCGACGCTGACCAGCCCGAAGGACACCACGCCGTGCCAGATCGCTCGCATTCGTATGACGCCTTCCCCGCGTGGCTTCGCCGCCGATACCGAACCGCACCGCCAGAATGGTCCAATGCGGCCGATGTTCGCCACTCCGGGCCCGTTGCCGGAGGGCGAGCTGTGGCGGTACGAGGTGCAGTGGGCCGGGCTCCGGGTGCTGGCCGAGGTGGCCGCGGGCACGCTGCGGTTGACCACGACCGAGGAGCGGGACGTCACGGCCCGGTTTCCCGAGTTCGGCGAGCTCGCCGGACGGTTGCGCGACGCCGTGTTCGACGGCGAGATCATCGTGGTGAACGGCGGCGTGCCGTCTGCGCCGCCGCTCACCACGCGCGGACAACGGACCCGGCACAGCCAACGGCACAAACAACGGCACGGCCACCGGCACCGCCGTCCGACGGCCGAGCTCATGATCTTCGACGTGCTGCGGCTGTACGGCGTGCCGCTGCTGCATCGCCCGCTCGACGATCGCCGGGCCACGCTGGAACGGGTGCGGGTGGACACCGCGCCGCACGTCACGCTCTCCCCCGTCTACCACGACGGCCAAGCGCTGCTGGTCGCCACCGGGCAGCACCGGCTGCGCGGTGTGGTGGCCAAGCTGGCCGACTCGCCGTACCGGCCGGGTGTCCGGGACCCGTCCTGGGTCAGCACCACCGCGCCACGCTGAGCCCGACCACCGTTGCTCAGCCGCTGGTCAGCCGGTGCGTTCGAGCACGACCACCGGGATCTGCCGGTCGGTCCTGTGCTGGTATGTGTCGTAGTCCGGCCACACCTCGGTCATCTCGCGCCATAGCGGCGGCTTCTCCCCCGGGGTCGCGGTCCTGGCCCGGGCGGTGAACCTGTCGCCCTTGATCTGCACGCCCACCGTCGGGTTGGCCTGCAGGTTGAGGTACCACGCCGGCGGCTGGTCCGAGCCTCCCCTGGACGCCACCACCAGGTAGTCGTCGCCATGCTCGCGGAAGATCAGCGGCGTGCTGTGCTGCTCGCCGGTGCGCCGGCCGGTGGTGGTCAGGATGAGGATGTGCGTGCCGTTGCGCCAGAGGAACCCCTCCTCGCCGTCGGTCGCCTGGTACCGCTCGACATGCTGCTGTCCGAACAACATGGCTGCCAGCCTAGGCCCGGGTCGGCGATTGGGGCCGGTCATCCGGCGGCTGTTACGATGTTGCTTCGTGGATGCGGTCCGGTGCGAGGCCGCACGCCGTACACCCGACCAAAGAAGACCAGAGGCATTCGCGTGGCCAACATCAAGTCCCAGCTCAAGCGGATCAAGACCAACGAGAAGGCGCGGCAGCGGAACAAGTCCGTGAAGTCGGCGCTGAAGACGGCGATCCGCCGGTTCCGCGAGGCGGCCGACGCCGGTGACCGGGACAAGGCCATCGACCTGGCCCGCAACGCCGGTCGCGCGCTGGACAAGGCCGCCAGCAAGGGCATCATCCACGCCAACCAGGCGGCCAACAAGAAGTCCGCGATCGCGGACCGCGCCAACAGGCTCTAGCGGCCCGCGGTGCGGGCCTCGCAAATCCGCAGCACGGCCCGCTGTAGCGCGTAGTCCGGGTCCGCCGCTACGCCCTTGACGTCGGCGTTCACCTCGGCGACCACGGCCATCGCCTCGGCCAGCGCGGCCGGCCGCCAGCCGCGCGACTGGCCGAGGGCCCTGCGCACCTTCCATGGCGGCATGCCGAGCTGCTGCGCGATCCGGTGCGGGTCGCCGCCGCCCCGTGAGGCGTCGCTGACCCGGACCACCGTGCGGACCGCGTCGGCCAGCGCATCGGCGACCAGCACGTGTGGCACTCCGAGCAGCATGGCCCAGCGCAGCGCCTCCAGCGCGGCGGCCCGGTCGCCGGTGACGGCCTTCTCGGCGACGACGAACCCGGTCACCTCGGCCTTGCCGCGGTGGTAACGCCGCACCGCCTGCTCGGTCACCGTGCCACCGGTGTCGGCGACGAGCTGTCCCACGGCCGCGGCCAGCTCCCGCAGGTCGGAGCCGACTGCCTCGATCAGCGCGGTCACCGCCGCCGGGTCAGCCTTGCCGCCGACCCGGCGCACCTCACCGCGGACGAACGCTTCGCGGTCGGACGGCCGGGTGATCCTCGGGCATTCCACGACGGTGGCACCGGCCGCCCGCGCCGCATCCAACAACGGGCGGCCGCGGCTGCCGCCGTTGTGTACCAGCACCACGGTGAGCCCGTCGGCGACATCTGGCAGGTAGCGGGCGATGGTGTCGGCAGCGTCCTTGCCGGCCTCGTGTGCGGCGTCCAGCACCAGCACCCGGTTCTCGGCGAACAGCGACGGCCCGGCCAGCTCGGCCAGCTCGGCATCGGTGAGCTGCGCGGCGTGCACCCGCCGCACCTCGACGTCCGGATCGGCCAGCCGGGCGGCCGTGACCGCGGCCTGCACGGCGCGTTCGACCAGCAGCTCCTCCTCGCCGACGATCAGATGCAACGGCGACGGGGCGAGGGCTGGCGGCACCAGCGCATCGTGCCACTCCTCGTCCACCTCGGCACTGCGTCTACTTCGGCACTGCGTCTACTTCGGCACCGCGTCTACTTCGGCACCGCGTCTCTTCGGCACTGCGATCCCGCTCTCAGATCACGGAACTCGGGTGGCTCGGTCCGCCAGGCATGCCGTACTGTCGAGATCACAACTACAGATGGCTCATCCAGAGGGGCAGAGGGAACGGCCCGACGAAGCCCCGGCAACCGGCGTCTGATCACTCCATCACGAGGTACGGCAGACGACCACGGTGCCAATTCCGACCCGCCGCTTGTGCGGGACAGATGAGGAGACCTCGCCATGACAACTGTCGTCGATTCGACTCGCTACGCCCCCGGCGGTCTCGATCTTGGTCCGGCACGGGCGCTGGTCTGCCGCGAATGCGGCACGGAGGTGCCGCTGGCCGCCGAGTTCGCCTGCGCGCAGTGTTTCGGCCCGCTGGAGGTGGCCTACGACTTCGGCACCGTGACCCGTGCCGACATCGAGGCCGGCCCGCGGTCCATCTGGCGCTACCGCGGCCTGCTGCCGGTGCCGGCGGACGTGGACCGCCACCCCAACACCGAACCCGGGCTGACCCGGCTGGTGCGCGCCGACCGGCTGGCCACCGCCCTTGGTGTGCGCCGGCTCTGGATCAAGGACGACACCGGCAACCCCACCCACTCGTTCAAGGACAGGGTGGTCGCCGTCGCCTTGGCGGCGGCCCGCCAGCTCGGATTCTCGGTGCTCGCCTGCCCGTCCACCGGCAACCTGGCCAACGCGGTGGCCGCCGCCGCCGCCCGCGCCGGTTGGGACGCGGTCGTGCTGGTGCCTTCCTCGCTGGAGCGGGCCAAGGTGCTCACCACCGCCGTGTACGACTGCGCCCTGATCGCCGTGGACGGCAGCTACGACGACGTCAACCGGCTGGCCACCGAGCTAGCCGCCGACCACGAGGACTGGGCGTTCGTCAACGTCAACGTGCGGCCCTACTACTCCGAGGGCTCCAAGACCCTCGGCTTCGAGGTGGCCGAGCAGCTCGGCTGGCGGCTGCCGGCCCAGATCGTTGTCCCGGTGGCCTCCGGATCGCAGCTGACCAAGGTCGACAAGGGCTTTCGCGAACTGGGCTCGCTCGGGCTGGTTGAGCCCACGCCGTACCGGGTGTACGGCGCGCAGGCCACCGGCTGCTCCCCGGTGTCCGCGGCCTTCAAGGCCGGGCACGACGTGGTGTCCCCGGTGCGCCCGGACACCATCGCCCGGTCGCTGGCCATCGGTTCGCCGGCCGATGGACCGTACGTGCTGGACGCGGTGCGCCGCACCGGCGGAGCGGTCGAGGACGTCTCCGACGACGAGCTGGTCGAGGGTATCCGGCTGCTGGCCCGCACCGAGGGCGTCTTCGCCGAGACCGCCGGCGGCGTCACCGTGGCATGCGCCCGCAAGCTGCTCGACCTTGGCCTGCTCGACCCGGACGCCGAGACCGTGCTGCTGATCACGGGGGATGGCCTGAAGACGCTGGACGCCATCGCCGGCAAGGTCGGGCCGCGGGCCACCGTGCCGCCCTCGACCGCCGCCGTGCGCGCCGCCTTGGCAGGCTGACGGCTGACGACCGGCCGCGCTGGCCCGCGACGGCTGACGGCCGCGGCGCGCCCCCGCGGCTCCGGCCGACGTCACGGGCGCTACCCCGGTGGTGCGCGCGGGTAGCCACGGGCCACAAAGGACAGCGCCGGCGGGCCGCCGGTCACGGCAATGTCACCGCGTTCGTCGGTGCGCAGCACGGTGGCTCCGGCGCCGGCCAGTGCGCCGAGGGTCTCCCGGCTCGGGTGCCGGTAGCGGTTGCCGGCACCAACGCTGACCAGCGCAATCCTTGGCCGCACCGCAGCGAGGAAGTCCGGCGAGGAGTATCGCGACCCGTGGTGCGGCACCTTCAGCACGTCGGCGTGCAGGTCGACGCCGGCGGCGAGCAGGTCGGCCTGCGCGGCGATCTCGACGTCGCCAGCGAGCAGCACCCGGCCGGCACCGGTGTCGGCGCGGAGCACCAGCGACGCGTTGTTCACCGGGGTGCCGTCGTCGCCGCCGAGCGCCGGCGGCCGCCGGCGCGGGCCGAGCACCTCGATGGACAGCCCCGGCCACGACAACCGCTGGCCGGCCTGCAGCTCGACGAGCGGCACACCGACCTGTCCGGTGAGCCTGCGGACCTGGTCGAACGCCCAGGCCGGTTGATGCAGTTGGCCGATTGCGACGGCACCGACGGTGCGACCGTCGAGCAGTGTGGCGAGGCCACCGATGTGGTCGGCGTGCAGATGACTCAGCACCACCAGCGGCACGCGGCGTACGCCGAGCCGTTCCAGGCAGGCCTGCACGGCGCCGGGGTCGGGGCCGGCGTCGATCAGAACGGCCCGATCGGGGTCGCTGGTGGCCAGCGCCAGAGCGTCGCCCTGGCCAACGTCGCACGCCACCACCGCCCACCCGGTGGCCGGCCATCCCGGCGGCACGAAGCGGGTCGGCACCAGCACGATCAGCGCACCGAGCAGCGCGGCGGCGAGCAGGGAGCGGAGCCGGCGCAGTCGTAGCAACACGAGCGCCATGATCACGACGCCGGCCAGCAGCAGCCCACCGGTGGCGCCCGCCGGCCAGTGAACCGCCGCTCCCGGCAGCACGGCGCACTGGTGCCCGACGGCGACCAACAAGCCGACAAACGGGCCGGCAAGCCGCACCACCAGTTCGGCGGCGCCGCCGTTGAGCGGGCTCAAGACGGCGGCCAGTGCGCCGAGCACCGTCGCCGGCGCGACGGCCGGCGCCGAGAGCAGGTTGGCCACCACCGCGACGAGGCTGATCTGCCCGGAGAGCGCCGCGACCAGCGGCGCAGTGGCCAGGTGCGCGGCAACCGGCACGGTGAGCGCCTCGGCCACGCCCGCGGGGACACCGCGCTCACGCAGGGCCGCAGACCAGCGGGGTGCCACCACCACAAGGGCCGTGGTGGCAAGCACCGATAGCGCGAACCCCGGCTCGACGCCCAGCTCCGGATCGACGATCAGCAGGCCGAGCACGGCCACCGCGAGCGCCGGCAGGGCCGACCGGCCGCGGCCGAGCAGCAGCGCGAGCAGTGTGATGCCACCCATCACCGCGGCCCGCAGCACGCTCGGCGACGGCCGCGCCAGCACCACGAACCCGACCAGCGCGGCGCCCGCCAGCACGGCGGCGGTCCGCGGGCCGACCCGCAGCGTGCGCAGCAGCACGAGCACCGCGCCGCAGACGATCGCCAGATTCGTTCCAGACACCGCGGTGAGGTGGGACAGCCCGGCCACCCGGAACTCCTCGGTGACCTCGGGCGGAACGGCGCGGGTGTCGCCGACCACCAGACCGGGCAGCAGGCCGGCCTGCCGTGGCGGCAGCACGGCCGCGGTCTGGCGCAGCCCGTCGCGAACGGTGCCGGCCGCCCGCTGCCACCATGGCGGCGGCCCGACGTCTCGGGGCGGCCCGCGCACCTGGAGCACGGTCACGGTGAGGTCCTTGCGCGCTGGCGGCGCGAGCAGCCCTTCCGCGGTGACCCGCTGCCCCGGCAGCAGGTCCGGCCAGCCGTCCGCCGGCGCCAGCAGCAGCACCCGGCCACCGCCGCGCCAGGTCTGACCGGCCACGGTGGCCTCGCTGAGCTCGGCCGCGACGGCGTACCGCTCGGCACCGCCTGGCCGGCCGGCGTACCCAGGCTGGCGCAAGGGCCGCGGGTCGTCGGTGATCTTCACGCGGATCGTGGCCGCCGCCGAAGCGGCCGCCGCCTCGCGCAGCGGGTGCGTGCCGGCGTGGTGCGCCTGGGCGGCCGTGACGAGCGCTGTCGCCGACGTGGCCGCGCCGGCCGCAAGCAGCGCGGCGGATGCCCGGGCCAGCCACGGTGCCCACCGACGGTACGGCGCAACCGCACCGACCGCGGCCACCAGGGCGCCGCCGACGGCGAACACCACCGCGGCCACCCAGCCCACCCACAGCCCGGCGAGCACCGCGGCCCACGAGCCCAGCGCGGCCGGCACCAGGCGCAGGTCGGTGCGCGCCGGCTCAGGCGGTGCGGCGCTCACGCCGTCACCAGGTCGCGCAGCTGCGAGAACCGGGCCTCACCGATGCCGTCGACCTCGCGGAGCTGGTCGACACCGGCGAACCGGCCGTGGGCCGAGCGCCAGTCCAGGATGCGGCGCGCGGTCACCGGTCCGATGCCCGGAAGGGCGTCCAGCTCGGCCAGCGTCGCGGTGTTGAGGTCGACCCGTCGACCCGACGGGCCGTCACCGGCCGGCTGTGCCGCGTCGGCGGCCGCGGCCGCCGGTCCGGCCGGTCCGACCACCACATGCTCGCCGTCGGAGAGGCGCCGGGCCAGGTTCAGGCCGGTGAGGTCGGCTCCGGGCACCGGGCCACCGGCCGCCTCGACCGCGTCCGCGACCCTGGCGCCCGGCGCCAGCCGCACCAGGCCGGGACGCGCCACCTGCCCGCCCACGCTCACCACCAGCTGGCCGCCGGGCTGCGCGGCGCCGCCGGACGGCGCGGTGCCGCTGACCTCGACCGCGGCCAATGCCGGCGTGGGTTCCGGCATGGGCCGCGACCGCCACACAGCCGCCCCGGCCAGCGTTGCGCCGAGCAGCACGACCGCTGTCAGCAGCAGCGCGCCACGGCGGCCGGGATCCAGCCGCCATCGCCCCGCGCCAGCCAGCAGGCAGCGCCCCGCCCCTGCTGGCAGCCAGCGCCGGACCAGCCGCCCAGACGCGCCGTGCACTGCCGCTACGGCCACCGCCAACTGCCCACCGCCGGCCACCCCGACCGAATGCCTGCCGCCACCAGGGCCGTCCCCGCACGGCCCTTCAGCCGCTCCTGCACCCTGGGGCGGCGCGTCAGGCCCGGACGCCTCGATCAACGGCTCCGGATCCGCGGCCAGAGCCGAGCCGCCGGCGGGGGCTGCCGGCGCCCGCAACGGGGCGAGGCGGTCACGCGGGTGGCGGCGAGTCGAGCGAGGTGCCATGCGCCGCACGGTAGGCCGGCACCGCATCGGCCAAGATCCACAATCGGCCCGGGTGTGGACAACCCGCCGACCTGTGGACAACCGGGCCACCACGACCCCAGATGCCGACCCGCTGTCGGTGTGCCGTGGCAGAGTGGGCGGGTTACTCGGACGGCAGCACGACCAGTCCGAGGGCACCGGGACCGGTGTGCGCGCCGAGGACGGCGCCGAGCTCACACGTGACGACGTCGGTCAGCGCGGGCAGCCGCTGCCGCACCAGCTCCACCAGCCGGTCGGCCGGGCCGGGCGCGGCGAGGTGGTGCACCGCCACCTGGCAGGGACCGTCGCCGGCGGCCCTGGCGGCGTGCTCAGCCAGCCGCAGCACCGCCTTTGAGGCCGTGCGGACCTTCTCCAACGGTTCGATTTGGCCGTTCACGACGTGCAGCAACGGCTTGACCGCCAGCGCCGTGCCGAGCAGGGCCGCCGCGGTGCCGATCCGGCCGCCACGGCGGAGGTGCTCGAGCGTGGCCACCGAGAAGAAGGTCCGGGTGCGCGCCGCGGTGGCCACCGCGATCGACTCCACCGCGGCGGCCGACGCGCCGTCCCGCGCCGCCACGGCGGCGGACAGCACCGCGAAGCCCAGCCCCATGGCGACCGATCGCGAGTCCACCACCCGCACCACGCGCGGGCCGCCCAACTCCTCGGCGGCCAGCCGGGCCGCCTCCCAGGTGCCGGAGAGCTGCCGGGACAGGTGCACTGCGACCACGGCGGACGCCCCGGCCTCCAGCGCGGCCCGGTAGACCGCGGCCAGCTCAGCGACGCTGGCCCGCGAGGTGACTACCCGCACCTTCTCGGACATGGCGGCCGCGAGGTCGGCCGGGCTCAACGACACACCATCGAGGTGGCTGGCGGCGCCCACGGTGACGTGCAGCGGAACCACCCGAACTCCGAGCGAGACCGCCGCACCGGGCGGCAGGTATGAGGTGGAGTCGGTGACGACCGCGACCGCCACGGGTCACTCCAGTAGGCCGGCGTTGTAGGTCGTCAGCCGCCACGGCAGGTCCGGGGAGACCGTGGGCGACCCGGGCGGCGCCGGCCGTTCCAGCACGGTCCACCGGCAGTTGCCGATGCCGGCGAGCGACGACCAGTTGCGTAGCGGAAGATCGAGCAGCCTCGCCGACACCGAGGCGATCAGCCCGCCGTGCGCGCACAGCACCACGGTCCCGGCCTGCCCGGCGTCCAGATCGGCCACGACGGCGACGCCGCGGGCCGCCACCTCGACCCTGGTCTCGCCGCCGGGCGGGGCCCACTCCGGGTCCAGCCGCCAGGTCTGCCGCGCCCCTGGCCACCGGGCATCGACCTCGGCATGGGTGTACCCCTGCCACTGGCCGAGGTGCGTCTCGCGCAGCCGCTTGTCGGTGCCCGCGACCAGCCCGGTGTACTCGGCGAGCACGGCGGCCGTGTCGGACGCCCGGCGCAGGTCGGAGGTGATCAGCGCCTGCGGTTCGAACGCGGCGAGCACCGGTGCGGCGCGCCTGGCCTGGTCCAGGCCAAGTGGCGTGAGTGTCGAGTCCAGCTGGCCCTGCATCCGGCGATCGGCGTTGTAGTCGGTCTCACCATGCCGCCACAGCACCAACCGGTGCAGCGTCACCGGGAGCCGTCCACCGTGGACACATCGGCGGCCCCGCCGTGTTCGGAGAACTCCATCCGTGGGCAGTCCTTCCACAGTCGCTCGAGGCCGTAGAACGAGCGCTCCTCGGTGTGCTGGACGTGCACCACGACGTCGACGTAGTCGAGCAGCACCCAGCGGCCCTCCCTCGCGCCCTCGCGCCGTACCGGCCTGGTGCCGATGGCCAGCAGCTTCTCTTCGATGTTGTCCACGATGGCCTGCACCTGCCGCTCATTGGGCGCCGAGGCGATCACGAAGCAGTCGGTGATCACAAGCCGGTCCGACACGTCGAGCAGCAGGATGTCCTGCGCCTTCTTGTCCGCGGCTGCCTGTGCCGCCACCACGGCAAGCTTCCTGGCGTGCTCCGTAGCTGCCACGTCATGCCTTCCCGGTCGCGCGGGCATAGAGCCCGCGCTTGCTGATGTACTGCACTACGCCGTCCGGAACGAGGTACCAGACGGGCAGCCCGGCGGCCACCCGTGCCCGGCACGCCGTCGAGGAGATGGTCAACGCCGGCACCTCGATCAGGCTGACCGTGCCGTGCGGCAGGTGGTGGTCGTCGAGGTCATACCCCGGGCGGGTCACCCCGACGAAGTGTGCGAGCCCGAACAGCTCGTCCACCCGCCGCCAGGACAGGATCTGTTCCAACGCATCGGCGCCGGTAATGAAGAACAGCTCGTCGCCCGGATGGCTTTCCCGCAGGTCGGCGAGGGTGTCGACGGTGTACGTCGGGCCGCGGCGATCCACGTCGACCCGGCTCACGGTGAACCGCGGGTTGGACGCCGTCGCGATCACCGTCATCAGGTACCTGTCCTCGGCCGGGCTGACGTCCTCGTGGCCCTTGCCGACCGGTTGACCGGTCGGCACGAAGATCACCTGGTCGAGCTCGAACCGGGCGGCCACTTCGCTCGCGGCCACCAGGTGTCCGTGGTGGACCGGGTCGAACGTGCCGCCCATCACCCCCAGGCGACGTCCGGACATGGTCAAACAGGGTAGGCGACCAGCCGCGGGTACTGTCCTGCCGTGGTGGCGGTGCGGGTGGGTGTGGATCTCGACGGCGTGGTCGCCGACTTCACCGGTGGCTGGATCGAGCTGTACAACGCCGCGTTCGGCGCCGGCCTGCACGCCGACCAGGTGACCACCTGGCACGCACCGGTCGAGCTCACCTCGTTCCGTACCATGACCGAGTTCTGGCGGTGGGCCCGGACCGCCGGCAACGACGGCCGCAGCCTGTTCGCGTCGCTGGCGCCGTACCCCGGCGCGGTCGACGGGCTGCGCCGGCTGATCCACGAGGCCCACGTTGCGATCATCACGACCAAGCCGAACTGGGCCATTCCGGACACGCTGGGCTGGCTCGCCACGCTGGACCTCCCGCTTCGTGAGGTGCACATCACCTCGGACAAGCCCTCGGTGGGCTGCGACGTCTACGTCGAGGACTCCCCAAAACAGCTCGCGGCGCTGCATCGGCACCGGCCGGATTCGGTGGTCTGCCGCTGGGCCCGACCGTGGAACCGGCCGATGCGCGGGGTGGTCGACGTCGCCGACTTCGACGACGTGCTGGTGGTGGTGCGCTCGCTTGCTGCCCAGCGGGGCCACCCCGGCTAGGAGCGGGTGTGCCCGTCGCCCCAGACGATCCACTTGGTCGAGGTGAGTTCCGGCAGCCCCATCGGGCCCCTGGCGTGCAGTTTCTGAGTGGAGATGCCCATTTCGGCGCCCATGCCGAACTCGCCGCCGTCGGTGAACGCGGTGGAGGCGTTGACCATGACCGCGGCGGCGTCCACCCGAGCCGTGAACGACCTGGCCGCGGCCATGTCGGTGGTGACGATGGCCTCGGTGTGACCAGAGCCGTGCTTGGCGATGTGCGCTACGGCGTCGTCGAGGTTGCTCACCACGGCGGCGGCGATGTCCAGTGAGAGGTACTCGGTGTCCCAGTCGGTGTCGGTGGCGGCCACGACGCGGGCATCGCCCGCCCCGCCGCCATCGCCGACCTCGCCGGCCAGTGCGACGACGGTCCGGTCGCCGTGCACGGTGACGCCGGCCGATCGCAGGGCGGCCACCAGGCGGGGCACGAACCGGTCCGCGACCGCGGCGTGCACCAGCACGGTCTCGGCGGCATTGCACACCGAGGGGCGGCGGGTCTTGGAGTTGAGCACGATCCGCTCGGCGGCGTCCAAGTCGGCCGCGGCGTCGACGTAGACATGGCAGTTGCCAACCCCGGTCTCGATGGTCGGCACGGTGGCCTCCCGGATCACGGCGTCGATCAGCCCGGCGCCACCGCGGGGCAGCACCACGTCGACCAGCCCGCGGGCCGTGATCAGGTGCCGGACGCTGGCTCTGTCCTCGCTGGGCAGCAGTTGCACGGCGTCGGCCGGCAGGCCGCTGTCGGCCAGGGCGGCACGGAGCACCGAGACGAGCGCGGCATTGGTGTGCCGCGCCGAGGACGAGCCGCGCAGCAGCACGGCGTTGCCGGCCTTGAGCGCCAACCCGGCGGCGTCCACCGTGACGTTTGGCCGCGCCTCGTAGACGATCCCGACCACGCCGAGCGGCACCCGGACCTGGCGCAGCTCGAGGCCGTTGGCCAGCACCCCGCCGCGGACCACCTGGCCGACCGGGTCGGGCAGCCCGGCGACCACGCGCAGCCCGTCGGCCACCCCGGTGATCCGGTCGGCCGGCAGCGCCAGCCGGTCCAGCAACGCCGTGGACAGGCCGGCGTCGCGGCCGGCGGCCAGGTCCCGCTCGTTCGCCTCGACGATCTCGGACGCCCGCGCCACGAGCGCCTCGGCCATGGCCTGCAGCGCGGCGTCCTTGGCGGCGCTCGGGGTGATTGCGAGGGTGATGGCGGCGGTGCGGGCGAGGCGGGCCGCGGCGTGCACCTCCTCCCGCAGGTCCACGTCGCGTTGATCTCGGGTCTGTGCTGCCACGGCCGTCACGCCCGACAGCGTACGTGGGCGCGGCCGGTCAGCCGACTTCGGACGCTGGCGCCGCCCAGGTGTTGCACGCCGCGGTGGTGCGCTGCTGGTAGCCCTTCTTGGCCCAGGCGGCCTGATGCGCTGCGGTGCCATGCGTTTCGGGCAGGGCGCCGTTTCGGAACTCGCCGACGGCCTGGCTGGCCAGGGTGCGTGTGATCGAGCCGCGGCCGGCGGCGGCGGCGAGGAAGAGGCCGGCGAAGCAGTTGGCCTGCAACTCGCTGCGGCGGGTGACCTGGTTGGCCTCCGGCGTGTCGTCGCCGACCCGGTCGGCCTCCTCTGCCGCGGCCCACAACAGGCCGCTGAGCTGCTGGACGTGGTGGGAGTACTCGTGCGCGAGGACCGCCAGGTGGCTGCTCGCCCGGCCGCGGTCCACCTTGGTGAGCCGGTCGACCGGCAGGTACAGCGTCGTATCCGCGGGGCAGTACATGGCGGTGAACTCGCCGAGCTCCGGATCGGAGTCCGGGTTGCCGCAGCCGGTCTCGCCGGGATGCTCGGACAGGTTCAGGTGCGGCGCTTCGAACGGCAGGCCGCGGGCCTGCAGCACCGGCTGCCAGGTGGTGCTCATGCAGCCGACGAACGCCTGGTAGTAGGCGGTCAGGCCAGCCGTGTCGCGGCGGAACGGCGGCAGCGTGCAGGTCGAGTCCGGCAGCGTGATGCCGGACGCCAGCAGCGGGTGGTCGGCCAACATATAGATCGGCTTCGGCTGCGGCGGCGTGCTCGACGGCGGCGCCGTCGTTGGCGCCTGCGAGGTCGTGGCCGGCACGGGAAGCGCGACGCCGGCGAGAGTGCGCCGAGCGGCGACGGTGGTCACGGTGGCGAACGCCAACAGCGCGCAGACCAGCGCGACAGCGACCATGGCCAACCAGCGACGCCTACGCCGGCGCGGCGCCTCCGGCGTGGGCCGCTCCGGCCACTCCTGGCCGCTCGGCCGGGTCCGGTCGAGATCGACGGTCGGCCACTCGGGCTGAGACATGAAGGCCTCGGAAGTAGTGACATGTGCGCTGGCACTGACAAGCGCTCACGAGCCTCTCACACTCTCGTGGAGCGGAACCAGATCGTCGGCATGCACCACCTCGCGGCGCTGCTCGGCCGGCAGCTCATGCGACGAACGGCCGATGAGAGCCGGCAGCTCGCCGGCGTCGTAGCCCACCACGCCACGGGCGACCGCGGAGCCGTCCGGGCCGGCGAGCTCGACCACATCGCCCGCAGAGAACTCGCCGTCAACGGCCGTGATGCCGGCCGCGAGCAGCGAGCGGCGCCGGCCCACCACGGCGGCCACCGCGCCGGCGTCCAGGTGCAGCCGGCCGGTGGCGTCCGCCGCATGCCGCAGCCAGAACCGCCTGGCCGAGAGCCGCGACCCGGTCGGCGCGAAGGCCGTGCCCACGTCCGCCTTACCCAGCGCGTCGGCCGCCTGGGACGCGCCGGCGAGCAGCACGGGGATGCCGGCGCCGGCCGCCAGCGAGGCCGCGGCCAGCTTGGACGCCATGCCCCCGGTGCCGAGCGCCCCGGCGCCGCGCACCTCGACATGCCGAATGTCGGCCGGGCCGCGCACCTCGCCGATGCGGGCCGCGCCGCCGCGCCGCGGGTCGCCGTCGTAGAGCGCGTCCACGTCCGAGAGCAGCACCAGCGCGTCCGCCCCGACCAGGTGCGCCACCAGCGCGGCCAGCCGATCGTTGTCGCCGAACCGGATCTCCTCGGTGGCCACCGTGTCGTTCTCGTTGACCACAGGGACCGCGCCCAGCGCGAGCAGCCGCGACAGGGTGCGCTGTGCGTTGCGGTAGTGGGCGCGGCGCACCACGTCGTCGGCGGTCAGCAGCACCTGGCCGACGACCAGCTCGTGCCTGGCGAACGCGGTGGTGTATGCGTGCGCGAGCTGCAGCTGCCCGACCGAGGCCGCGGCCTGCTTGGTCGCCAGGTCACGCGGCCGCCTGGCCAGCCGCAGGGGGGCGAGGCCGGCCGGGATGGCGCCGCTGGACACCACCACGACCTGCGAGCCGGCCGCGATCCGGGCGGCCAGCACGTCGACCAGCCCGGTGAGCCTAGCCAGGTCCAGACCGCCGTCGAGGCTGGTCAGCGACGAGGACCCGACCTTGACGACCAGCCGCCGGGCCAGCGCCACCGCTTCCCTGGTGCTCACGGCTCACCGGGTTCGTCGGTCTCGTCGATGCCGGGTTCGCCGATGCCGGGTTCGCCGATGCCGGGTTCGCCGGGTGCCCGGCGGACGTCACGGGCGGCCCTGCGCTCGGCGGCCGAGGTCCGCGTGCTGCGGTCCAACCGCGGGTCCGTGCCGCGCCCGGCCAGCACGCCGGCCATCCCGGCCGAAGTGGCCGGCTGCCAGTCGAACGTCACGTCCCCAATGGTGACCGTGGCGCCCGGCTGCGCGCCCAACCTGGCCAACTCATCCTCGACGCCTAGCCTGGCCAGCCGGTCGGCCAGGTAGCCGACCGCCTCGTCGTTGGCGAAGTTGGTCTGCCGCACCCAGCGCAGCGGCCGCTCACCCCGCACCAGGAAGCCTCCCGGCAGCTCCGGATCGGGCTCGACGGCAAAGCCGGTGTCGTCCACTGCCTGCGGGCGCAGCACCAGCCTGGTCGGCGAGGGCGGCGGCTGCGCCGCCCGGTGCGCGGCCACCAGTCTGGCCAGCGCAAACGTCAGCTCGCGCAAACCCTGCCTGGTGGTGGTCGAGATCGCGTATACCGGCCAGCCGCGCTTTTCGAGGTCGGGCCGTACCAGCTCGGCGAGCTCGGCGGCCTCCGGCAGGTCCACCTTGTTCAGCGCGATGACCCGCGGTCGGTCGGCCAGTGCGCCGCCGAGCACGGGGGTGTACTGGGCCAGTTCGGCCTCGATGGCGTCCACGTCGGACACCGGGTCCCGCCCCGGCTCCTCGGTGGCCAGGTCCACGACGTGCACCAGCACCGCGCAGCGCTCGATGTGGCGCAGGAAGTCCAGGCCGAGGCCCTTGCCCTGGCTGGCGCCAGGGATCAGGCCGGGCACGTCCGCGATCGTGAAGGTCTGCTCGCCGGCCTGGACCACGCCGAGGTTGGGCACCAGTGTGGTGAACGGGTAGTCCGCGATCTTGGGCCGGGCTGCCGACAGCACCGCGACCAGCGACGACTTGCCGGCTGAGGGGAACCCGACCAGGCCGACGTCAGCCATCGATTTGAGCTCCAGCACCAGGTCCCAGGCCTGTCCTGGCTCGCCGAGCAAGGCGAAGCCAGGGGCCTTGCGGGCCCTCGACGCCAGCGCCGCATTCCCGAGGCCGCCGCGCCCGCCGCGGGCGGCGACCAGGCGGGTTCCGTGGCCGACCAGGTCGGCCAGCACCTCGCCGTCCTGGGTCATCACCACCGTTCCGTCCGGCACCCGCTGCTCCAGGTCGGCGCCGTCCGCCCCGTCCCGGTTGCTGCCCTGTCCCGGCCGGCCACTGCCCGCCCTGGCGTGCGGCCGATAGTGGAAGTCGAGCAGCGTGTGTACCCCGGAGTCCACGGTCAGCACCACGTCGCCGCCGCGCCCGCCGTTGCCCCCGTCCGGCCCGCCGAGCGGCTTGAACTTCTCCCGGTGCACCGACGCGCAGCCGTTCCCCCCGTCGCCGGCCGCGACGTGGATCGTCACCCGGTCGACAAAGCGGGACACTGATCTACCTTCCTGAGTCTTTGGCGACGATGTGACATTCCCCCGGTCCTGATGGGGAAATGTCACATCGTCGCAGTGGGGTGTCGCAGTGGGGTGTCGCAGTGGGGCGTCGCAGTGGGGCACGGCCGTCGCTGGACGCGACGAGGGGCGGGTGCCGGCGCTGCGTCCGGTGTCCCGCCCCTGGCGTGAGTGCTGGTGCCGGCCCGGCTCAGGCCTCGGCCGGCACGATGCTGACGGTCTTGCGGCCGCGCTTCTCGCCGAACTCGACGGCGCCAGCGGTCAGCGCGAACAGGGTGTCGTCGCCGCCGCGGCCGACGTTCACGCCGGGGTGGATCTTGGTGCCGCGCTGGCGGACGAGGATCTCGCCGGCGTTGACGACCTGCCCGCCGTAGCGCTTGACCCCAAGCCGCTTGGCGTTCGAGTCGCGGCCGTTGCGGGAGCTGGACGCGCCCTTCTTGTGTGCCATGGTTCGTCAGCCCCTACTTCGTGATTCCGGTGACCTCGACGCGGGTCAGCTTCTGGCGGTGACCCTGGCGCTTGTGGTAGCCGGTCTTGTTCTTGAACTTGTGGATCCGGATCTTCGGGCCCTTGGTCTGCTCGACCACCTTGCCGGTGACCGACACCTTGGTCAGCGCGTCCGCGTCGGTGGTCAGGTCCGCACCGTCAACGACGAGCAGCGCGGGCAGCGTGATCTCGGCGCCGGGATCGGCCTCGAGCTTCTCGACCTCCACGACATCGCCGACGGCGACCTTGTACTGCTTGCCGCCGGTCTTCACGATCGCGTACATCGCTGCGGAACTCTCCTGCTGGTCGACAACGGAATCGGACGTGCTCACGCGAACGGTCTCGCGGCGCACAGCCCGGATGCGGGTGTCCGGCGCACGTACCGGGGCCCACCGTTCGGCGGGCCAACCCCAAGGATACGTGGCCCGTTCACCCATGGTCAAAGCGGGTGCCGTCCGCACGCACCGGGTGGGGCCCCTGACCGGTGGGTAGCGCGACTAGCCGGCCTGGGACACGTCGGTGGTCGCCGGTGGACCGGCCGGCCTGGATGCGACGCGCCGTTGTCTCGCACGTCCCGCTGCCGCGCCCTGCTCGCCTGGCGGCTGCTCGATCGGACCGGTACCACCGTCGACTGGGGGCTCTCGGTGGTCCGGCCGGTTGGTCGGCTCAGCGGGTGCAGCTAGTACAGCGGGCGGTTGCGCCTCGGGTGGCGGTTGCTCGGCCTGTGCCGCAGGCACGGTGGGCGGCGGTGACACCGTGACCGGCGACGGCGCGGTGACCGGCGGTGGCACCGTCACCGGCGGTGAGCCCGTCACGGGCGATTGCTCGGTCACTGGCGGTGGTTCGGTCGGCGGCGGTGGTTCGGTCGGCGGCGGTGGCTCGGTCGGCGGCGGCTGCTCGGTCAGCGGCGGCTGCTCCGCGACGGGCGGCGGCTCGGCCTGCCTCGCCGATCGTGACCTGCGAAACCGTCGTGACGATCCCGGCTCGCCGGCGAAGACGCCCGCGGCCACCTGCTCGGGCGCTGCCGGCGCCTCGTCACCCTGCGCCTGCTCGGACCCAGCCGCCGCCTGGCCGGCACCCGGCCGATGCGGCTCGACGGTCGCGGCCGCGCCGTTGCCCTCGGATCTCGCCGGCTCGGCGGCCACGGCAGTCGGCTCGGCGGCCACGGCCGCCCCCACCGGCTCGGCGGACACCGCCACCGGCTCAGCGGACACCGCCACCGGCTCGGCCGACACCGCTACCGGCTCGGCCGACACCGCTACCGGCGAGCCCGCCACCGCCGCGGGCTGAGGAGGGCGGGCAGCTGGCTCCTGGCCGGGCCTGCCGCGGCCGCGGGGCCGGCGTCCGGCGGCCATGTCGGCTCGGCCGTCGCCGGACGCCGGAGCCGTCTGCGGCTCCACCGGCTCGGTCGCGACGATCACACCGCGACCGCGGCAGTGCTCGCACGGCGTGGAGAAGGACTCCAGCAGGCCGCTGCCGACCCGCTTGCGGGTCATCTGGACCAGGCCGAGGGAGGTGACCTCGGCAACCTGGTGGCGGGTGCGGTCCCGGCCAAGGCACTCGGTCAGCCGGCGCAGCACCAGGTCGCGGTTGGACTCCAGCACCATGTCGATGAAGTCGATCACGATGATGCCGCCGATGTCG
>DASXTS010000509.1:0-12196 GCA_036505275.1 Pseudonocardiaceae bacterium
TTGCGCCTAATCAGCTACGCGGAAATCCGCGTTAGCGGCTCCCGGCCGGTGCCCGCATAGCGGCGACCCAACCGCCCAACATGAGCGCCCGAACCGGCGAACACGCCGGACCGAACCGAACACGCCCGACCGAACCGGCGAACACGCCCGACCCGACCGGCGAACACGCGGGAGGGCTAGCGGGGGGTGGGGGTGATGGACAGGGACATGCCGGCCAGGCCACGGGCGCGGATGGCGAGGCGGTCGGCGATGGCACGCAGGGCCACCGCGGCGGGGGCGGACGGGGACGAAAGGACGTACGGCGTGCCGGCGTCGCCGCTTTCGCGCAGGGCCGGCTCAAGGGGGATCTGGCCGAGGAGGGGCACCGCGGCGCCCAGGGACACCGACAGCGAGGATGCCACCGCCGCCCCACCGCCGGAGCCGAAGACATCCAGTCGGGTGCCGTCCGGCAGCTCGAGCCACGACATGTTCTCGATCACGCCGGCGAGCCGCTGGCGGGTCTGCAGGGCGATGGCGCCGGCCCGCTCGGCGACCTCGGCCGCAGCCCGCTGCGGAGTGGTCACGACCAGGATCTCCGCGGTCGGAATGAGCTGGGCGACCGAGATGGCGATGTCGCCGGTGCCGGGCGGCAGATCTAGCAGCAGCACATCGAGGTCGCCCCAGAAGACGTCGGATAGGAACTGCTGCAGGGCACGGTGCAGCATGGGTCCGCGCCAGACGACGGGCGTGTTGCCCGGGGTGAACATGCCGATGGAGATCACCTTTACGTCGTGGGCGACCGGCGGCAGGATCATCTTCTCCACCCGGGTGGGCCTGTCGGACGCGCCGAGCATCCGCGGCACCGAGTGGCCATAGATGTCGGCGTCCACCACACCGACGGACAGCCCGCGGGTAGCCAGGGCCACCGCCATGTTCACCGTCACCGAGGACTTGCCGACCCCGCCCTTGCCGGACGCCACGCAGTACACCCTGGTCAGCGAGCCCGGCTCGGCGAACGGGATGCGCGGGTCCTCGGCGTCGCCGCGCAGCGAGCGCCGCAGGGCGGTGCGCTGCTCGTCGCTCATCACGTCCAGCTCGACGCGCACGCCCCGCACACCCTGCACCGCGGAAACCGCGCCCGTGACGTCACGGGTGATCTTGTCGCGGAGCGGGCAGCCGGCGACGGTCAGCCACACGGCGACGGTGACGTCTCCGGACGGGGCGACCGCGACGTCCTTCACCATGCCGAGCTCGGTGATCGGTTTGCGGATCTCAGGATCCAGCACGCCGCTCAGTGCGGCACGAACGGCTTCCTGCGATGGGGCAACGGTCGCGGCTGTCACCGGGCCGATTCTAGGTGTCCGGTTACGTAACATCATGCTCGTGCCCAACCCTTCGGTCGCCGCACCGGCGCCGCCGCGTAGGCCGAACACCGAGGAACTCGCGGCCTGGCGAAGCTTCCTGCGCGCGCACGCCCACATTACTCGGGCGCTGGAGCGTGAGCTGGTCAGCGAGCAGCGGCTGTCGCTGGCCTCCTACGACGTGCTGGTGCAGCTCGCCGAGGCGCCCGGCCGGATGCTGCGGATGACCGACCTGGCGGACGCCGTGCTGCTATCCCGGTCGGGAGTGACAAGGCTGGTCGACCGGCTCGAGCGGGACGGCCTGGTGGCCCGCGAGCGGACCAGCGCGGACGGCAGGGGAATCGTGGCCGTGCTCACCGAGAAGGGGCTGGACCAACTGCGGGTGGCCTCGGTCACCCACCTCGACGGTGTCGTGCGGCACTTCGTGGCCCGGCTGAACTGCGATCAGCTCGCGGAGCTGGGGGCGATCACCGCGCAGTTGTTCGACTAGGCACCGGCCGCGCACCGGAGGCGCCGGTCCCGGCAGTGGCCGGGCCGAGGGAGAGCTCCAACGAGGCGCGCAGCCGCTCCAGCTCGGTGCGCAGGAAGTCCCTGGTCACCACCTCGCCGACGGCCAACCGCAGGGCGGCCAGCTCGCGCGCCAGGTACTCGGTGTCGGCCTTGGTGCGGTCCGCGCGGGCCCGGTCCTCCTCCAGCGATATGCGGTCGCGGTCGTCCTGCCGGTTCTGGGCCAGCAGGATCAGCGGCGCGGCATACGCCGCCTGCGTTGAGAAGGCCAGGTTCAGCAGGATGAACGGGTACGGGTCCCAGCGCAGCTGTACCGCGGTCAGGTTGATGGCGATCCAGACGAGCACCAGCATGGTCTGCCACAGCAGGAATTTGCCGGTGCCGAGCAGCCGGGCGATCCGCTCGGAAAACCTGCCGAACGCCTCCGGGTCAAGCGACGGCGACCAGCGGCGGCGCAGGGGGCGGTCCAGCCGGTTCCGCCCGGTGTACGGCTCACGCACGGCTGTCCTCCTCGCTGTCAGCGGCCACCGGCTCCTCCTCCCGCCAGTTGTCCGGCAGCAGGTGGTCGAGCACGTCGTCCACGGTGACGGCGCCGAGCAGGTGCTCGGTCGAGTCCACCACGGGGGCGCACACCAGGTTGTAGGTGGCGAAGAACCGGGTCACGTCGGCCAGTGGCGCGTCCGGCCGCAGCGACGACAGCTCACGATCCACCGCGCCGGCCACCAGCTCGAACGGCGGTTCACGCAGCAGCCGCTGGGCGTGCACACAGCCGAGGTAGCGGCCGGTCGGGGTCTCCTGCGGCGGCCTGGCGACGAACACCATGCTGGCCAGCGCCGGGGTGAGGTCCGGGTTTCGGATCCTGGCCAGCGCCTCGGCCACCGTGGAGTCCGGGGTGAGGATCACCGGTTCGGGCGTCATGAGGCCGCCCGCGGTGTCGCCCGAGTAGGCGAGCAGCCGCCGTACCGGCGCCGACTCTTCGGGCTGCATGAGCCGCAGCAACGTCTCGGCGTCGGTCGCGGGCAGCTCGGCGAGCACGTCGGCGGCGTCGTCGGGGTTCATCGCCTCCAGCACGTCCGCGGCGCGCTCCGCGTCCAGGTGGCTGAGCAGGTCGGTCTGGTCGGCGTCCGGCAGCTCCTCGATCACGTCGGCCAGCCGCTCGTCGTCCAGCGCGTCGGCCACCTCGTAGCGGCGCTTGGCCGGCAGCTCGCGAAGCGCGCTCGCCACGTCCGGGGCGCGCATCGTCTCGAAGATCGCCAGCAGGTGGTCGGCCGCCTGTGCGTCGCTGGCCACCTCGGTGAGCGACAGCCCGCTCACCTCGTCCCAGTCCAGCACGTCGATGCGGCCGCGCCGGCTCAGCCGGCCCGTTCGCTCCCGCACCGCGACCTTGGCCAGCACCCAGTCCCTGGTCCTGGTCTGCTCCATGCCGATGTCGACCACGACGGCCTGCGCCCCGGTGGCCAACACCTGCACCTTGGCGTCCAGCAGCTCGCCGATCACGAGCACCTCGTTGGGCCGCTTGTGGAACCGGCGCAGGTTCACCGAACCGGTGGCCAGCGTGACGGCGCTCGGGTCGATCGCGGTCACCCGCAGCATGGGCACGAAGATCCGCCGCCGGGTGGCCATCTCGACGACCAGTCCGAGCACGCGCGGCCGCTGCCGGCCGACCCGCAAGGTGGCCACCACGTCGCGCACCCTGCCGATCGGCTCACCATCGGGACCGAACACCGCGAGCCTGGTGAGGCCCGCCGCGAACACCCTGGTGGTCTTGGTCGCCGCAGACACGCAGTCAGGCTAACGTCGCGGCCGTGACCGCATCCGATATACCCACGCTGCGTTTCGATGTGGTGGACGTGTTCACCGACCGAGCGTTCGCCGGCAACCCCCTGGCCGTCGTGCACAACGCCGACGGGCTGCGCACCGAGCAGTTGCAGGTGATCGCCCGCGAGTTCAACCTGTCCGAGACGGCGTACCCGCTGCCGCCCATCGCGGACGGCGCCAGCTACCGGGTGCGGATCTTCACCCCGTTCACCGAGCTGGCCTTCGCGGGTCACCCGAGCGTGGGCACCGCGTGGGTACTGGCCCGCGACGGGGTGATCCCGCGCGGCGAGGTGGTACAGGAGTGCGGGGCCGGGCTGCTACCGCTGGTGGTCGATGGCGACGGGGCTCGGCTGACCGGCGGCACCCCGACCATCCGCGGTGACATCGACGCGGGACCGGTGCTGGCCGCGGTCGGCCTGGAGGCGGGCGACGTAGACACCCGCGCGCCGGCCGGCACGGCCGGGGCCGGCGCCGAATTCATCTTCCTGGCGGTCGGCGACTATGCCGTGGTGCGGGCGGTGCCCGATCTCGCCGCGCTGGGCCGGCTGGACGCCAGACAGGGCCTGGTGGTCTTCTCCTTCGACTCCTTCGACGCCTTCGACTCCTTCGACGCCGCACAGGGCGCCGTACACCTGCGGATGTTCGCGCCCGGCCTCGGCGTCGCGGAAGACCCGGCTACCGGCTCGGCCGCGGTCGCCCTCGGCGTCTTCCTGGTCTGGCGCGGGCTGCTCCCCGCCAACGGCGAGTCCCGGTACATGATCAGCCAGGGCGCCGAGATCGGCCGGCCGTCCACATTGGACTGCACGGTGACCGCCGAGGGTGGCCGGGCGGTGCGTACCACCGTTCGGGGTGGTGTGGTGCCGGTGTCTAGCGGCCGGATCGCCGTCCCCGCTTTGGCGACGATGTGACATTTCCCCACTTCTACTGGGGCAATGTCACATCCTCGACGGGCACGCGTGCGCGCCGCCGATACGCCGAGGTCAGCCGATCATGGCCCAGCGCGCGATCGCGGCGTACACCTCGGTGTCCGGGAAGCCGCCGCCGTGCTCCAGCGCCCACAGCCAGTTGTCCACGGCGCGGATCAGGGTCCAGCCGCGGGCGCGGTCGGCGTCCAGCCCGGCCACCGAGACGATGGTGTCGAACCGGGCATCCAGGCCGGCGGCGCCGCCGGTCTCGGCGAAGCGGTTCCACAGCATGGGTATCACGCCGTACTCCGGGTCGCCGGCGAGCACCTTTGGGTCGATCACCAGCCACGGTTCGCGGGTGCCGCGCAGCACGTTGGCGTAGTGCAGGTCCTCGTTCACCATTCCGCGGCCGGCGGTCGGGCCCAGCGACGCGCACGCATCGACGGCGGCGTCCAGCAGCCGCGACGGCACCGGGTGGCACAGCCGTGCCGCCTCGGCGGGCAGCTCCGACCGCCAGCGCAGCGCATTGGCCGCCATCGACCGTAGCCCGTCCGGTGCCGGCACCGTCAGCCGCCGCAGCAGCCCGGCCAGCACGGTCGCCGCCGCGGCCGGCTCCACGGACAGCAGTGACACTGCGCTGTTCAGCCGCTCCAGCAGCAGCACGCCGTCGCCCTCGTCACAGTCCAGCAGCCGCACCGCGCCCCGTCCGTCCCACACCCGCAGCGCCAGCGCCTCGTGCTCCGACTCAGGGTGCGGCCAGCCAACCTTGAGCACGGCGTCCACGGCGTCCACGGCGTCCACGGCGTCACCGTCGCCCATACCGCCAGACCGCCGCACCGGCAGCACCACCGCGGTGAAGCCGTACATCACGTCGCCGGCCGGGGTCAGCCGCCACCGCAGCAGGTACCGCCGCACCAGCGCCGGCAGCGCCGCCATCCAGGCCCTGGCCGCCTCGCCCTCCGCGGCCACCAGGTCCTCGGCAAACCGGGCCGGCACGATCACCCGGTCCAGCGTGCCAGCGGCTGTGAAAGTCACCTCACCGGCCGTCCGGCGCCGAGCCGGCGTGCCACCATCCAGTGCCATGAGCAGCGCTGCCACCGGGAGCACCCGCATACGTCCGCGCCGGTCCTGCCTCGCGGTGCCCGGCTCCAGCCAGAAGATGATCGACAAAGCCCGCGGCCTCGCCGCCGACCAGGTGTTCCTCGATCTGGAGGACGCCTGCGCGCCGCTGGCCAAGCCGGGCGCCCGCAAGACCATCGTTGCGGCGCTCAACGAGGGCGGCTGGCAGCGCAAGCTCAGGGTGGTCCGGGTGAACGACTGGACCACCGAGTGGACCTACCGCGACGTGGTGGAGGTGGTCGAGGGCGCCGGCCCCAACCTCGACTGCATCATGCTGCCGAAGGTGCAGAGCGCCGAGCAGGTGCACGCGCTCGACCTGCTGCTCACCCAGATCGAGAAGACCATGGGCTTCGAGGTCGGCCGGATCGGCATCGAGGCGCAGATCGAGAACGCCCGTGGCCTGGTCGATGTGGACGCCATCGCGACAGCGTCCCCGCGGGTGGAGACAATCATCTACGGCCCGGCCGACTTCATGGCGTCGCTCAACATGCGCTCGTTGGTCGTCGGCGAGCAGCCGCCCGGTTACGACGTCGGCGACGCATACCACTACATCCTCATGAGCATCCTGATGGCCGCCCGCGCCAACGACCTGCAGGCCATCGACGGTCCCTACCTGCAGATCCGGGATCTCGACGGGTTCCGCCGCGTCGCCCGCCGAAGTGCGGCGCTCGGCTACGACGGCAAGTGGGTGCTGCACCCCGGCCAGCTCGACGCGTGCAACGAGACCTACAGCCCGCGTCAGCAGGACTACGACCACGCCGAGCTCATCCTCGACGCGTACGCGTACTACACCTCCGACGCCGGCGGCAAGCGCGGCGCTGTCATGCTCGGCGACGAGATGATTGACGAGGCGTCGCGCAAGATGGCCACCGTGATCGCCGCGAAGGGCCGCGTCGCCGGCATGACCCGCACCTCCAAGTTCGAGCCACCCCAGGACTGAGCGAGGGGAACACGCGCCATGGCGAAGCTTGCCAGGACCGCCGGCCTGACGGACGTGCAGCAGGAGATCCTGTCCACCGTCCGGTCCTTCGTCGAGAAGGAGATCATCCCGCACGCGCAGCGGCTGGAGCACGAGGACGCCTACCCGTCGGACATCGTGGACGGGATGAAGGAGATGGGGCTGTTCGGGCTGACCATCCCGGCGGAGTACGGCGGGCTCGGGGAGTCGCTGCTGACGTACGCGCTGGTGGTGGAGGAGATCGCGCGCGGCTGGATGAGCGTCTCAGGAGTGATCAATACGCACTTCATCGTGGCGCACATGGTGGCCAGGCACGGCACCGACACCCAGAAGCACGAGCTACTGCCGCGAATGGCGGCCGGCGACCTGCGCGGAAGCTTCTCGATGTCGGAACCGGAGCTGGGCTCGGACGTGGCCGCGATCCGGACCAGGGCCAAGCGGGACGGCGACGGGTACGTGATCGACGGGCAGAAGATGTGGCTGACCAACGGCGGCACGTCCAACCTGACCGCCGTCCTCGTCAGGACCGACGAGGGCTCAGCAGTCGCGGTGAAGCCGCACGACAGATTGACGGCGTTCCTGGTCGAGAAGCCGACCGGGTACGGCGAGGTGCTGCCCGGCCTCACCATCCCCGGCAAGATCGACAAAATGGGGTACAAGGGCGTGGACACCACGGAGATGGTGTTCGACGGGTTCCGGATCGGCGCCGACGCGGTGCTCGGCGGTACGCCGGGCCGGGGGTTCGCGCAGATGATGGACGGCGTCGAGGTCGGCCGCGTGAACGTGGCCGCCAGGGCGTGCGGCATCGCGATCCGGGCGTTCGAGCTGGCGGTGGAGTACGCCCAGCAGCGCACCACGTTCGGCAAGCCGATCGCGCAGCATCAGGCGATCTCGTTCAAGCTCGCCGAGATGGCCACCAAGGTGGAGGCGGCGCACCTGATGATGGTCAATGCGGCCCGGCTGAAGGACTCCGGCGAGCGCAACGACGTCGAGGCCGGCATGGCGAAGCTGCTGGCCAGCGAGTACTGCGTCGAGGTGACCCAGGAGTCGTTCCGCATTCACGGCGGGTACGGCTACTCCAAGGAGTACGAGATCGAGCGGCTGATGCGCGAGGCGCCGTTCCTGTTGATCGGCGAGGGCACCAGCGAGATCCAGAAGACCATCATCAGCCGGGGCCTCCTGCGCGAGTACGGCACAAGGGGCTGACGGCGGCCGTCCATCGCGTGCGGTCGCCGGGCGTGGACAGTGGCAGGATGAATGCCTGCGCGTGGAGGTGGTGTCGTGGTTAGTCCGTTCGGCGGTCGCGCGAGTCGTCCGATGCCGGGTCTGCCGACGCCCCCGACGGGCTGGCCGGTGGGCTCGTACGCCACGTATGAGGAGGCGCAGCGCGCCGTCGACTACCTGGCGGACAACGACTTCACGGTGCAGGACGTGACGATCGTCGGCGTGGACCTGATGCTGGTCGAGCGGGTGCTGACCCGGTTGTCCTGGGGCCGGGTGATCGGCAGTGCGGCCGCGTCCGGGGCCTGGTTCGGCCTGCTGGTCGGCAGCCTGCTCGCGTTGTTCACCTCCAGCCCATGGGTCTTCCCGGTCCTGGTCGGCATGATCACCGGTGTGCTGTTCAGCGTCGTGTTCGCGGTCGCCCAGTACGCGTCGACCCGCGGCCGCCGCGATTTCTCGTCGACGAGCCAGCTGGTGGCCAGGCAGTACGACGTGCTGTGCCAGCCGAGCACCGCCGAGAAGGCCCGTGACCTGCTCGCCAAGCTGGCCCTGCAGCCACCGTTGAGCGCGTCCTGAGGCCGCTGCCGCCGACGGCGCTGTCCCTCGAGGCGCTGCCGGACGTGCTGCCCGCGCCGGGCCGGCCGTTTCGGGTCCTGTTCTGCGGCATCAACCCCGGCCTGGTGTCGGCGGCCACCGGGCACCACTTCGCCCGGCCGGGCAACCGGTTCTGGCCCGCCTTGCACGGCTCCGGTTTCACCCCACACCAGCTCCGCCCCGACGAGCAGTGGCTGCTGCCCGAGCTCGGGCTCGGCATCACGAACGTGGCAGCGCGACCGACCGCGCGAGCCGACCAGCTCAGCGCCGTCGAACTGGTCGAGGGCGGCCGGCGGCTGGCCGACCTGGTGCACCGCACCGAGCCGGCCTGGCTCGCCGTGGTGGGCGTCACCGCCTATGGGATCGCCTTCGCCGAGCCGCGCGCCGCGATCGGTCCGCAGTACAGCACCATCGGCGACACCGGAGTCTGGGTGCTGCCCAATCCCAGCGGCCGCAATGCACATTGGCCGCTGCCCGCCCTGGTGGCCGAGTTCGGCCGGCTCCTCAGTGCGACCGGGAGCGCTTCTGCTGGCGCAGCCTTTCGATCACCTCGTCGTCCCAGCGGTGAGTCCTGATCAGGCGGTAGCGCTCGTAGTTCAGCAGCATGTACGCCTCGGCGTCGGTGCTGGTGCCGATCAGGTCGGCATCCCGGAGCATGCGGGTCACCGGCAGGTACTCCTCGGCGTACCAGCGCTGGGCGACCGCGACGCGGTCGAGGTGCCGGCACTCGTCCTGCATTAGCCGGAAACCCCACGCCTCGACGGCCTCGCCCAGTCTCGCGTAGTCCCCCGCCACCGTGAGCACGATCGCGGCGCGGGCCGCTGGCGGCAGCGGGACCCGGTCGAGGAAGACCCGCCGGTAGTCCTTGAGCACGAGGTCGCCGCGGTGCCGGATGCCGTCTGCGGAGAGCTTGGTGTGCACGTCGGTGACGTCCGCCTCGATGGCGTCCAGGCCGAGGGCGTGCGCCACCGATACCCGGTGATGGCCGTCGGAGACGAAGTGCAGGTCGCCGACCCGGTAGACCTGGATCGGCAGCATCGCCTCGCCACGGCGGGCGGCCACCGCGAGCTGCTCCCAGCGTTGCCTGGATCGCGCCGATCGCGGCCGGAAGCGGCGGTCGAAGTCGCGGGTCTTGTCGACGCTGCCGACGATAGTGTCAAGCTTGATCATCTGCAGACCGAGCGGCCTCTCGCCATCCTTGCCGAGTGCGGCGACCACTTCGTCGAACGGCAGCACCATGTTCACGTCGTCCGGCTCGCGACGGAGCCAGCTGGCCAGCCGGGAGAGCACGGCGTGCCGGCGGGCGCGGATGAAGTCGTTCTGGGCGTCGGCCTGGAAGTACCCGGTGTTAAGCGGCATCGCGGACCCTCCCAAGGTCGAGCACGCGGTGGCCGACGACGTTGACCACAAGGGTGTCTCCGAGCCGGCGGTCGGGCACCGGCATGCCGAACGGGTGGATGTGGCCGTGCACCAGCAGGGCGGGCCGCAGCGCGCGCACCAGGCCGTGCAGGCACTCGAAACCGTGGTGCGCCGGATCCTCGCGGTCGCCGCAGTGCCGCGGCGGAGCGTGGGTGAGCACGATGTCGACGCCGCCCCCACCGAGGGCGGCGCGGATGCGCAGCAGCCAGGCGCGGCGAGACTGGTGGGCCTGCGTCCACTGGTTCGGCCCCGGCCGGTAGCGCACGCAGCCGCCGAGCCCGGCGATGCGCAGCCCGGCCGCTCGCACCACCCGGCCGTCGGCGTTCACCGCTTCCGGCGGCCCCGGCCACTCGGCCGGCATCCCGTCCCGGTACCACACGCCGGACCGGTTGCGGAACCCCGCCAGGTCGGCGTCATGGTTACCGGGCACCAGCACGCACGGCAGCCCCAGCGTGCTCGCGATGTGGTCGATGTAGTCGAAGGGCAGGTCGCCGGCGGCCAGCACCAGGTCGACGTCGTCGTACCGGTGCACGGAGCCGGTCCACAGCGCCGGCTCAACTTCGTCGGCCACTGCGAGAACCCGAGGCATGCTGTCCAGGGTAAGGCCGAATGGGACTTTACCCCTCGAGGCCTGGACGGCGAGGATGGCCACATGGGTGCTACCGATTCCCCGGATGGAGGGGCGGGTTGAGCTACAGTCCATTACGTGGTGGGAAGCTACCGTCTGTGAGGACCAAGGCACGGCGCGCGCATGAGTAGCGCAGCCGCCCTGCGTCACCCGCTCGCCGAACTGTTCCGCGACGCCGCCCGCGGCTGCCGCCGGCACGGGCCCACGAATGCCGCGCTGCTCGCAGCGGCCGCCGACGACCTGGAGGCCGGCGGGGTGACCGCGGCCGTCATGGCCGGCCACGAGCGGGACCGCTCCGGCTCGGTGCCAGGCCTGCGCTTTGCGGCGGCCGTGCACCGGCTCGTGCTCGCCGGCTCGGCGCCGGAACTGGCGCGCCAGTATGCCACGGTCGGCGGCCGGCTGGACGAGGCCACGCTGTGGTCCGACGCACGGCCCGTGCTGGTCGAACACCTCGACCGGCTCAGGGCGATCGTCGCCGGCACGCATGTGCAGACCAACGAGCCGGGCCGCTCGGCGCCGCTGTACGGCGGCCTGCTGGTTGCCGCCCAGCGCGCCGCCACGTCGCCGTCCGAATCGATGCCCGTGCGGCTGCTCGAGGTGGGCGCCAGCGCCGGCCTGAACCTGCGGCCGCACCGCATCGGCTACCACCTGGGCGGGTCAAGGGTGCTGGGCGACCCGGCCAGCCGCCTGCTGCTCGACCCCCGGTGGACCGGCCTGCCCCCGGCCGATCTCGACCGGCCGCTGCGGCTCGCCCGGAGGGCCGGCTGCGACCTCGAGCCGGTCGACGTCAACGACCCGGACGGCGTGCTGCACCTCTCCTCCTTCGTGTGGCCCGACCAACCCGAACGGCTGCACCGGCTGCGCGCCGCCATCCGCCTCGCCCGGCTCGACCCGGTTACGGTCCAGCGCGCCGACGGTGCCGACTGGCTGGAGCACCGCCTCGCGCGCCCCCGCCCCGGCGTACTCACCGTGGTGTGGCACTCCGTTGTGTGGCAGTACGTCTCCGCGTCCGACCGGGCCCGCGGCCAGCAGGTCCTGGCAGCCGCCGCGGCGCGCGCCACCCAAGAGGCCCCGCTTGCCCTGCTCGTGTACGAGTCGCGCCATGTTCCCCGTGGCCAGTCGAACGCGCCGTACCGATTCGACCTGCTGTTGCGACTGTGGCCAGCCGGCCTCACCGTATGCCTCGGACACGGCGCCGGACACGGTACTCCATTCACCTGGCACGAGACGGCGCTCTAATTTCGACGGACCATGTAGTGCCCGTTGGGTAGGTAGTTCACGCCGTATTTGTGGATTCTGGTGTGGTGGTGTCGGCAGGCCAGGACGCCATTGTCGTAGGTAGTCGGTCCGCCGTCGGCCCAATGGTACCGATGGTGAATGTCGCAATGCTGGGCCGGCACTTCGCAACCGGTGTGCCGGCAGGTCTTATCCCGTAGTCCAATGGCCCGGGCAATCGCAATCGGCCACACCCGGGTCTTGCGGCCAATGTCCAGCACCTCACCCGCGCTGTTCAATACCGCGGGAATCACACTGCAATCGCAGGCCAGCACGCGGGCGTCGGCGGCGCTGATCGGCCCCACCCAACTCAGGCTTGCCGGCTCCGCGCCCAACTGCCCGACCAGCGACTCGTAGGACAGGGTGACCAGCAGGTGCGGCTTCTCCCCGTTCACCTCCGGCAGCCCACCGC
>DASXTS010000510.1:0-3823 GCA_036505275.1 Pseudonocardiaceae bacterium
GACCGGCGGCCGCGGCGCGGACGTCGTCGTCGACCCGGTCGGCGGCGACACGTTCACCCGCTCGACCAGGTGCATCGCCTTCGAGGGCCGGATCATCATCATCGGCTTCACCAGCGGGGCGTTCGGCCAGCTCGCCACCAACCACGCGTTGATCAAGAACTATGGCGTGCTCGGGCTGCACTGGGGGATGTACCGGGTCATCGCGCCCGGCCTCATCGCCGAGGTGCAGCGCGAGCTGGACGCCATGGTGGCCGCTGGCCTGGTTCGGCCGCTGGTCACCGAGCGGCTCGCCATGGCCGACGCCCCCGACGGCCTGACCCGGCTCGGCGCCGGCGCAACTACCGGACGGGTGACGGTCATACCTTCGTTGTGAACGCCCTGTGCTGTCCGCACATGGTTGTAACCGAACGGTAACGTCACCATGAACGGATGCGAACCGTTCGGCTTGGCATTGGTGTCATCGCAGCCGCCATCGCCGCCGCGGCTACGGTGACCGTCGGCGCGCCACCCGCGTCGGCTGCCTATTCGATCAGCGGCACGTACGTCGTCGGGGTGTCTTCCGGCGGGTACCTGGCCACCCAGCTCCACGTGGCCTATTCGAGCAGTGTCCGGGGCGCCGCGGTGTTCGCCGGCGGGCCGTACTACTGCGCCCAGGGCAGCATCGTGGCGGCCCAGCTCGCCTGCATGTACGACTTCATGGACGACCAGCCCGCGAGGCTCGAACAGATCGCGTCGGACTGGTCGAGCCAGGGCCGGATCGACCCGGTGGGCAACCTCGCCGGCGACCCGGTGTACGTCTACCACGGCACCAGCGACTCGACGGTGAAGGCGTCGGTGTCCGCCGACCTGGAGGTGTTCTACCGCTACTTCGGCGCCACCGTGCTGGCGAACAACGCCGAGCCGGCCGGGCACTCATGGGTCAGCCCGCGCGGGCCGAACCCGTGCACGAGCAGTTACACGCCGTACCTGAACCGCTGCGGCACCGATCCCGAAGGCGCACTACTGCGGCACCTGCTCGGCGCGGTGGCCCCGCCGAACACCGGCACGCTCACCGGCACGGCGACCACCATCGACCAGAACGCCTATGCGCCGGGCGGCAATGCCGTGGCAATCAGCATGGACCGCACCGGGTTCGTCTACCTGCCGCAGTCCTGCGCCGGCGGGGCGAGCTGCCAGCTGGTGGTGGCGCTGCACGGCTGCCAGCAGGGGTACTCCAAGATCGGTCGGCAGTTCGTGGACAACACCTACCTCAACCAGTACGCCGACACGAACGCGCTGGTCATCCTGTACCCGCAGGCGGTGCCCAACAGCAGCGGCAACCCGAACGGCTGCTGGGACTGGTGGGGCTACACCGGCGCCAACTACGCCCAGCGCGGCGCGCCGCAGATGGCCACCATCATGGCCATGGCGCACTCCCTCGGCGGCTAGGGCAGCTGAGGCAGCTGAGGCAGCTGAGGCAGTTACGTCGGCCGGTTACGGCGGCTCGGCGGTCGCGAAGTACCCGGCGGCAACCCGCTTGGGCACGCACATGGCCCACGCCTCGATCACCAGCTCGCGCATCTCCCGCTCGTCGAGCGCATCCAGCCGCACCCGCACCCAGTTGTACCGAAGGTCCGACTTGACCGGCATCAGGAACTTGTCCGGCGCGGACGCCACGAGCGCGGCGCGCTCCTCCTTGGGGAACGCGAAGCCCATGGTCATCTCGTCGCGGGAGAAGGACAGCCACACGATCCTGCCCACCCGGAACTTCACGCGGTCCGCGACCACCGCCTCGTAAGAACGCGGCAGGCTCAGTGCCACCCGGCGGACCTGGTCGGCCGTGACCATTCGCACCCACCCCCTCGAGCTGAACAACCGGCCACCAGTACACACCGACGCACCGACAAAACCCGGACCTGCACCGGGTGGCCGGTCAAGGCCTTGGGCCGCCGCACGACGGGTAGCCACCGTGCCGCCGCACCGGCTGGATCCGGGCCGCCCGCCGCCAGGCACCACCAACCCGTTTCGGCTGCGCCTTCGGCTGCAATGGTCACGCTGAGGCATGGAAGTCGATCACTTAGTGAGGCGGCGTCACACTGTCGGCGGAACATGACACTTTTTCGGCCAACTGCATCTTGCGCCCAATACGAGGTGCGACTACACCAACGTGGCGTCGGCAGTCACCCCACGTGCTGGAGAGTCCCCATGAGGCGCGACCACGGCGTCAAGGCGTCCCTCGCTCTACTGATGGCGCCGCTTTTGCTGTTACTCCTCGGAGTTGAGGCGAGCGGTGCCCCGAACCGACCGGCGTTCAGCGCGCAGGCGCTGACCCCGGCAGACAGGGTCCAGGCCGACAAGGCCCCGACCAGCCGGCTGGCGGAGACCGACAAGTCGCTGCTCGGCAGCTCGGACAGCGCGCCGGTCCAGGTCGTGATCAAGCTGGACTACGACTCGGTGGCGACCTACGCCGGCGGCATCCGCGGCCTGGAGGCGACCAGCCCGTCCGTCACCGGGAAGAAACTGAGCAAGGCGTCCGCCGCCACCCAGCGGTACGAGGCGCACATCGCCGGCAAGGAGCAGGCGTTCACCGCCGAACTCACCAAGAGTGTGCCGCAGGCCGTGATCGGGCAGTCACTGCGCACGGTGTATGGCGGCGTGGCGGCCAGGGTGCCGGCGAACCGCATCGCCGACGTGCTCGCCATCCCCGGCGTGGTGGCCGTGCAGCGGGACGCCCTGAACAAGCTGCTGACCGACTCCAGCCCGGCATTCCTCGGCGCGCCCAGCGCCTACAGCCAGCTCGGCAGCACCGCCAACGCCGGCCAGGGCGTGATCTACGCCAACCTGGACACCGGCGTGTGGCCCGAGCACCCGTCATTCGCCGACCAGGGCAACCTGGCGGCGCCGCCCGGCCCGGCCAGGGCGTGCAACTTCGGCGACAACCCGCTGACCCCTGCCAGCGACCCGTTCGTCTGCCCGCACAAGCTGATCGGCGGCCAGCCGTTCCTGGTCACCTACCTCTCCGACCCGGGGCGGGCGGCCGCCGAGCCGTTCCATACCGCGCGTGACTCCAACGGGCACGGCACGCACACCTTGTCCACGGGCGGCGGCAACATCGTCGACGACGTGTCCGTGCTCGACGCCCCGCTGCCGTCCATCCACGGCATCGCGCCCGGTGCCTGGGTCGTGGCGTACAAGGTCTGCGGCATCCAGGGCTGCTTCTCCTCCGACTCGGCGGCGGCCGTCCAGCAGGCCATCCTGGACGGCGTCGACGTGATCAACTTCTCGATCTCCGGCGGCACCCAGCCGTTCAGCGACCCGGTCGAGCTGGCCTTCCTCGACGCCTACGCCGCCGGCGTGTTCGTCTCCGCGTCGGCCGGCAACGCGGGTCCGGGGGCGGGCACGGTCAACCACCTCTCGCCGTGGGTGGTCAGCACGGCGGCGTCCACCCAGACCCGCGAGTTCGCCACCACGCTGACCGTCACGGCCGGCAACGGTGACAGGTTTGTCATGGACGGCGCGTCGATCACTCCTGGTGCCGGCCCGGCACCGATCGTGCTGTCCAGCGAGGCGCCGTACTCGAACGCCAACTGCAGCACCCCGGCCCCGGCCGGCACGTTCACCGGCAAGATCGTGGCCTGCCAGCGCGGCGGCGGCATCGGCCGCGTCGACAAGGGCTACAACGTCCTGCAGGGCGGCGCGGTTGGCATGGTGCTGTACAACCCGACGCTGGCCGACACCGAGACCGACACGCACTGGCTGCCCGCGGTGCACCTGGCCGACGGCGGCACGTTCGTGACGTTCATGAACGGCCACTCCGGCGAGACGGCGTCCTTCCCGGCCGGGC
>DASXTS010000511.1:0-5764 GCA_036505275.1 Pseudonocardiaceae bacterium
CGACCCCGCCGGAGGGGAGGAGGTACGGGCCGTGGCCGTATCGCAGCGGGTGGTGTCGCTGGTGCCGTCGATCACCGAGACCGTGGCAGTGTCGGCACCGGGTGTCCTGGTGGGGGTCACCGAGTACTGCACGCACCCTCCGGACCTCAACGTGCCGCGGGTGGGTGGATCGAAGTACCCCGACGTGGCGGCCGTGCTCGCATTGCGGCCGGACCTGGTGCTGGCCAACGAGGAGGAGAACCGGCGCGAGGACGTGGCCGCGCTCGAACGCGCCGGCATCCCGGTGTGGACGACACCGGCGGCGGCCACCGTGCCCGAGGCGCTGGAGTCGTTGCGGCGGATGTTGGTGGACGGCTTGCACGTCGAGGAGCCAGCGTGGCTGGTGCGGGCACGAGCCGAGTGGACCGGGCCGCCGCCACCATCCCGCGCCACCGCGATCACGTGCGTCTGGCGGCGGCCGTGGATAGTGCTGGGAAGGGACACCTTCGCCGGCGACGTGCTGCGCCGCATCGGCATCGGCAACGCCTACGCCGCGCACCCGCAGCGCTATCCGCGCCCGCCGCTGGCCGAGCTGCACGCCGTTCTCGGCGAGCACCGCGCCGACCTCGTGGTGCTGCCGGACGAGCCGTACGCCTTCTCCGCGACGGACGGCCCCGAGGCCTTCCCGGAGACACGATGCGCCCTGGTCAGCGGCCGACACTTGACCTGGTGGGGACCGTCGCTGCTCGAAGCACGCCAGGTCCTCGCCCCGCGCCTACCCTGAACGCCATGCCGACCGCGCAGCTCACCGCCGAGACGTCCACCAGGGGCGAATTCGTCCGCCAGCCGAACCGGTTCACCGACCGGATCACCGCGGACGGCTCGTCCCGCTGGCCGGTGCAGCCCGGCCGGTACCGGCTGGTGGTCAGCCTGGCCTGCCCGTGGGCGCACCGCGCGGTGATCGTTCGCCGGCTGCTCGGCCTGGAGGACGCCATCTCGCTGGCGGTCGTGGACCCGATCCGGGACGAGCGCGGCTGGCGGTTCACCCTGGACGCGGACGGCAGGGATCCGGTGCTCGGCATCAGCTTCCTGGCCGAGGCGTACCGCGCCACCGACTCCGAGTACACCGGCCGGGTCACCGTACCGTCCATTGTGGACATCTCCAGTGGACACGTGGTGACCAACGACTACCCGCAGATCACGCTCGACCTGTCCACCGAGTGGTCGCCGTACCACAGGCCCGGGGCGCCGCAGCTCTATCCCGAGCACCTGCGAAAGGAGATCGACGCGGTGAACGCCGAGGTGTTCCGGGACGTGAACAACGGGGTGTACCGGTGCGGCTTCGCCACCACGCAGGAGGCGTACGAGCGGGCCTTCGACGGGCTGTTCACCCGGCTGGATGCGCTGTCCGATCGTCTTGCCACCCAACGCTTCCTGGTCGGCGGCGCGATCACCGAGGCGGACGTGCGGCTGTTCACCACGCTGGTCCGCTTCGACGCGGTCTACCACGGCCACTTCAAGTGCAACTGGCACAAGCTCGCCGAGCTGCCGGTGCTGTGGGCCTATGCCCGGGACCTGTACCAGACCCCGGGCTTCGGCGACACCGTGAACTTCGACCACATCAAGCGGCACTACTACGGCACCCATCCGATGATCAACCCCAATCGCATCGTGCCGAAGGGGCCGACCACCAGCGGCTGGTCAGAGCCGCACGGGCGCGATCAGTTATAGGCGCGATCAGCTGTAGCTGTGCTCCGACGCCGGGTAGCTCCCGGCGCGGACCTCGGAGGCGAACGCGGTGGCCGCCTCGATCAGCCCATTGCCCAGCGTGGCGAACGTCTTGACGAACTTCGGTGTGCGGCCGCCTACCCGCCAGCCGGCCATGTCCTGCCACACCAGCACCTGCGCGTCGGTGGCCGGGCCGGCTCCGATGCCGATCGTCGGCATCGTGGTGGACGCGGTGACCCGCGCCGCGAGGTCGGCCGGCACCACCTCGAGCACCACGGAGAACGCCCCCGCGGCCTCCAGCGCCTTGACGTCGGACATCAGCCGCTCGCCGGCATCGCCGCGGCCCTGCACCTTGTAGCCGCCGAGTGTGTGCACGCTCTGCGGGGTCAGCCCGACGTGCCCCATCACCGGGATGCCGGCCTCGACCAGCGCCTCCACCTGGTGCGCGACCCGCCGGCCGCCCTCCAGCTTCACCGCGTGCGCTCCGCCCTCCTTCATGAACCGGGTGGCGTTCTCCAACGCCTGGATGGGGGAGGACTGGTAGGAGCCGAACGGCATGTCGGCCACCACCATGGCCCGCCGCGTGCCGCGGACAACACCCTTGACCAGGGGCAACAGCTCCTCGACGCTGACCGGAAGGGTGGTGTCGTAGCCGTAGACGACATTGGCCGCCGAGTCGCCGACCAGCAGCACCGGGATGCCGGCCGCGTCGAGCAGGGATGCTGTGGAGAAGTCGTAGGCGGTGAGCATCGGCCAGCGGTCGCCGCGCCGCTTGGCCGCCTGAAGATCGAGGGTGGTCACCCGCCGCACCGGCCCATCGGCCGGCAGCGGACCACCGTAGAGGGTTTGCTCGGCAGCAGACATCGTCGTCCGTCCTCCCTCGAGGCCCGCGGCTGCGCGGGTCCCCGGGTCGCATGAGCGTGACGTGGATAGCGTGGCAGCGATTGTCGGTGGGCCGCACTACCGTGCGACCAGCCTCACAGTCACCACGACGAGGAAGCGACGAGGACAGCAAGGAAGGACAATCGAGGTGGCATGCCGAATGACCGAACTCGTGCTGGATTGCCATGACCCCGGCGAGCTGGCGCGCTTCTGGAGCCAGGTGCTCGGCTACCGGATTGTGGACGAGGACCCTGACTCCGTGGAGATCGCGCCCCCGGAGGGCACGCCGTCGCCGGTAAGCCTGCTGTTCTCGCGCTCGGACGAGCCGAAGCGCGACAAGCTGCGGCTGCACATCGACCTCAACGCGACCGACCGCAGCCAGGACGAGGAGCTGGCCAGGCTGCTCGACCTGGGGGCCAAGCACATCGACATCGGCCAGGGCGAGCAATCGTGGTTCGTGCTGGCGGATCCGGAGGGGCACGAGTTCTGCCTGCTGCGCGCGACGGTGCGGCCGTGAAGCCCGAGGACCGCACCGAGCCGCCGTACGTCGGCGACGACCGCGCCATCCTCGCCGGGTTCCTTGACTTTCACCGCGACACCCTGGTGATGAAGTGCAGCGGCCTGACACCGGAGCAGCTTCGCGAGCGGTCCGTGCCGCCGTCGTCGTTGTCGCTGCTCGGGCTGGTGCGCCATCTGGCCGAGGTGGAGCGGGGCTGGTTCCGGCGTGGGGTCGCGGGCGAGGACGTCGGGCCGCTGTACTACACCGAGGAGGAGCCGGACCTGGACTTCGACGACGTCGACGACGCCACCGCCGAGGACGTTGACGGCGCGTTCGCGGCCTGGCGGTTCGAGGTGCAGCGGGCCGGGGAGATCAGCGCGGCCACCCCGCTGGATCACACCTTCACCCGTCGTGGCCGGGAGTTCTCGCACCGCTGGGTGCTCACGCACATGGTCGAGGAGTACGCCAGGCACAACGGGCACGCCGACCTGCTGCGCGAGCGCATCGACGGCGTCACGGGGGAGTAGGGGAGTTTGGGGCGGCCAATGGTGCGTGCTCGATCCACACGTTGGTGATGGGCAGCCGCCGGTCCCGGCCGAACGCCTTGAGCGTGATCTTGGTGCCGGGCGGGTACTGGCGGCGCTTGTACTCGGCGCGGTCCACCATGCGGACCACCCGGTCGATCAGCTCGGGCGGGAATCCGGCGGCGACCAGGTCGCCATACCCGCGGTCGCCCTCCACGTAGTCGTCGAGCAGGTCGTCGAGCAGCTGGTACGGCGGTAGCGAGTCGGTGTCGAGCTGGCCGGGCCGCAGTTCCGCCGACGGCGGCTTCTCGATCGAGCCGGTGGGGATGGGCGGCGTCTCGCCGCGCTTGTCCGCCTGGTCGTTGCGCCACCTGGCGAGCTGCCAGACCAACGTCTTCGGCACGTCCTTGATCGGGGCGAAGCCGCCCACGGCATCTCCATAGATCGTGGAGTAGCCGACCGCGAGCTCAGACTTGTTGCCGGTGGCCAGCACCAGGTGCCCGTGCTGGTTGGACAGCGCCATGAGGATCACGCCACGGCAGCGGGCCTGCACGTTCTCCTCGGCGAGGCCGGTGAGGCCGAGCTGGTCGACGAACACATTCACCATGGGGGCGATGGGCCGCACCTGGAACTGCAGGCCGGCGCGTTCCGCCAGCTCGGCGGCGTCGGAGCGGGAGTGCTCCGAGGAGTACGCCGATGGCATGGACACGCCGTGCACGTTGGCGGCACCGAGGGCGTCGACGGCGAGGGCTGCGACGACGGCGGAGTCGATGCCACCCGACAGGCCGAGCACCACCGAGGTGAAGCCGTTCTTGTGCACATAGTCGCGCAGACCCGTGACCAGTGCGGCCCACACCTCGGCCTCGTCGGACAGCGGCTCGCGCAGCCGTGGCAGTGGCACCGGCTCGTACCGTGGCAGCGGCGCGGGCAGCAGCGGTATCCGTTCCACGTCGAAGCCGATGATGTCGCCGTCGCGGCGCCTGGCCGCGCCGCCGGTGGCGCCGGTGACCAGCTCCAGATCGGTGACCAGGAGGTGCTCGACAAAGCGCGGGGCGCGGGCCAGCAGCTCTCCGGCCGCCGTCATGACCAGCGAGTCGCCGTCGAACACCAGCTCGTCCTGGCCGCCGACCAGGTTCACATACGCCATCGGGGCGCCGGCCTCGGCGGCCCGCCGCGCCACCAGTTGGCCGCGCACGTCGTCCTTGTTGCGCTCGTAAGGCGAGCCGTTGATGCACAGCACCAGGTCGCAGCCGGCCTCGCCGAGCGCGGCCACCGGACCGCCGTCCTGCCAGATGTCCTCGCAGATCACCACGCCGACGTCCACACCGTGCACGGTGACGATCGGCAGCATGTTGCCCGGCGAGAAGTAGCGGAACTCGTCGAACACCCCGTAGTTGGGCAGGTGGTGCTTGAAGTACCTGGCCGCCACCCGCCCGCCGTGCAGCACCGCCGCGGCGTTGCGCACCCCGCGCTCGTCGCGCTCGAGGTATCCGACCACCACCACCGCGTCACCGCAGCCGCCTTCCACCAGCCGCGCCGGCAGGGCGTCCAGCTCGGCCCGCGACGCCACCGCAAACGACTCGCGCAGCGCCAGATCCTCCACCGGGTACCCGGTGAGCACCATCTCGGGGAACACAATCAGATGAGCGCCCTGCTCGACGGCCCGGCGGGTCCACGACAGCACCAGGTCAGCGTTCGCGGCCAGGTCGCCCACCCTCGCGTTCACCTGGGCCATGGCAAGGCGAAGCTGTGGCATACCTCCATCATCCCCCATGCTGCCGAAAGCCGTGGAACGATCAGGTGACCTTGGGAAAGAAACGTCAGTTGCGTTCAGCTGTGGTGCTCACGACCTCGTTCGTTTGCGGGCAGTTCTGGGCCTTGGCCGCGTCCGTGGGTCTGCCGGCTATTGTCATTGTGATCAGGATTGTCGCCGGCCGTCGCAGTCCTGGTGGGCCGTCGTCGGGACCCGGATCCAACCGATAGACAAGGGTGGTTTCGTAGCCGTCGGCGACCACGACGCGCGTGGGATCGGCCGCGGCCACGCAGGGGCTGCGATATTGTTCACCGCCATGGTAGACGCCATTCGAGTCGGGTGTGAGAACCACCGGGCCAAAGTTTTGACCTTCGATATCGAGCGCTCGCGCCTGATACC
>DASXTS010000512.1:0-2645 GCA_036505275.1 Pseudonocardiaceae bacterium
GGAGACCCTGCCCAGCATCGGCGGCGTTGTCCTGAAGCGGCAGGGCGGCGCGGAGGATCTCCTGATCAGGTCTCGCTGATCGGGGTGGGTCGCCATGTGGACCATGCCCGTGTCGATGGCGGCGACCGTCGTCTCGTGTCCGGCGAACAGCAGACCCGCGCCGAGCTGGGCGACCTGGTCCAGACCGAACCCGGCCGGGTCGGCGCGGTGTGCGGCGACCAGAGCGGACAGCACGTCGTCCGCCGGCTGATCCAGTTTGGCGGCAACCAGCTCGTTGATGTATTCCCAGAGTGCGGCCAGCCCGGCGATCGAGCGGGCCTGATCGGTCATGTCGGCCGCGTCGTCGGACCAGCGACGGAAGTCCTCGCGATCGCCGTAGGGCACGCCCAGCAGCTCGCAGATGACCAACGCGGGCAGCGGGAAGGACACTGCCTCATGGAAATCCGCCGGTGGCCCGTGGACCGCCAGGTCGTCCAGGAGGTCGTCGACCAGCCGCTGCACCCGTGGCCGCAACCGGTCCAGCCGGCGCGCGGAGAACCACGGACTCAGCAGCCGCCGCATCCGGGTGTGATCGGCCTGCTCAGCGGCCTTCATCACCGTCGCCGACCACGTCCTACGGAGTCTCAGTCCCGTTCCCCGCAGACTCGTTATCGAATCGCGTTGTCTGACGGCCGCTCGTAAACGGCCACCATCCAGGCAAACACATTGCTGCGGTCGACCAACGCGAAACCGGCGGCTTCGACGTGCCGGCCGATCCGGCTGTTGTCGTGCGCGAACGCGCGGAACCGGCGGCCCGCCAACCGGTGCGTGACGTTCTCGATCCCAATGCCGAGCGGCGTCAGCGCGTGCCAGCCGCCATCGGTCCTCGGGATCGAGAACGCATATGTGCGCCGGGCGATCGGCAGCGTCGCATCGAGCAGTCCGGACCGGTCGGCGTAGCAACAGATCACCTTGTCCAGCACGACGATGTCGTGCGGTTCGATGGACTGATCGACGGACAGCTCGAGGGACTGTTCGAGGGACAGGGTCGCCGCATTTCCGGCAACGAATCGCATCCGGTCCGCCAGCTTCGCGACCTTCGCCCGGCGGATTGCCTCCGCGACGGCCGCCGGCGCCATGTCGACGCCGGTGGCCCTGGCGGCGCCACGCTCGACCAGGTATCGCAGCAGATCGCCGGTGCCGCACCCGATCTCGAGGACCGACCGGCCGACGACCCGGTCAGCCAGCGACTCCCGCAGCCGCGCCGAGACCCGACCCGGCCGGCCTGCCGGTGTGGAAAGCTGCGGCGCACAGCAGCCGACCCTCGAGTCGAAGTAGCTGGCGATGTCCTGATCGCTCGGTCGATGTCGGATGCTCACATTCTGCCCCTCCCGCCGCTGCACCCGGCAGCGCCGGTCATCCGCCGTTCAGCGGTGCCTCGCCTGATCGACAGTTGGGCATGGAATCATCCCAAGCTGATATCAGCAAGGGATGATGGGCTGGAGGTCGCGCTGAATACCGCCGCAGGCCGTGCTGGGCTTGATGATGCGCTGCTGCGCGTGTTCAGTGAGCCGCTGCGGGCTCGGATCGTGCGGCTGCTGGCGCAGGAGCAGTTGTGCCCGTGCCACCTCGTGGAGTTGACCGGGGCGCGGCAGACCAACATTTCCAACCACCTGCGGGTGCTGCGGGAAGCCGGCGTCGTGGTCGACGAGCGGGTCGGTCGGTTCACCTACTACCGGCTGCATCCGGAGCTGCTTGCCCGCTTGTCCGTACAGTTCAGCGAGCTCGCCGCCGCCGCAGGGCGGGCCGGTCAGGTCAGGCGGCCGTGCGAATGACCGTGCGAATGACCGTGCGAATGACCGGGCGTGCCCGCAAGGCGCTGGCCGAGCTGCTCGGCACCGCCCTGTTGGTGGCCGCGGTGGTCGGGTCCGGCATTGCCGCGCAACGGCTCTCGCCTGGCCAGGCGGGGTTGCAGCTGTTGGAGAACGCCTTGATCACCGGGGCCGCGCTGGTGGCGCTGATCTTGGCGCTGGGCCCGGTGTCGGCCGCGTTCAACCCGCTGGTCACGGTGGCCGAGCGGATCTTCGGCGCGATAGGGACCGGCGATGCGGTGATCTTCATCGCCGCGCAGATACTCGGCGGTGCCGCCGGGACGGTGCTGGCCAACCTGATGTTCGGGCTGCCAGCTGTCAGCGCATCCACGCACGTCCGGTCGTCCGGCGGGCTCTGGCTGGGCGAGGTGGTGGCCACCTTCGGCCTGATGCTGGTCATCTTCGGCATGGTGCGGTCGGGGCGCACCCTGCACGTGGCTTACGCCGTGGGCGGCTACATCACCGCGGCGTACTGGTTCACCAGCTCCACCAGCTTCGCCAACCCGGCCGTCACGCTGGCCCGCACCCTGTCCGACACCTTCGCCGGCATCGCGCCCGCGTCGGTGCCGATGTTCGTCCTCATGCAACTGGTCGGTGCCGGGCTGGCGGTCGGCGCCGTTCGCGGCCTCTATCCGCAGGCGGGCACGCTGGCCGCACAGCCAGCCGACTAGACGCTCAGGCGGCCAGTCCCAGATCGCGCAGGATCTTGGCGACTCGTTGGTCTTCGTTCTTGAGGAAGGTGTCGAAGTCGGTGCCGGCGAGGAAGGCGTCGGTCCAGTTCTTTTCCTTGAGGGT
>DASXTS010000513.1:0-2942 GCA_036505275.1 Pseudonocardiaceae bacterium
TCGGGCCGCCGGATTTTCGGCCGTGGAGTTCTGGTGGCCGTGGAGCGTGGCCGTGCCCGGCGACAGCGACCTCGACGAATTCGTCGGGGCCGTGCAGGCCGCCGGCGTGCAGCTGGTGGGGCTCAACTTCTTCGCCGGTGACATGCCTGGCGGCGATCGGGGTCTGGTGTCCTGGCCGGACCGGTCGAGCGAGTTCCGCGACAACATCGACGTCGCCGTCGGGATCGGGGAACGGTTGGGGTGTCGGGCCTTCAACGCGCTGTACGGCAACCGGCTCCCCGGAGTCTCACCCGAGACCCAGGACGAGCTGGCGGTGCAGAACCTGACGCTGGCCGCGCGAGCCGCGGACGGCATCGACGGCGTGGTTTTGATCGAGGCGGTCAGTGGCGCGCCGGCCTACCCGCTGCTGACCGCGGCGGACACCATCGCGGTTCTCGACCGGGTCGAGCGTGCCGGCGGGGTGGACAACCTTCGCTTCCTGTGCGACATCTACCATCTCGCCGTCAACGGCGACGATCCAGGCAAGGCGATTGTCACGAACTTCGACCGCATCGGCCACGTGCAGATTGCCGACGCGCCGGGCCGGAACGAACCGGGGACCGGCCAGCTCGACATCGACGGTTACCTTCGGCAGCTCGACGAGCTCGGCTATGCCGGCTGGGTTGGCCTGGAATACAAACCGAGCGGCGCCACCACGGACAGCTTCGGCTGGCTGCCGCCCGAACGGCGCTCGGCGGACGGCTGACCGGACAGCAGTAACGGAGAGACTCATGACCACAGTGGGATTCATCGGCCTGGGCATCATGGGTGGGCCGATGGCCACGAACCTGGTAAAGGCGGGCTACCCGGTCGTCGGCTACAACCGGCACCCGGAACCGACCGAGCGGCTGGTCGCCGCCGGCGGTCGAGGCGCGACCGGCGTCGCCGAGGCGGTCGCCGGCGCTGACGTTGTCGTCACCATGCTTCCGGACTCCCCGGACGTGGACGCGGTGGCGCTGGGTGAGGACGGCATCTTCGCCCATGCCAAACCCGGCCTGCTGTACATCGACTGCAGCACCATCCGCCCGGACGTTTCGGCCAGGCTGGCCGAGGAGGGCGACAAACGTGGCATCCGCGTGGTGGACGCCCCGGTCAGTGGCGGCGAGCAGGGAGCGATCGAGGCCTCGCTTTCGATCATGGTCGGTGGCTCCGGTGAGAACGTCGATGCCGCGCGGCCAATTCTGGAGGCGGTCGGCAAGACCGTGGTCCATGTCGGGCCGCCCGGCTGCGGTCAGACCGTCAAGGCGGCGAACCAGCTCATCGTCGCGGGCACGATCGAGCTTGTCGCGGAGGCCATCGTTTTCCTCGAGGCTCACGGCGTCGACATGGAGGCGGCCATCAAGGTGCTCGCCGGCGGGCTGGCCGGCAATGCCATCCTCGAACGCAAAGCGGCCGGGATGCTGGCTCGGAATTTCAAGCCGGGATTCCGAATCGACCTGCACCACAAGGACCTCGGAATCGTGCAGGCTGCCGCCAGGGAGGCCAATGTGGTGATCCCGCTCGGTGCCGTGGTGTCGCAGTTGGTGGCCGCACTGCGAGCGCAGGGCCACGGCAGCCTCGACCACTCGGCGCTGCTGCTGATGGTCGACCAGCTTTCCGGGCGCCAGTCCAGGTGATGTCGTCGGACCACAGCTCACCATCGGCCCGCCGCTGGGCCGGGCCGCGACAGGAGGGACCCAATGGCCAGGATGACTGCCGCCGCAGCCGCCGTCGCGATCCTGGAGCGGGAAGGTGTCACCGCCGCCTTCGGCGTGCCGGGCGCTGCGATCAACCCGCTGTACGCAGCGATGCGCGCAAGCGGCGGCATCAATCACGTGTTGGCCCGCCATGTTGAGGGCGCCTCGCACATGGCGGAGGGCTACACCCGGACCCGGGCGGGCAACATCGGTGTCTGCATCGGCACCTCCGGGCCGGCCGGCACCGACATGATCACCGGGCTGTACTCGGCGTCCGGGGACTCGATCCCCATCCTCTGCATCACCGGCCAGGCCCCGGTGTCGCGGCTGCACAAGGAGGACTTCCAGGCCGTCGACATCGCGTCCATCGCCGCGCCGGTCACCAAGATGGCGACGACGGTGTTGGAGCCGGCGCAGGTGCCCGGCGTCTTCCAGCGGGCCTTTTACCTGATGCGCTCGGGTCGGCCCGGCCCAGTGCTCATCGACCTGCCGTTCGACGTGCAGCTGGCAGAGATCGAGTTCGACGCCGACACGTACCAGCCGCTGCCCGTCTCCAAGCCGTCCCCCACCCGGGCCCAGGCCGTCAAGGTCATGGAGATGATGGCCGGCAAGGAGCGGCCGCTCATCGTGGCCGGCGGCGGCATCGTGAACGCCGACGCCGCCGACTTGCTGGTGGAGTTCGCCGAGCTGGTCAATGTGCCGGTCGTGCCGACGCTGATGGCGTGGGGCACCATCCCCGACGATCACCGGTTGTGGGCCGGCATGGTCGGCCTGCAAACCTCGCACCGCTATGGAAATGCCTCCTTCCTCCGATCCGACTTCGTGCTCGGCATCGGCAACCGCTGGGCGAACCGGCACACCGGCGGCCTGGAGGTCTACCGGCGCGGCCGGGAGTTCGTCCACGTCGACATCGAGCCGACTCAGATTGGGCGGGTATTTCCACCCGACTACGCCATCGTGTCCGACGCGGGGACGGCCTTGGAGGTCTTCATCGACGCGGCCCGCGAGTGGCGTGACGGTGGACGGCTCCCGGATCGCAATGCGTGGGTGGACGAGTGCGACAAGCGCAAGCGGGCGATGCAGCGTCGCACCCACTTCGACGACGTGCCGATCAAGCCGCAGCGGGTTTACGAGGAGATGAACCGCGCCTTCAGCCGCAACGCCCGCTACGTCACGACCATCGGCCTTTCCCAGATAGCCGGCGCACAATTCCTCCACGTATTCGAA
>DASXTS010000514.1:0-19163 GCA_036505275.1 Pseudonocardiaceae bacterium
TGCATCATGATCATGCCGCCGTTGTCCGCGGCGCGGCGCATCGCCTGCAGGATCTCGCCGTCGGTGGTGTAGAGCACCCCGGGGTAGGCCATGAACATCTTGAAGCTGTTCACCCCGGCCTCGACGCAGGCGTCCATCTCCTTCAGGACCTGCTCGTTGACGTCCGAGACGATCACGTGGAAGCCGTAGTCGATCGCGCTGCGGCCGTCCGCCTTGGCGTGCCAGGTGTCCAATGTGGACAGCAGTCCGGCACCTTTGGGCTGCACGGCGAAGTCCACCAGCGTGGTGGTGCCGCCCCAGGCCGCGGCCCGCGTCCCGGTCTCGAAGTCGTCGGCGGAGAACGTGCCGCCGAACGGCATGTCCAGGTGGGTATGCACGTCGATGCCGCCCGGCAGCACGTACTTCCCGGTCGCGTCGATCACCGTGTCCGCGGTCGGCTCGGCGCCGCCCGGTGTGAGCAGCGCACCGACCGTCTCGCCGTCCACCAGCACGTCGGCGCTCGTGGCTCCGGTCGCGGTCACCACGGTCCCGCCCTTGATCAAGATGCTCATGGTCGTGCTCCCATCGCGCGATACGCGGGCTTATCGCGGTTTTCTGGCTCGTCGGAACCGCGATACGCGGGCTTGTCGCGGTCTTGGGGCTTGGGCCGCGTGGTCATGGCCGGGTCAGGCTCTCGTAGGTGTCCGGGCGGCGATCGCGGTAGAACGCCCACAGGTTGCGGACCTCGGCGAGTTTGGCCATGTCCAGATCGCGCACCAGCACCTCGTCCTCGGTGTCCGAGGCGGCGTCGCCGACGAGCTCGCCGCGCGGGTCGACGAAGTAGGACTGGCCGTAGTAGTCGTTGTCGCCCAGCGGTTCCACGCCCACCCGGTTGATCGCGCCGATGAAGTACTCGTTGGCGACGGCGGCGACCGGCTGCTCCAGCCGCCACAGGTACTGGGACAGTCCACGGCTGGTCGCCGACGGGTTGAACACGATCCGCGCGCCGGCCAGGCCGAGCGCCCGCCAGCCCTCAGGGAAGTGCCGCTCGTAGCAGATGTACACCCCGATCCGGCCGACCGCGGTGTCGAACACCGGGTATCCCAGGTTGCCGGGCCGGAAGTAGAACTTCTCCCAGAAGCCCTTCACCTGCGGAATGTGGTTCTTGCGGTGCTTGCCCAGGTAGGAGCCGTCGGCGTCGATCACCGCCGCGGTGTTGTACAGCACCCCGGGCTGCTCCTGCTCGTACATCGGCACGATCAGCACCACGCCATGCTGCCTGGCCACCTCCTGCATCAGCCTGGTGGTCGGGCCGTCCGGGATCTGCTCGGTGTACGAGTAGTACTCCGCGTCCTGCACCTGGCAGAAATACGGGCCGTAGAACAGCTCCTGCAGGCACAGCACCTGCGCGCCCTGCGAGGCCGCGGTCTGGATGTGGTCGACCGCGACCTTGATCATGGACTCCTTGTCGCCGGTCCACTTCTGCTGGACCAGGGCGGCCCTCACGATCTCTGACACCTGTGGTCGTCTCCTCGCGTTGATCTTGCCTCAGCTGGTGGGCGCGGCGGCCAGTTCGCCCGCCGGTTCCCGTCTCGGGGCCGGTCGGGACAACACCAGGAACGTCAGGAAGCTTGCCACCAACCCCACCGCCCAGGAGTAGTCGTAGAGCGGTTTGAGCAGTGGGATCCACCCGTCCGCCGGGAATGGACCCTGGCCGGAGTTGGAGTACACGCCGCCGACGGCCAGCAGCATGCCGACCGCGGTGGCGAGGAGAGCCCGCCAGTTGAAGCCGGAGCTGAACCAGTACCGGCCCTCCCGCAGGTACAGCTCGGGCAACGCCAACCGGGTGCGGTTGGCCACCCAGTAGCCGGCGATCAGCACGCCGGCCACCGCGCCGAGCAGCCCGCCGTAGGTGCCCAGCCAGGCGAAGATGTACCAGCCCTCGTTCTCCAGCAGCCGCCACGGTTGGATCAGGATGCCGAGCACGCCGGTGATCAGCCCACCGGTCCGGAAGCTCACCAGCTTCGGCGCGAGGTTGGAGAAGTCGTAGGACGGGCTCACCACATTGGCCGCGACGTTCACCGCCAGGGTGGCCACCACGACGGTGAACAGGCCGAGCACCACCACGACCTTGCTGTCGAACCGTGCCGCCAGCGCGATCGGGTCCCAGATCGGCACGCCGTACACCACGGCGGTGGCCGACGTGATCAGGATCGAGATGATCGCGAAGAAGGACATGGTGGTCGGCAGGCCGAGCACCTGGCCCACCACCTGCTGGCGCTGGCCCGCGCCGAACCGGGTGAAGTCCGGCATGTTCAGGCTCAGCGTGGACCAGAACGCGATCATGCCCATCAGCGACGGCGCGAAGACCTTCCAGAAGTCCGGGCCCCAGCCCAGCTTCGACGGCTGGCTCAGGATCGGGCCGAACCCGCCGGCCTTGACCACCATGTAGACCAGCAGCACCAGGGCTACCAGCAGCACGAACGGCGCCGCCCAGTTCTCGAACCGGCGCAGCGTGTCCATGCCGCGCCAGATGATGAACAAGTTGATCAGCCAGAAGACCAGGAAGGACAGCCACAGCGTCCACGGCCGGCCGAGGAACGCCGGCGAGTCGGTCCAGCCGTCGCCGGCGAGCTTGCCCATGATCACGTAGATCGCCTGGCCGCCGATCCAGGTCTGGATGCCAAACCAGCCGCAGGCGATGAAGGCCCGCAGCAACGCGGCGACGTTGGCCCCGCGCAGGCCGTAGAACGCCCTGGCGAACACCGGGAACGGGATGCCGTACTTGGTCCCGGCGTGACTGTTGAGCAGCATCGGGATCAGCACGAGCAGGTTGCCCAGGGTGATCGTCAGGAACGCCTGCACCCAGTCCATGCCGAGCGCGATCAGCCCGGACGCCAGCAGGTAGCTGGGGATGTTGTGCGCCATGCCGATCCACAGCGCCGCGTAGTTGTACGTGGTCCAGGTCCGGCGCTCGATCGGCACCGGGGCCAGGTCGCCGTTGGTGTACGGACTGTTCTCGATCAGGGTGCGATCGACCAGCTCCACCCGGCCGTCGGGATGGACGACCTGAGCCGGCTGCCGTGAGGTCGAGGTCATGCCGGCATGGTGGTCTGCACGAGTACCGTCCCGCAGTTGGCAATGTGTCTAGCATTGCCCGCGCCGGTATACACGTTGATCCCGGTTACAGCACCTCGACCAGTGCCGTGTGCCCGGTCGCTCGTGCGATGCGGGCGTCCCTGGTCAGCAACGGGCAGCCGAGTGCCTCGGCCAGCGCGACGTAGGCGGCGTCGTATGCGGACAGGTTGTGACGCAGCGCAAATGCCCTTCGTCGCAGCGCGCCGGCGGCCGGCCACCTGGTCAGCGGCAGATCATCGAAGTCGATGAGCGCGTCCTGGGCTCGGGCGGCGCTGAGGCTCCTGCCGAGAACCAGCCCGCGCAAACCCGAGACGACCTCGAAGTCGATCAGGTGTGGCGAGTGCAGATCCTCCGCAGCCATCCGCGCGTGAACCGCCTCGGCCGCTGGCGCCATGGTCAGGGCGTCAACCATGGCAGCCGCATCGACGACGATCATGTGGACGAGCGCAGTTCCTCGTCGCGCTCCTCGCGCGCGGCGGTCAACGCGTCCACGGCGGACACGGCGGTTTGCTCGGACCGCCGGGCGGCCCTGGCCAGGACCTCCTCGACCGTCGGGCGTGCGGCTGCACGATTGATCAGGTCGAGCAGGTACGCGTTGAGAGACTTGCCGCAGGCCGCCGCCCGAGCCTTGAGGATCCGCCGCGTCTCCTCGGGCACGTTCCTGATCTGGACGAGTCCGGACATGCATGCATGATAGATGCACTTATATGTATTTCGGCACAATCTCGGGCCGACGTGTCACGAAGCAGCGCCCCATTAGCGCCAAAGTAGCGCTATGGCGACGATCCAGATTCGCGACGTCCCCGAGGACGTGGCCGAGACGTTCCGCCGGCGCGCCAAGGCAGCCGGGCAGTCGTTGCAACCGTACCTGCGGGAGCACCTGATCAAGGAGGCTGGCCGGCCGGACAAGCGCGAGATCATGGCCATCCTCGAGCAGACCCTGGCCAGCCATCCAACGCCGGGGGTGAGCCGGGAGTCGATCCGGGAGGCCCGGCGGGAGTTGGAGGAGCGGGCCGAACGGTACGCGCGTGGCGACTACCGTCGTGACTGACTACGTCGTCGACGCCTCCGCCGTGATCGACGCGCTCGCCGCCAAGGATGGTGTCGGAATTGCGCTGCGCGCCCGGATCGGCGAGGCCACCTGCCACGCGCCGCACCTCGTCGATGCCGAGGTAGGTCAGGTGCTTCGCCACAGCGTGCGTCGCGGCGAACTCGACGACGAGGAAGCGCGTACCGGGCTGCGCGCTCTGACGAACATGATCGACCATCGTTACCCGCACACCGGCGCGCTCTCGAGCAAGGCGTGGGAGCTGCGCGATGTGGTGACGTTCTACAACGGCCTGTATGTGGCGCTGGCCGCCAGGCTGGACCTGCCGCTGCTGACCACCGACGCCACGCTCACCATGGCGCCCGGGTTGCCTGCCGTATCGAGCTGGTTGGCTAGGGCTCAGGGCGGCGAGCTGTCGATGGCCAGCAGGGCGACGTGCAGGGAGAGCATGGACTCCGGGTCGTCCAGCGAGACGTCGAGCAGCCGTTCGATGCGGGCGAGCAGCTTGTAGTAGGCCGGCCGGGACAGGTGTGCGGCGCTGGCCGCGGCCGACTTGTTGCCACCGTGCTCGCAGAGGTTGCGCAGCGCGGCGAGCAGCCGGCGGCTGGCCTCGCTGTCGCGGTCGAGCAGCGGACCGAGCTCGCGCTGCACGAAGGCCTGCACCCTGGAGTCGTCGCGCAGCAGGTGCAGCAGGCCGCGCAGCCGCACGTCGTCGAGCCGGTAGAACAGCCGTTCCTCGCCGGCCCCGGCGCCGGTGGTCGTGGCGTCGCCCTGTGCCGGATTACCCAGTGCCGGATTACCCAGGGCCGGGTTACCCAGGGCCGGGTTGCGCAGCGCGGCCTCGACCACGTGCGAGGCCTCGGCGAGGGAGCGCGGCGCGTCGGCCAATTCGGTCACGGCGCTGCCGACCGCGATCACCACGGGCGGCACCCTGGTGCGGGGCACCGCGACCCGGTGCACCTCGCGGGCCAGCCGTTTCAGTGCAGTGTCGACGTTCTCGGCCCGGCCGAGCCCGAGCAGGGCCCGCACCCTGGTGTCGTCGACCACGCCGACCAGGGCGGGCACGCCGGCCCGCTGGGCGGCCAGCGCGGTGGCCTCGGCGAGGTCGCGCAGCACCTCCTGGGCGGCGATCGCCGGGGTGGCGGAGATCAGGCTGCGCGGCTGCACGGCGATCCCGACCAGTCGCCGCCCGGCCAGCGGCACCCCGACCGCCGCCGAACGGGCCGCGAGGTCGGCCGGCACCGGTCCGCTGGCCAGCAGCGCGGCCAGCAGCGAGCGGTGCGTCTGGCGCTCGAGGCTGTCCCGGTCGCGGGCCAGCAGGCGGTGCAGGGCCAGTGCGGAGGCGGCCCGCTCGGCGACCACGACATGCCGGTGCGACGGCTGCTCGGGGGAGAGCAGCACCAGCCGTCCCCAGTCGTCGTCGCGGGCGCCGACCACGGTGACCAGCCAGCCGGCCGTCTCGTCGTAGCCGGTGCGGCCGGACAGCGACACCGAGCGGGACCGCTGCTCCCAGTTGGCCAGCAGCTCGGCCGGGTTCTCGCCGACCGCGTCGTAGCCGAGCACGTGGTGGCCGAGGGTCTCCAGCACCACCGGCAGCCCGCAGGAACGGGCCACCTCGCGCAGGATCTCGGCCGGCTCGGCGCCGGACACGGTCAGTGCGGTGAACCGTTCGTGGATCGCCTCGGCCGCGCGCAGCTCCTCGACCTGGGCGTCCAGGATGAGCGTGCCGACCGCCTCGGTGATCGCCACGAACTTCGTCTCGCGGGCCAGGGTGATCAGCGGCAGGGCCCGCCGTTCGGCGGCTGAGATCAGCGCGGCCGGCAGTTCGTCGCTCCACCGGCGGACCAGCTCGACCACGATGCCGGCGGCGCGCACCCCGGCCAGCTCGTCGACATAACGGGTGAGCGCCCCATGGTCGGACGGCAGCGCGATGCCGGTGGTGAGCACGAGCTCGCCGCCGCGCAGGAGGTGGGCGATGTCGGCCACCTCCGCCGCGTGCACCCACCGCACCCGCCGGTCCAGCCCGGCGGCCCCGGCGACCACCCGCGGCACACCACGGCGCATGACCGGCAGCGCGAGCACGTCGGAGACCGAGGGATACACATACACAGTGTCTCGGGTTCGCCCACCTTCCGATACAGGCTGTTCGTAGGTACAGCGGCCTGGACGGCGTCAGACTCGTCCCATGGGACGCATGGGTAACGACGACCTGCTCGCCCGCCACCGCGCGGTGCTGCCGAACTGGATCGCGTTGTACTACGACGAGCCGATCGAGATCGTCCGCGGCCAGGGCCGCCGGGTCACCGACTCGCTCGGCCGCAGCTACCTGGACTTCTTCGCCGGGATCCTGACCAACGCCATCGGCTACGACATCGCCGAGATCAGCGACGCGATCCGCCGCCAGGTGGACACCGGTGTGCTGCACACCTCGACGCTGTACCTGATCAGGTCGCAGGTGGAGCTGGCCGAGCGGATCGCCCGGCTATCCGGGATCAGGGACGCCAAGGTGTTCTTCACCAACTCCGGCACCGAGGCCAACGAGACCGCGCTGATGCTGGCCACCCAGTTCCGGCGCAGCAACCAGGTGCTGGCGGTGCGCAACTCCTACCACGGCCGGGCGTTCGCCACCGTGGGCATCACCGGCAACCGCGGCTGGGCCGCTTCGTCGCTGTCGCCCGTGAAGGTGAGCTACGTGCACGGCGGCTACCGCTACCGCAGCCCGTTCCGCGACCTGTCGGACGCCGACTACATCGCGGCCTGCGCCGACGACCTGCGCAATGTCATCGAGACCACCACGGCCGGTGACGTGGCCTGCCTCATCGCCGAGCCGATCCAGGGCGTCGGTGGGTTCTGCGTGCCGCCGGATGGCCTGTTCGGCGCATTCGCGGAGGTGCTCGCCGAGTACGGCATCCTGCTCATCTCCGACGAGGTGCAGACCGGCTGGGGCCGTACCGGCCAGTACTTCTGGGGCATCGAGGCGCACGGCGTCACCCCGGACGCCATGACCTTCGCCAAGGGGCTGGGCAACGGGCTCGCCATCGGCGGCCTGGTGGCCCGGCCGGACCTGATGGACTGCCTGCGGGCCAACTCGATCTCGACGTTCGGTGGCAACCCGGTGGCCACCGCCGGGGCGTCGGCGATGCTGGAGTACCTGCTCTCGCACGACCTGCAGGCCAACGCAGCGCGGCTGGGCTCGCGCGTCCTCGCCGGCCTGCGCGACATTGCCGCGACCTACGACGTGGTCGGCGACGTGCGCGGCAAGGGCCTGATGATCGGCGTCGAGTTCGTCACCCCGGGCGCCGGGCGGCCAGGTCAACCCTTGCCGCGGGCGGCCGCCAGGGTGCAGGAGGAGACCAGGGCCGGTGGCCTGCTGGTCGGCAAGGGTGGGCTGTACGGCAACGTGATCAGGCTCGCGCCGCCCATGACGCTCACCGACGACGAGGCCGATGAGGCGCTGGACGTGCTGGGCACGGCCATCGCCACCGTGCACAAGGAGCTGACGCAATGACCGCCACCACTACCCGCCGGATCACGCACTGGATCGACGGCAAGGCCTGGGGCGGCATCGCCGAGCGGGTCGGTGACGTCTTCGATCCGGCGCTCGGCACGGTGGCCGCCCACGTCGACTTCGCCACCGAGGCCGAGGTCGACGATGCGGTCGCGGCGGCATCCCGGGCGTTCGCCACCTGGCGTTCTTCGTCGCTGGCCACCCGAACCGCGGTGCTCTTCGCGTTCCGCTCGCTGCTGGCGCAGCGCCGCGACGAGGTCGCCGCGATCCTCACCGCCGAGCACGGCAAGGTGCTCTCCGACGCGGCCGGCGAGGTGCAGCGCGGCCTCGAGGTCGTCGACTTCGCCTGCGGCATACCGCACCTGCTCAAGGGCGGCTACGCGGAGAACGCCTCGACCGGCGTGGACGTGTACTCCATCCGCCAGCCTCTCGGCGTGGTCGGTGTGATCACGCCGTTCAACTTCCCGGCGATGGTGCCGCTGTGGTTCGTGCCGCTGGCCATCGCCTGCGGCAACACCGTGGTGCTCAAGCCGTCCGAGAAGGACCCGTCGGCCTCGGTGCTCCTGGCCGAGCTCTTCGCTGAGGCAGGCTTGCCCGATGGCGTATTCAACGTCGTGCACGGCGACAAGGTGGCCGTCGACCGGGTGCTGACCCACCCCGACGTCCGGGCCATCTCCTTCGTCGGCTCCACCCCGGTCGCCCGCTACATCTACGAGACCGGCACCAGCCACGGGAAGCGGGTGCAGGCGCTCGGCGGCGCCAAGAACCACATGGTGGTGCTCCCGGACGCCGACCTCGACCTGGCCGCGGACGCCGCGGTGTCAGCCGGCTTCGGCTCGGCGGGGGAGCGCTGCATGGCGATCTCCGTGGTGGTCGCGGTCGAGCCCATCGGCGACGCCCTGGTGCAGCGCATGGCCTCCCGGATCGCCGACATCAACGTCGGCGACGGCCGCCGCCCCGACTGTGACATGGGCCCGCTGGTGACCCGCGCGCACCGGGACCGGGTGGCCTCCTACCTCGACGACGGGGTGGCCGCCGGGGCCTCGCTCGTGGTGGACGGTCGGGGGCACCCCGTGGACGGCGCCGGGGACGGCTTCTGGCTGGGGCCCTCGCTGTTCGACCACGTCCAGCCGGCGCAGTCGCTGTACACCGACGAGATCTTCGGCCCGGTGCTGTCCGTGGTCCGAGCGACCTCCTACGAGGACGCCGTGGCGCTGGTGAACGCCAACCCGTACGGCAACGGAGTGGCCATTTTCACCAACGACGGCGGCGCGGCGCGCCGTTTCCAGCACGACGTGGAGATCGGCATGGTCGGCATCAACGTGCCCATCCCGGTGCCGGTGTCCTACTTCTCCTTCGGCGGCTGGAAGCAGTCACTGTTCGGAGACTCGCACGCCTACGGCCCGGACGCGGTCCACTTCTACACCCGGACCAAGGCGGTCACCAGCCGCTGGCTGGACCCCTCGCACGGCGGCCTGAACCTGGGCTTCCCGCAGAACACCTGACCCTCCGGGGTGCCCTCCAAGTACCACCATTGCGCCGAAGATGGGCCTTTAACCACAGCCATTGCGGGAACGGCCGGGCGTCTCACCGCGGCGGGCCGTGATAGCGCACCGGGCTCACCCGGATGGTGAACCTGGTGCGGACCGTGCTCGGCCAGGCATGGGCCGGCGGGATGTCGGGCGGCGCCGGCGTCCCGACCGCCGGTGCGCGGTGCCGCCGGTCGTAGTCGCCGCGCCGCGCCGGGTCGCGGAGCAGGTCGTGCGTCGCGAGCACCGCCGCCAGGGTCGCCGACGAGTCGGACGCCGGCCGGGTGTCCGGGTGGTGCTGCCGCACCAGCCGGCGGTACGCGCTGTTGATCTCGTCCTGGCTGGCGTCCGGCGTGAGGCCCAGCACGGCGTACGGTCCGGCGTCGACGTCATGGCTGCTCCGTCGGCTGGCTATAGGCTGGCTATGGCGGGCGGGCGCGGCGGGCGAGGGCGGCGGCGAAGGCGCGGTACGCCGGCTCGCCGCGGAGCACGAACAGCACGGTCCGGACCGGCCCCGGTGCGGCGTCCAGCACCTCGACCACGGTGCCGACGGCGATCTCCGCGGCGGAGTCCAGCGGCCAGCGGTAGATGCCGGTCGAGATGGCCGGGAAGGCCACTGTCCGGGCGCCCAGTTCGGCGGCGACCCGCAGCGCATTGCGGTGGCAGTCGGCCAGGAGCCGCGAGCGGTCCTCGCTGGCCGACCACACCGGGCCGACGGTGTGCACCACCCACCGGGCGGGCAGCCGCCCGGCCGTGGTGGCGACCGCCTGGCCGACGGGAAGGCCATCTTTGAACCGGCCGGCACGCAGCGCGCGGCATTCGGCCAGGATCTCCGGCCCGCCTCGACGATGGATCGCGCCGTCCACGCCGCCACCGCCGAGCAGCGTGGAGTTCGCCGCGTTCACCACGGCGTCCACGCGCTGTTCGGTGATGTCGCCAGCGACGAGCTCGATCACACGCCCTCCCGCTCGGACCGGCGGATGGTCGCGGAATACCCCGTGACAGCAGTAGTTAACGACACATCTCGGCCGCCGCGGTAGTCCCTCGAACACCACCAACGCAATCCGATGACGGGATAGGGTCATCCCAGACGCTGCCGCGAGCGCTGGAAGGTGGCGGCCGATGGAAACGGTCGAGCTCGGCCGCACCGGGCTGAAGCTGGCGCCGCTCGGCGTCGGGGCGATGTCCTGGGGCACCAGGTCGCCGCTGGCCTACGGTGGCACCGCCAACCCGCAGGCCGAGGTGGAAGCACTCGACGAGCTGCTCCGGGCCGGCGTGAACCTGGTGGACACCGCCGAGATGTACCGCAATGAGCGGCGCGTCGGCGAGCTGGTCCGCGGCCGGCCAGAGGTGGTCCTCGCGTCGAAGTACGCGCCGTGGCCGTACCGGCGCCGCGGCAGCGTACTCCGGGCTCTGGACCGCAGCCTGCAGCGGCTCGGCAGGGAACAGCTCGAGCTGTACCAGGTGCACATGGCGCCGCGCACCATGTCCATTCCCACGCTGCTGCGCGAGCTGGCGATCGCGCAACGGGACGGCCGGGTGCGCGCCATCGGGGTGAGCAACTTCAGCGCGGTACAGACCCGCCTGGCGCACGCCACCCTGGCCGAGCAGGGCATCCCGCTGGCATCCAACCAGATCCAGTACTCGCTGCTGCACCGCCAGCCGGAGACCGACGGCGTGCTCGACGCCTGCCGCGAGCTCGGCGTCACGATCATTGCGTATATGCCGCTTGCCTCCGGCGCGCTCACCGGCACCTATCACGGCGGCCGCCGGCCCAGCGGGGTGCGCCGATTCATGCCGTACTTCCGCGGCGCCAACCTGCAGGCGACCAGGCCGGTGATCGGACTGCTCACCGAGATCGGCCGGGCGCACGACGTCGCGCCGGCCACGGTGGCGCTACGTTGGCTCATCCAGCAAGGCGCGGTGCCCATCCCCGGCGCCAAGAACGGCCGGCAGGCCAGCACGAACGCCGCGGCGCTGCGCATCGAACTGGACGACGCCGAGCTGGACGCACTGTCTGCGGCGACAAGGAGGTGGCGAGACTGATGGACGTCGGCATCCACGTGGTGGACTTCACCGGCTTCGGCGGTACCCAGAACGTCGCGGCCGGGCTCTCCTCGGCGGCCAGCGCGGCCGACGCGGCCGGCTGCCAGCATCTCTCGGTGATGGACCACTACTTCCAGATGGAGTCGTTCTCCGACGTCCGCGACCCCATGCTGGAGGGCTACACCACCCTCGGCTTCCTGGCCGCCCGCACCACGCGGGTCAAGCTGCACGTGCTGGTCACGGGCGTGACCTATCGCCACCCAGGGCTGTTAGCCAAGATCGTCGCCACCCTCGACGTGCTCTCCGGCGGGCGGGCCGAACTCGCCATCGGGGCTGCCTGGTACGAGCGCGAGCACCACGGGCTCGGCGTGCCGTTCCCACCGGTCGCCGAGCGGTTCGAACGGCTGGAGGAGGCGCTGCGGATCGTCCGCCAGATGTGGAGCGACGACGACGGCCCGTTCGACGGCAAGTACTACCAGCTGGCCGAGACCATCTGCTCGCCGCGGCCGATGAGCACGCCGGCGCCGCCCATCATCATCGGCGGCCAAGGCGAGCGGAAGACCCTGCGGCTGGTCGCGCGGTACGCCGACGGCTCCAACCTCTTCGCGTCCTCGCCGGACACCGTTGGGCACAAGCTCGACGTCCTGCGCCGGCACTGCGACGACATCGGCCGCGACTACGACGAGCTCAAGAAGTCGATCCTCTACGTGCACGGCTGGCCGTCCTCGGACGATTTCGTTCCCGAGATGGCTCGCTATGCCGCGCTCGGCATCGACACCGTGGTCCTCATGCCCGGTGGCTCGGACCCCGCCGGCGATGTCGAACGCCTCGGCGAGCGCCTCATCCCGCGACTGGCGGAGCTCTAGGGCTCCTCGGTCCACCAGCGCCACGGCCGTACCCGGACCTGGCGTCGCTGCCGGCGGCGGGTTGTGGCGGGGTGCCGCTGCCACCTGCGCATGAACGCGACGTGAGTCCAGTTCGGCGAACGTCACGACAGGACTGGTGTCGCGTTCACGGTGCGACAGGGGAGGGCCAGGGGTGGTATCCGGCGTCAGGATGTCAGGTCGATCGGCTTCACGCCGGGTGGGTCGAAGCCCAGCACCTGGCCGTAGAAGGACAGCTCGGCATGCAGCGCGGCAGCGATGGTCTCCGCCCGGCGGAAGCCGTGCTGCTCGCCCTCGAAGGCCAGGTAGGCGTGCGGGATGCCGGTGCCGTCCAGCGCATCGACCAGCCGCCGCGCCTGGACGGGCGGGCAGATCTGGTCGTCCAGGCCCTGCAGCAGCAGGATCGGCCCGCCCATGCGGTCGACGTGGCTGATCGGCGAGCGGTCGACATAGCGGTCGCGGGCCTGCGGCAGCGGCCCGATCAGGCTGTGCAGGTAGTGCGACTCGAAGTCGTGCGTCTCGACCGCCGCACCCCCGTCGCCGTCGGCCTCGTCGGCCACCCACCGGGTCAGGTCGATGATCGGATACATGGCCGTGCCGCAGCGGAAGATCGGTGGGCCGGCGGCGGTCAACGCGGCGGCCGTGGTCCAGCCGCCGGCGCTGCCGCCGCGGATGATCATTCGGTTGCCGTCGGCGACCCCGTCAGCGGCCAGTGCCAGCGCCACCGTGGCACAGTCCTCGACGTCCACCACGCCCCACTGCTCCCGAAGCCGCTCGCGGTAGGCCCGGCCGTACCCGGTGGAGCCGCCGTAGTTCGGCGCCACCACGCCGAACCCGCGGCTGGTGAAGAACGCGATCGCCATGTCGAGCACGGGATTGCTGTGGCCGGTCGGGCCGCCGTGCACGTGTACCAGGAACGGCGGGCGCTCGCCGTCCGGCGCCCGGTAGGACGGGTTGGTCGGCGGGTAGACGTATGCCGGGATCTGCGCGCCGCCGGCCGCGGCGAACCTCAACTCGACCGGCCGCGGCAGCAGCGCGGCGTCCGGCAGGCCGGCCGGCTGCGGCGTGACCTCGACGATCTGCGCCAGCGACGTTGACAGGTCGACCGTGATCACGCCGAGCTCGCGCTGCGGGCCGCCGGCAACCCCGGCGATCAGGCCGCCCTCGGCGGACAGCGTGGGGGCCCACCAGTCCAGCTCGCAGGGCACGTCGGTGAGCCCGCCGGCCTCGTCGAGCACGGCCAGCCGGCCGGCGCGCAGCACGGCGTGGCGGCCGCCGCCGAGCGGCGCGAACCAGCACTGCCCCAGCCGCCACAGCGGGCCGCCGAGCTCCTCGGCCACCGGCAGCAGGTTCCTTGCCTCGGGCGGGTCTGTGGCGCCCAGGTCGATGCGGTGCAGGTTCCACCAGCCGTCCGGGTCGGTCATCGCCAGCAACCGGTCCGGCCCGTCCCAGTCCACCTGGCAGACGGCCTCGGCCGGGCCGCCGGCCGTCACCATGTGCGGACCGAACGTGCCGTCCCCGGTCACCTCGGCCACGCACAGCTCGGTGCCGTCCCAGGGCATCGCCGGGTGGTTCCAGCCGATCCAGGCCGCGTGCCGGCTGTCCGGGCTCGGCCGGGGGCTGGTCATGAACCGATGGCTCGCGGCCAGTACCCGAACCGCCGCCGCGTCATTCGCGGCGCTACCGTCCAGCGGCACCGCGACGAGCTCGCGCCGGACGTCGGTCGGAGCGTCCCCGGTGATCGTCTCGCGGACGCACCACACCTCGGCGCCACCGGGCGCCGCGACCGGGTCGGCATAGCGCAGCCCGTGCCGGCGGTCCGGCATCGGCGTCAGCGGCCGCGGGTCCTCGGTTGCCGGCATGTGGTGGTTCTTGCGGTACAGCCGCTGGTCGTCCCAGTGCGTGAACACGAGTGCGCCGCCGACCACGGTGAACGGCTTGCCGCCGTACTCGTGCACCCGGTTGCGCGCATTCCAGCCGGGCGGCAGGGCGTCGGTGGGCCGCTCGCCGGGCACGGCGTGCGCGATGGCCACCCGACCGCCGTCCAGCGGTCGGCCCTCGGCCCACCAGACCCGTCCGTCGGCCAGCTCGACCCACCCAGGCCCGCCGCCGGCGGCAGCGGCGTGCTCGGCGGTGATCGGCGACTCCCAGGTGCCGTACAGCGCGATCGTCGTCACACGGCGACGATACGGTTGACGATGCGGTCAAAGCGCCAGACCCCGTCCACCTCGGTGCACCGCACGGTGCCGCGGCTGACCATCAGCTCGAGGTGCGCCAGCGTCTCCCACACCGCCAGCGTGCGGTTGAACAGGTTCAGCTGGTCGTAGGGCCGCTCCCGCCGGGTCCACGGCAGCTGCCGCGCGATGTCGAACGCCGACGCGCCGCCTTGTGGCGGGATCGCCGCGAGACACTGCGCCAGCCTGGTCTCGTGATGTGCGGCCAGCTCGTCCACCCGGCCGGACAGGTCGGTGAAGACCGGGCCGTGCGCCGGCAGCACCAGCCGCGCCGGCAACGAGCGCATCTTGGCCAGCGAGTGCAGGAAATCGGCCAGCGCGGTGTGCGTCGGGTACGGCTCGAAGCCGATCGACGGCGTGATGTGCGGCAGGACGTGATCGCCGGGAAACACGACCCCGCGGCCGCGGTCGAAGAAGCTCGTGTGCCCCTGGGTGTGGCCGGGCGTCGAGATGGCCTCGATGCCGCCGTGCAGCAGCGCGCCGTCGGCCACCCAGTGCTGCGGCGGGTCCCAGTCGAACGTCGGCGGCAGCGGCGCCAGCAAAGCCGCCTCGGCGACCAGCTCGGCGGCGCCACCGCGCCGCAGGTACTCCCGCTGGCTCTTGTACGCGCCGGCCAGGTCGTACAGCACGCCCTCGTAGCCGCGCCGCTCCGCCTCGCCGAGCCACACTCGCGTGCCGGCCGCGCGGTGCAGCGCGGTGGCCTGCCCGATGTGGTCGTGGTGCAGGTGCGTCACCAACACCCGGCGCACCTCGCGCACGTCCGCGCCGACCCGCGCCAGCCCATCGGTCAGCGCCTGCCAGCTCGCCGGGTTGTCCCAGCCGGAGTCGACCAAGGTGTACCCGTCGTCCTCCTCGATCAGATACACATTGACTGCCTTGAGCGCGTCTCCCGGCAGCGGCAGCGGCAGGCGGTGCAGGCCGGGCAGCACGGTCTCGATCTCCGGGTCGCTCCACATGATTCGTCAGCCTAAGTACGCTCGGGCCGTGGCGCTCATGCCTGTGACGGATTCGATGTTTCTGCTCGCGGAATCGCGCGAGCACCCGATGCACGTCGGCGGGTTACAGCTGTTCCAGCCGCCGGCGGACGCCGGGCCGGATTACATCAGCGACCTGTACCACCGGTTGCTGAAGACGGACGAGGTGCGGCCGCTCTTCCGGCGGCGCCCGCGCGGGCCGGTGAGCAGTATCGGCCAGTGGGCCTGGGCCAACGACGACGACCTGGACCTGGAGTACCACGTGCGGCTCTCCGCGCTGCCGCGGCCCGGCCGGGTACGCGAGCTGCTGGAGCTGACCTCCCGGTTGCACGGGTCGCTGCTGGACCGGCACCGGCCGCTGTGGGAGTTCCACGTCATCGAGGGTCTGGCCGACGGGCGGTTCGCCACCTACAACAAGATCCACCACGCGCTGCTGGACGGGGTGTCGGCGCTGCGTCTGCTGGACACCACGCTGTCCACCGACCCGGACGCCCGTGACCTGCGCGCCCCGTGGTCGCCGGTCCAGCGACTCGGGCCGGAGCCGGCGCGGCCCGGGCGCTCCGGCGCAAATGGGACGCGGGCGCCGCTGCGGGCGTTGCGGTCGGTTGCCGGCGCCGTCGGCAACGCGGCCAGCCTGGCGCCGGCCTTCGCCAAGGTCGCCAACCAGGTGCGGCGGGAACAGGTCGGCGCGCTGCCGTTCCAGGCCCCCCGCTCGATGCTGAACGTGCCGATCACCGGCGCCCGCCGCTTTGCCGCCCAGGCGTACCCGATCGACCGGGTCACCGCGATCCGCAGGGCCCACGGTGCCACCCTGAACGACGTCGTGCTGGCCATGTGCTCCGGCGCGCTGCGGCAGTACCTCCTCGACCTCGGCGCCCTGCCGGATCGTCCCCTGGTGGCTGCGGTCCCGGTGTCGCTGCGCGGCGCCCACCGGGGCGACGCCGACGGCGGGAACGCGGTCGGCATGATCCTGTGCACGCTGGCCACCGACCTCGCCGATCCGGCCGCCCGGCTGGCCGCGATCCGCGCCTGCATGCAGCGCGGCAAGCGGATTTACGCCGGCATGACGCCGCTGCAGGTCACCGCGGTCAGCGCCCTGGCACTGGCCCCGATGGCGCTCTCCCCGATTCCCGGCGTGGTACGGGTCGGCCGGCCGCCGTTCAACCTCATCATCTCCAACGTGCCCGGCCCACGGCGCCCGCTGTACTGGAACGGCGCGCGGTTGCAGGGCGTGTACCCCGTCTCGATCCCCTACGAGGGACTGGCCCTGAACATCACCGTGACCACCTACGACGGCTCCCTGGACTTCGGGCTCACCGGCTGCCGGCGCAGCGTGCCAAGCCTGCAGCGCATGTTGGGGCACCTGGACACCGCGCTCGCCGACCTGGAGAAGGCGACGGTGCCCGCCTAGGTTTGTCCCACCGTGCGGCTGCGGCCGCGGAACTCGGCGATGACGTCATCGCCGCGGCGCACCGTGACGTCGTAGATGCCGCTCCGCCCGTACCGGGTGCGTTCCTCGGCGCTGGCGACCAGCAGGTCGCCCTCGCGCGCCGGCGCGACGAACGTGATGTCGGCCCCAGCGGCCACGGTGACTGGGCCGTGGCTGTTGCACGCGCAGGCGAACGCGGTGTCGGCGAGCATGAAGACGAAGCCGCCGTGGGCGATGGCGTGGCCGTTGACCATCTCCTTCGTGATCGTCATCTGTGCGGTCGCGCGTCCCTGCCCCGCGTGCAGGACCTCGATGCCGAGGCGGCGGGAGGCGAGGTCGTCGTCCATCATCCGTTCGACGGGGTCCATGGTGGCTCAGTTTAGGTGGGTGGGCTTCGAGTTTGTCGGGGACGTTTGATGCAACGAACAACTACAACACTGCGCCGCCTTTTTCGAGGCTGGACGCCGCCAATTAATGATGAGTGTAGGGGGAAATAACCCAACACATCGCCCAACTTCCACCATACTAAGAATCACAAATATGGTGTCTGCTATCGGGCGGGCGGGCGGTTCGTCATCGACCGGAACAGTGATCTGGCGATAATCTCCCGCTGGATTTCCGAGGTGCCTTCGTAGCTGCGGGGAGCGCGCACCTCTCGGTACAGATGTTCGAGCACGTGCCCGCGTTCCAGCGCGCGGGCGCCGTGGACCTCGATTGCCACGTCGACGGCGTGCTGCGCGGTCTCGGTGGCGAAGAGCTTGGCCACCGCGGAGGACTGCGGGATGCCGGCGCCGGCGTCGTAGGCGGTGGCGGCGCTCTGCACCAGGAGACGGGCCTCGGCGAGCAGCGGGCGGTTGATCTCGCCGGGGACGCCGGCCGCGGCGAGCGGGGCAAGGACCTGTGCGGCGACCTTCTCGGTGCGCGCGAGCAGCTCGCGGTGCTCGTTGGTCAAGTGCGGGTACGCGGTCACGGTGTCCATCCAACCCGCGGCAATGTCACGACGTCAGGCCGGAACGACGGCGGTGCCGAGCAGCTCGACCTTGGCGGCGCCGTCGAACAGTGCGTGCACACCGAGCAGCGCGACGGCCGGGTAATGCCGGCCGAACAGCCGGCGCCACACCGCGCCCAGCTCGGGCAGCGCGGCCCGGTACTCGGCGACGTCGGTCACGTAGATGATCAATGACACCAGGTGCTCGGGCGCGGCGCCGGCGGCATGCAGCGCCGCCACCACGTTGGCGGCTGCCAGCTCGAACTGTTCGACGATCGACGAGCCGACGATCGCGCCGTCGGGGCCCTGGGCGGTCTGCCCGCCGAGGTAGACGGTGCGGCCACCGGCCGCCGCAACAACGGCGTGCGCGAAGCCAACGGGCTGCGCCAGCTCGGGCGCGGTGATGACCCGATGCGGCGTCGGGGAACTCATCGTCCGGTCCACTGTGGACGACGGCCCTGGGTCCATGCGGCGTAGAACTCGGCGTGATCGTCGCTGCGCATCAGCAACGCCTGGGTGATCGCCTCCAGCTCGACCGCGCTGCCCAGGTCCATGTCCAGCTCGCGGGTGAGCAGCACCTTGGTCGTGCTGTAGGCCAGGGCCGGCCCGTCGGCCAGCCGCCGCGCCAGCGCGGTGGCCGCGGCCGGCAGCTCGTCGTCGTCCACAATGGACGTCGCCAGCCCGATGGCCTCGGCGCGCTCGGCGATGATCTTGTCGCCGAGGATCAGCAGCTCGGTGGCCCGGCCGAGCCCGACCAACCGGGGCAGCAGGTACGCCGAGCCCATGTCCGCCCCGGCCAGTCCCACCCTGGTGAACAGGAACGCGAAAGACGCCGACCTGGCCAGCAACCGGAAGTCGGCGGCCAGCGCGATCACCGAGCCGGCGCCGGCGGCCACCCCGTTCACCGCGGCAACCACGGGCAGCGGGCACTCACGCATGGCCTTCACCACCGCGCCGGTCATCCTGGTGAACTCCAGTAGCTGCGCGGGCACCATCTTCCGCAGCTCGCCGATGATCTCCTCCACGTCGCCGCCTGAGCAGAACCCCCGACCGCGGCCGGTGATCACCAGCACCCTCGCGTCGCCCCGGTGCGGCAGCTCGGCCAGCAGGTCCCGCAGGTCCGCGTACACCTCGAAGGTCAGGGCATTCAGCTTCTCCGGGCGATTCAATGTCACGGTCGCCACGCCGTCGGTGACTTCGAACTCGAAGTGCTGCCACCGCTCGGTGAAGCCGGCCGAGGCGCGAAACGGGCTCACGGCTGCCGACCCTAATACCGCCGTGTCCGCGCGCCCGTCCACGTGTGTCCGCGCGCCCGGCCACGTGTGTCCGCGCGCCCGTCCACCTGAGTTGGCACGCTCGACAGCCCAGCCACCCGCCTGCCCGCCGTCGATATGTGCTTGGACCGC
>DASXTS010000515.1:0-7697 GCA_036505275.1 Pseudonocardiaceae bacterium
CGATGGCAGCTTCGATGGCATCGAGCAGCTCGTAGGTCTCCTCGATCAGGTACTGCCGCAGCGATGAGTGGGTCTGCTCGGCGTCCCAGGGGCAGCCGCCCGGCGAGCGCAGCCGGTCCATCACCGCTACCGCGTCGAGCAGCGCGGCGCCGGCCGGTTCCGCCACGGTGATCACCTCGGCGCCGGCCCCGACCAATGCCGCGGCCGCGGCGCCGGCCGGATCATGGGTGAGCAGCACCACGGCCTCGGCGGCGGCCTGCGCGGCCAGCTTGTCCGGCGACGGCACCGGCGCGGCACCGGCCTGCGACCAGGGCAGGTCCGCGTCGGTATACACCGCGGCCGCGGAGCGCAGCACCGGCAGCGCGGCGGCCGGCAGCACCGACCCCAGCCGTGCGGACAGCACAACGACCGTGGATAGCGGCGGCATCAGCTCGCGACGGGGGTAGCGATCGGCACCACGATGGCCGGGATCTCGCTCTCGGTCTCCCCAACCGCGACGTACTCGTGGCTCCACACGCCGTACCTGGGACTCAGCCGCACCCCGATCTCGCGCGAGTACGGGCCCAGTAGGCGTAGCCCGATGCCCTCCAGCCGGCTCTCGTCGACCTTGTCCGCGGTGACCGCGCCCGGCCGGCCGCTCGGCGTGCCCTTGCTGCGCTCGCGGACCACCACCACGATCCACTGGCCCTGGCCGGCCTGGTCCGGATTCGGGTAGGCCAGCACGGTACCGGCCGGCACGGCGAACAGCGGGGTCTGCAGCACGGCGTCCACACTGTCCGCGATGCTCTGCTTCCGGTCGGCGGCCGCGGGCAGGCCTCGGTTAATGTCCGCCTGGATGATCGACCTGGCACCATTCGAATCGGCGGCGGCCAGCTGATGCGCCTTTGTCACCGCCTGCTCGCGGTTGGCCGCGACGGTCATGTCGAAGCGCAGCGAGGTGTCGAAGTACTTGCGGGCGAGGGCCACGGCCAGAAGCTGGTCGCGAGCCCGATCGCGGATCGTGTTCCGGTCGTATATCGACTGGGTGATCTCCACCGCGGCCTGCTCGCCGCCCAGCGCCGCGATCAGGTCGCTGATCTGCGCCTCGTCGAACTGCAGCCCCTCCCGCTTGGCGACCTGCCTGAGCAGCTCGTGCCGGACCGCCTCGCGCGCGATCACCCTGCCAAGGTCGTCGAACTGCTCGTTCGCGCGCAGCTGCTCCTTCAGCCGGTCGTCCGAGAGCACCCGGTCCCACCAGGCCTGCACGTATTCGATCGGAATCGCGGTGTCCCCGACGATCGCGGCCGCACCCACCTGGCTCGGTCCCGATCCGCACCCGGCGAGCAGCATGCCGGACACAACAGCAGCAACCGCGGCCGCGACACTCCTCACGCCGCTACCCTCTCACGACGCGTGCGGGGGCCCGGCCGGAGGCCCAGGTGTCCTCACCATTGGGCAAATCAGGCGACAACCGGGGAGTCAGCCAGCGGCGCGGGCGGGCTGGCCGGCCAGGTCCTCCAGCAGTTTGGTGCACCAGTCCAGCAACGCGGTGTCCCGCAGTGGCCCAGCGGATGTGGCAGCGCCCATGCGACCGCCGGCCGGACCCTGGGTGGGGCGGGGCACGGAGAGCACCTGGGCGGCCGGCTTGTGCACCGCGCGGGGGTACAGGCGGTGCAGCCGCACGATCTGGGAGTCGCGCAGCTCCACCGGCGCGAAGCGGATCGAGGAGCCCTGCAGCGTGACCTCGGTGACGCCGTGCCGGCGGCAGGCCTGGCGGAAGGCGGCCACCGCGAGCAGGTTGACCACCGGGGTCGGCGGCTCGCCATAGCGGTCGACCAGTTCCTCGCGGACGGCGGACAGCGCCTGGGCGTCGGTCGCGGCGGCGACCTTTCGGTAGGCCTCGAGCCGCAGCCGCTCACCGGGCACGTAATCGTGCGGGATGTGCGCGTCGACCGGCAGGTCCACCCGCACCTCGGCAAGCTCCTCCTCGGACGCGGCCGCGCCGTCCGCGCCGGCGTGCCGCCGGAAGGCCTCCACGGCCTCGCCGACCAGCCGCACGTACAGGTCGAAGCCGACGCCGGCGATGTGGCCGGACTGCTCGGCGCCGAGGATGTTGCCGGCGCCGCGGATCTCCAGGTCCTTCATCGCGACGGCCATCCCGGCGCCGAGCTCGGAGTGCTGCGCGATGGTGGCCAGCCGGTCGTGTGCCGTCTCGGTCAGCGGCGCCTCCTGCGGGTAGAGGAAGTACGCGTACCCGCGCTCCCTGGACCGCCCGACCCGGCCGCGGAGCTGGTGCAGCTGGGCCAGGCCCAGCAGGTCGGATCGCTCGACGACCAGTGTGTTGGCGTTGGAGATGTCCAGGCCGGTCTCCACGATGGTGGTGCACACCAGCACGTCGATCTCGCCCCGCCAGAACGCCTCGACGGTGCGCTCCAGCACGTGCTCGTTCATCTGGCCATGCGCGACGGCGACCCGCGCCTCCGGTACCTGCTCGCGGATCCGCCGGGCCGCCTTCTCGATCGAGGACACCCGGTTGTGCACGTAGAAGACCTGCCCGTCGCGCAGCAGCTCGCGGCGGATGGCGGCGGCGACCTGTTTGTCGTGGTACCCGCCGACATAGGTCAGGATCGGGTGCCGCTCCTCCGGCGGCGTGAGAATCGTGGACATCTCCCGGATCCCGGCCAGCGACATCTCCAACGTCCGCGGGATCGGGGTCGCCGACATGGTGAGCACGTCGACGTGCGTGCGCAGCGCCTTGATGTGCTCCTTGTGCTCGACCCCGAAGCGCTGCTCCTCGTCCACGATCACCAGGCCAAGGTCGCGATAACGGACGCCGGTCTGCAGCAGCCGGTGGGTGCCGATCGCGATGTCCACGCTGCCGTCGGCGAGGCCGGTGAGGATTCCCTCCACGTCGGACTGCTCGGTGAACCGGGACAGCATCCGCACGGTCACCGGGAACGAGTGCATCCGCTCGGTGAACGTCTGCAGGTGCTGCTGGGCCAGCAGCGTGGTCGGCACCAGCACCACCACCTGCTTGCCGTCCTGGACGGCCTTGAACGCGGCCCGTACCGCGATCTCGGTCTTGCCGTAGCCGACGTCGCCGCAGATCACCCGGTCCATCGGCACCGGCCGGCGCATGTCGGCCTTCACCTCCTCGATGGCGGCCAACTGGTCGGGGGTCTCGGTGTACGGGAAGGCGTCCTCCAACTCGCGCTGCCAGGGTGTGTCCGGGCCGAACGCGTGGCCCGGCGCGGACTGCCGGGCCGCATAGAGCTGCACGAGCTGAGCCGCGATCTCGCGGACGGCCTTGCGGGCCCGGCCCTTGGTCTTGGCCCAGTCCGCGCCGCCGAGCCGGTTGAGGGTCGGCAGCTCGCCGCCGACATAGCGGGTGATCTGGTCGAGCTGGTCGGTCGGCACGTACAGCCGGTCGCCGGGCTGGCCGCGCTTGCTGGCCGCGTACTCGATCACCAGGTACTCGCGGGTGGCACCGCCGACGGTGCGCTCGATCATCTCCAGATAGCGGCCGATGCCGTGCTGGTCGTGCACCACGAAGTCGCCGGTTCGCAGCGCCAGCGGGTCGACCGCATTGCGCCGCCGGGATGGCATCCGGACGACGGTGCCGGCGCCGCGGGTGCCGGTGAGGTCGGTCTCGGTGACCACCGCGAGGCCGATCGCGGGGGCGCTGAAGCCGTCCTCCAGGGTGGCTCTGACGACCGCGACGGCGCCGGGTTCCGGCCGGTCGGAGAGCTGTTCGCAGAGCACTGCCGGCACGTCCGCCTCGCGCAGCTGCTCCACGGCGCGCTGCGCGGTACCAGTGCCGGGCACGACCAGCACGGCGGTGCCGCCGGTGGCGGTGTGTGCCCTCAGGTCGGCGAAAGCCCGCTGCACCTCGCCGCGGTAGGCCTGCGCCGGCCGCAGGTCCAGCCGCAGCACGCCGTCGGCGCCGTCCTCAATGGGCGGCCTCCAAGTACCACCAACCCCCTGGTTGGTGGTACTTGGAGGCACACCATCACCGGTGGTGAACGGGCTGAGCGTCCACCACGGCACGCCGGCGTCGCGGGCGTGCGAGGACACGTCGGCCAGCGACCGGTAGGCCGAGGCGCCGAGGTCGATCGGCGCCGAACCGCCGCCGGCGGCCACCGACCAGGACGCCTCCAGGAACTCCTGCCCGGTGCGCACCAGGTCGGCGGCCCTGGCCCTGATCCGCTCGGGATCGGCGAGCAGCACGTGGGTGCCGGCCGGCATGACGTCGGTGAGCAGCTGCATCCGCGCGCCGTCCGAGGAGCCGTCCGAGGAACCGTCCGAGGAACCGTCCGAGGAACCGTCCGAGGAGCCATCCGAGCCGCCGTCCGAGGCGCCATTGAGCAGCGCGGGGATCAGCGCCTCCATGCCCTCGCACGGAATGCCGGCCGCCAGCTTGTCCAGCATTTCCACCAGCCGGGCATCAGCCGCGTGCGCCCTGGCAAGCGAGGCCGCCCGCGCCCGCACCTCATCGGTGAGCAGCAGCTCACGGCACGGCGGGGCGTGCAGCTCGTCGACGCTGTCCAGCGACCGCTGGTCGGCCACCGCGAACGAGCGGATCTCGGCCACCTCGTCGCCCCAGAACTCCACCCGCAGCGGGTGTTCCGCGGTCGGCGGGAAGACATCGACGATGCCGCCGCGCACGGCGAACTCGCCGCGGCCCTCCACCATGTCGACCCGGGCGTAGGCCAGCCCGGCCAGGTCGGCCACCAGCGTCTCGAAGGCCACCTCGTCGCCGACCCGCAGCCGCACCGGCACCAGCGACCCCAGCCCGGGCGCCATCGGCTGCACCAGGCTGCGCACGGTCGCCACCACGACGGACAGCGGCCCGTCCTCCTCGGGGTGGGCCAGCCGGCGCAGCACGGCCAGCCGCCGGCCGACGGTGTCCGATCGCGGGGACAGCCGCTCGTGCGGCAGCGTCTCCCAGGACGGGAACACCGCGACCCGCTCCGCGCCGACCAAGTCGCCGACCGCGGCGGCCAGCGCGTCGGTCTCCCGCCCGGTCGCGGTCACCGCGAGCACCGGGCGGTCCGCGGTGACTGCCAGCGCGGCGACCACCACCGGCCGGGCCGCGGTCGGACCCTCCAGCTCCAGCTGCGGAGCGCCGGCGGCGTCGACGACGGCGCGCACCGAGGGGTCGCTGGCGACCATGGCGAACAGCCCGGCGAGCGGGGCGGAAGTGGACACGGAAGACACCTTCGGCGTTGCGCGAAACCGGGACCTGGATGACGGCGGGCAGGCCCGTCCCCGGGACGAGCGCTCGGGAGGGCCTCGAAACCAGCCTAGTCGGCGCCGGCCGAGTGGACTCGACCACCAGCGGGGCTGAAGCCCCCGCCCTGGGGGTCGACGGGGGCTCCAGCAGGCCCGCCGCTGAGGGGGGAGGTTCGCGGCGGGGGAACGGCGCTACACGCGCCGTTGCGACATTGTCGCACCGCTCGTTTGTCTCCACAACAATCAGGATTAGACGGCCAGGTACGGCCTGCTCTTACGCGGACGGCACGGTGCCGTGCGGCAAGATGCGGCAATGAGCGCGGCGGTCAGCGCGGGAGGTCGTTCGGCGGCGACCACGGTCGGGTCCCGAGCCGCCAGGGCCGCGCTGCTCGGCACCCTGCTGGCCGCGCTGCCGGCCGCCCTGCTGGCTGGCGGGTGCACCTCGGGAGCCGGCAGCGGCACCCCGGCCGGCGCGGTGCCGCGCGGCCAGCCGCCAAGCACCACGCCCGCGCCCGGCCTTGTCGTCGAGCGGGTGGTCGACGGCCTGGACAACGGCTGGGACATCGGCTTCCTGCCGGACGGCAAGGTGCTGCTCACCGAGCGGCCCGGCCGGCTGACGCTGCTCGACCGGGCCACCCCCGGCGCCACCAAGACCACGGTGGACGCGGACTTCTCCGACGTGCATGCCACCGGCGAAGGCGGCCTGATGGGGATGGTGATCCACCCGGACTTCGCGTCCAGCCGCCGGTTCACCACCTGCCAGACACACTGGGAGAACGGCAATGCGGTCGACATCCGGCTGGTCACCTGGGAGCTCTCCGCGGACAACCGCAGCGCGCGTCGGGTCCGCGATCCGCTGGTCGGCGGCCTCCCGGTCAACCCGAGCGGCCGGCACTCCGGGTGCCGCCCGACGTTCGCACCGGACGGCTCGCTCCTGGTCGGCACCGGCGACACGGCGCGCGGCAACGTCGCCCAGGACCGCACCCTGCTCGGCGGCAAGGTGCTGCGCATCGACCTGGCGACCGGTGGCCCGGCGCCCGGCAACCCGTACGAGCATTCCGGCAACCCGGCCGAGCAGCTGGTCTGGACGTACGGGCACCGCAACGTGCAGGGCGTGGCGATCCGGCCGGGCACCGGGCAGGCCTTCGTCGCCGAGCACGGCCCCACCGTCGACGACGAGGTCAACCTGCTGCAGCCGGCCGGCAACTACGGGTGGGACCCCTCGAGGGGCGGCACCAGGGGCGGCTACGACCAGAGCGTTCCCATGACCGACAAGGACCGGTTCCCGGACGCCATCGAGGCGGTGTGGACCACCGGCGACCACACCGAGGCGATCTGCGCCGCCGTGTTCCTCTCCGGCAAGCAGTGGGGTGTGCTCGACGGTGTGCTGGCCCTCACCGCGCTCAAGGGCTCCAAGGTGCTGCTGCTCACCATCGGGCCGGACAACAAGGTGCAGCACATCGCGATACCGCGGGAGCTGGACGGCAGCCACGGCCGGCTGCGGGCCGCCCGCCTCGGCCCGGACGGTGCCCTCTACGTCACAACGTCCAACGGCGGGAACGACGAACTGCTGCGCATCACCCCGGCCTGACGGCCCGAGACGGCGCGAACGCGGGCGGGGGACGTAACGGCCGGTACCGGCTCACCGACCTAGGAAGAGGCCAGGACCGGGACGGGAGAGGGCAGCGCAGGATGAAGATCAGCGTCTTCGGGTTGGGCTACGTCGGCTGCGTCTCGGCCGCCTGCCTGGCGGCCCGCGGGCACGAAGTGGTCGGCGTGGACGTCAACCCGACCAAGGTCGAGCTTGTCCTGCGCGGCCAGGCGCCGGTCGTCGAGGAACGAATCGGCGAGCTCACCGCGGACGTCGTCGGCAGCGGCGCGCTGCGCGCGACCACCGACGTCGAGGCCGCGATCGGGGCCACCGAGGTGTCGCTGGTCTGCGTCGGCACCCCGTCCGCGGCCAACGGCAGCCTGTCGACCACCTACCTGGAACGGGTGGCCGAGCAGATCGGCCGGGCGCTGGCCGGGCAGGGCCACCGGCACACGGTGGTATTCCGCAGCACCATGCTGCCGGGCACCTGCCTTGACCTGCTGGTCCCGATCCTCGAGCGGGCGTCCGGCGGGACCGCGGGCCGGGACTTCGGGGTCGCGGTCAACCCGGAGTTCCTCCGCGAGGGCACCAGCGTCCGCGACTTCTTCGAGCCGCCCAAGACCGTCATCGGCGAGTACGACGTGGCGAGCGGTGACGTGGTGGCGGCGCTGTACGAGGGACTGCCCGGTGAGGTGTTCCGGGTGCCGATCCCGGTCGCCGAGATGATCAAATACGCGGACAACGCCTTCCACGCGGTCAAGATCGGCTTCGCGAACGAAATCGGGACGCTATGCGCCAAGCTGGGTATCGATGGCGCCGAAGTGCTGGACACCTTGTGCAAGGATACTGTCCTGAACCTGTCGAGCGCCTATCTCAAGCCCGGGTTTGCGTTCGG
>DASXTS010000516.1:0-3094 GCA_036505275.1 Pseudonocardiaceae bacterium
CCTGACGAGACCATGAGCATTCTGATCAAGGGCGGAACCGTGGTGACCGCCACCGGAGCCACGGCCGCCGATGTACTGGTGGACGGCGAGACGGTCAGCGCGCTGCTGGTTCCCGGCAGCGGCCCGGACTCGCCCGACACCGTGATCGACGCGACCGGGAAGTACGTGCTGCCCGGCGGCATCGACGTGCATACGCACCTGGAGATGCCGTTCGGCGGCACGTTCTCCGCCGACGACTTCGAGACCGGCACGCGGGCCGCCGCCTGGGGCGGCACGACGTGCATCGTGGACTTCGCCGTGCAGCCCAAGGGCGAGGGCCTGCTGTCCACAATGGACAACTGGCATGCCAAGTCGGACGGCAGGTGCGCGATCGACTACGGCTTCCACATGATCGTCTCGGACGTCAACGAGCAGACGCTCAAGGAGATGGACGCCTGCGTCGACGCCGGGGTGAACAGCTTCAAGATGTTCATGGCCTACCCCGGCGTGTTCTACGCGACCGACGGCGAGATCCTGCAGGCGATGCGCCGCGCCGCGGACAACGGCGGCATGATCATGATGCATGCCGAGAACGGCATCGCGATCGACCAGCTCGTCGCGGCCGCGCTGGCCCGCGGCGAGACCGACCCGGTGCACCACGGGCTGACCAGGCCGGCCGAGCTGGAGGGCGAGGCGACCCACCGGGCGATCGTGCTGGCCAAGGTCACCGGCGCGCCGCTGTACATCGTGCACCTGTCCTCGGCGCCGGCCCTGGAGGCGGTGACCGCGGCCCGCGACACCGGGCAGAACGTGTTCGCCGAGACCTGCCCGCAGTACCTGTTCCTGTCGCTGGACGACCTGGCGCGGCCGGAGTTCGAGGGCGCCAAGTACGTGTGCTCGCCGCCGCTCCGGCCGGTGGAGCACCAGGCCGCGCTCTGGCGCGGGCTGCGCGGCAACGACCTGTCGATCGTCTCCACCGACCACTGCCCGTTCTGCTTCGTCGGGCAGAAGGATCTCGGCCGCGGCGACTTCTCCAAGATCCCCAACGGGATGCCGGGCATCGAGCATCGGATGGATCTGATGTACCAGGGGGTGCGAGCCGGGCATATCCCGCTGACCCGGTTCGTCGAGGTCACCTCGACCACGCCGGCGCGGATGTTCGGCATGTACCCGCGCAAGGGCACGATCGCGCCCGGCTCGGACGCCGACATCGTGGTCTACGACCCGTCGGCGGAGCAGACGCTGTCCGTGGAGACCCACCACATGAACGTCGATTACTCGGCCTACGAGGGCATGCAGATCACCGGCAAGGTGAGCACCGTGCTCTCCCGCGGCCGGGTGATCATCGACGGCGATAGGTACCACGGCAGCCCGGGGCATGGCAGGTTCCTCGAACGAGACCTGTGCCAGTACCTGACCTAGATGGTGGCCTCCAAGTACCACCATTGGGGCCTGAATGGGCCTTTAACTACCGCCATTGACGGCCACTGACGGCCATTGACGGGAGGCGAACAACGTGGACTTCGGTGTGGTGCTGCAGACCGACCCGCCGGGCCGGGCCGTGGTGGACGGCCTGGTGCGCGCGGAGGCCAGCGGCTTCGGCTACGGCTGGACGTTCGACTCGGCCGTGCTGTGGCAGGAGCCGTTCGTCATCTACTCGCAGGTACTCGCCAAAACCTCGACCATGATCGTCGGGCCGATGGTGACCAACCCCAGCACCCGCGACTGGTCGGTCACCGCATCGCTGTTCGCCACCCTGAACGAGATGTTCGGCAACCGCACGGTGTGCGGCATCGGCCGGGGCGACTCGGCCCGCCGGGTGATCGGCCAACAGCCCGCGTCGCTCGCCATGCTGCGCGAGGCCATGATCGCGATCAAGAACCTGGCCGAGGGCCGGGAGGCGATGCTGCACGGCACGCCGGTGCGCATCCCGTGGGTCCGGGACGGCAAGCTGGAGATCTGGATGGCCGCGTACGGCCCGAAGGCGCTTCGGCTCGTTGGTGAGGTGGCCGACGGCTTCATCCTGCAGACCGCGGACCCGGACATCGCCCGCTGGACCATCGGCTCGGTGCGTTCGGCGGCGGCCGAGGCCGGCCGCGATCCGTCGAAGATCACCATGTGCGTGGCCGCCCCGGCCTACGTCGGCGAGCATCTATCGCACCAACGCGACCAGCTGCGCTGGTTCGGTGGCATGGTGGGAAACCACGTCGCCGACCTGGTGGCCCGCTACGGCGAGGGTGGCCCGGTCCCCCGCGCCCTGACCGACTACATCAAGGGCCGCCAGGGCTACGACTACGCCCACCACGGAAAGGCCGGCAACCCGTCCACCGACTTCGTCCCGGACGACATCGTGGACCGGTTCTGCCTGCTCGGCCCGGCCTCAGCGCACGTCGACCGGCTCGCCGAGCTGGCCGAGATCGGCGCCGACCAGTTCGCCGTGTACCTCATGCACGACCAGAAGGAGCAGACCCTCGCCGCGTACGGCAGCGAGATCATCCCCAAGCTGACCGCCTGACCGCAGCTCGGTAACCGCCGCTCGGTAACCGCCGCTCGGTAACCGTCGCCGATCCGTTGCGGCTCGGCCAGCTCGTCTCGCCGGCCAAGTCCACGGCCGGGTGACCGACGCCGCCGGACCGTATCTGCGCCGGCCCGCCGCCCCCATTACCGGCACCAACTGGAGCAGGCGCCAGAGCGCCTGAACAAAGGGGGCGACATGACCATGAAGGACAGGGGCTTTCCGGACATCTTCCAGCACCCGTCCGCCGGGCGCAGCGAGCTGGACCCGCGGCGGGTCGCCGTGCGCTGGCGTGCGGGTGCCGACGAGGCCGCCAAGCGGGCGTTGATCGAGGAACTCGGCCTGCAGCCCGCCACGCTCGGCGAGTCCGAGCGGCGGCCGCTGCCATCCGTCAACCGCACCGACGGGCTGTGGTGGGTGCAGCGTGCCGACACCTCGCCTCTCGATGAAGAGACGATCGACCGGCTGGAAGCCAGCGACCTGGTCGAGTGGGCCGCACCGAGCTACCGAGGCTCGCCTCGGGAGGCGGCCGCCGGTACCCCGGTCCCGCCGGACGTCACGGTCTTTGCGGTGAACCCGACGCGACTGTACGTGCGCAGC
>DASXTS010000517.1:0-10817 GCA_036505275.1 Pseudonocardiaceae bacterium
CTGCGCTTCCACACCCAGACGGCCGGCGTGCAGCTGACTGCGCAGCAGCCGGAGGTGAACCTTGTGCGGGTCGCCGTGCAGGCGATGGCCGCCGTGCTCGGCGGCACCCAGTCGCTGCACACCAACGCCTTCGACGAGGCCATCGCGCTGCCCACCGAGAAGGCCGCCCGGCTCGCGCTGCGCACCCAGCAGGTGCTCGCCTACGAGACCGACCTGGTGTCCACCGTGGACCCGTTCGCCGGCTCCTACGCCGTCGAGGCCATGACCGATTCGATGGAGGCCGCCGTCCTCGAGCTGATGCGCGCCGTCGAGGACCGCGGCGGCGCGGTCGCCGCCATCGAGCAGGGCTTCCAGAAGTCGGAGATCGAGAAGACCGCCTATGCGGCCGCGCGGGCCATCGAGCTCGGCGACCACGTCGTCGTCGGCGTCAACCGCTTCGTCCTGGACGCCGAGGAGCCCTACCAGCCGCTGCGCGTCGATCCCGCCATCGAGGCCGCCCAGTGCGCGCGGCTGGCCGCGATCCGGGCCAAACGGTCGTCGGCCGACGTGCGCTCCGCGCTCGATGAGCTGCGGACCGCCGCCGAGGGTTCGGACAACGTCATGCCGCCGATGAAGGCCGCGCTCGCGGCCTGCGCCACGGTCGGCGAGGTCTGTCACGCCCTGCGCGACGTGTGGGGCACCTACGTCCCCCCGGACACCTTCTGACGCTCGGAGCCTTCATCGACCGGGCCGGTGTTCGGGGTATTTGGGCGGGCGCCGCTGCGCCGTTTGGCGCACGCTGGTATCGGCAGACCGGTGCGAATGATCTCCATTTGGCGCACGTCCGTAACCGGCTATCGGACGGCGGACACGTCGTAACCGGGTTGTGCTGTTGCTGATGCAGGATGGAAGGCAGTGAATAGGTCGGCACGGGACACGTGCCGCTTGGAGCTCGAGCGGTACGGCGCGGCCTTGGTCGGGCTGTCCCGCAGCATTCATGCAGAGCCAGAAATGGCGTTCGCCGAACATCGAAGCGTCGCGAAGATCGTCGACGTGGTCCGCGCCGCCGGGTTCGCGGTAGAGCAATGCGCCGGCGGCCTGGAGACCGCGTTCACCGCCACCTATGGCGACGGCGACCTCGTCGTCGGGCTCTGCGCGGAGTACGACGCGCTGCCCGGCATTGGCCACGCATGCGGGCACAACATAATCGCGGCGGCCTCGACCGGGGCCGCACTGGCGCTGGCCGCCGCCGCGGATCGGCTCGGAATCACCATTAAGTTGATCGGCACACCGGCCGAAGAAACGGGCGGCGGCAAAGTGCTGCTGCTCGAGCGAGGCGTATTCGACGACGTTGCGATGGCGATGATGGTGCACCCGGATAGGCACGAGAGGGTGGCGGCGTCGTCCCTGGCGATCATGGACCTGGAGGTGCGTTACCGCGGCACCGCGGCGCACGCTGCGTCGGCTCCAGAGCGTGGCGTCAACGCCGCCGACGCCGTGACCGTCACCCAGGTGGCGGTTGGTCTGTTACGGCAGCACCTCGAGCCGCGACAACTTGTACACGGTATCGTCACTGTTGGCGGAGCGGCGCCGAACATCGTCCCCGCCGACACACGCGCGCTGTACTACCTGCGTGCCCCGGACGTCGCGTCGCTGCGCCGGCTGGAGGCTCGGATCCGAGACTGCTTCGCCGCCGGCGCCGTCGCAACCGGATGCGGACACGAGGTGGCACAAGTCTCACCGGTGTATGCCGAACTGGTGCCGGACGGCTGGCTGGCCGACACCTATCGGGGCACGTTGATCGAGCTCGGCCGAACGCCGGAGCCGGACAGCGGTCCGATCGGCAGCACAGACATGGGCAACGTGACCAAGGCGCTGCCCGCGATCCACCCGACAATTGCAATCGACTGCGGAGACGCGGTGACCCACCAACCCGAGTTCGCAACGGCCAGTGCGACGCCATCGGCCGACCGGGCCGTGCTTGACGGCGCGCTGGCCATGGCGTGGACCGCCGTCGCGGCCGCCACCGACGACGACCAGCGACGTCGGCTGGTCGGCGGCGTTGGCCGCCGGGCGACGGGGTTCGGGGCGTCCGCCGCCTCCGCAGCTGTTGCTGACCTTGCGCCGCGCATCCACACTGTTGAGCGCGCCGCCGCAGGAGGTGCGGCGTGACCGTGCTGGAGACACCACCCTCAGATGCTGCGGCCCGTGAAGCGTACGGGCCGCTCGACGTGCCGCCGGACCAGCTGCTCGACCTCAGCGTCGACTCGGTCGAGGACGTGGCGGCCGGCCGCGGTCCGTCATGGCTGGACCGCTGGCTGGGCCGGCATACCGCCGACGTGGTGACCTGGCGGCGGCAGGTGCACGCCCGCCCCGAGCTCGGGCACGCGGAGCACGGCACCACGGCGCTGGTCGCCGAGGCGCTGGCCGCGGCCGGGTTGTCGCCGAAGTGGCTGCCCCGCGGTACCGGGCTGATCTGCGACGTGGGCAGCGGGCCACGATGCGTCGCGCTGCGCGCGGACCTCGACGCGCTGCCGCTGAAAGAGACGACCGGGCTGCCCTTCGCGTCCACCGTCGACTCGGTGGCACACGCCTGCGGGCACGACGCGCACACCGCGATCCTGCTCGGCGCCGGCCTCGCGCTGGCCTCGGCGCCGGCGCTACCCGGCCGGGTGCGGCTGATCTTCCAGCCGGCCGAGGAGATCATGCCGGGCGGCGCGCTGGACGTCATGGCCGCCGACGGCCTCGACGGCGTCGAGCGGATCTTCGCCCTGCATTGCGACCCGCGGCTGGCCGTCGGTCGGGTCGGCACCCGCGTCGGCGCGATCACCTCGGCCGCCGACATGCTCGAGTTGCGGCTGTCCTCGCCCGGCGGGCACACCGCGCGGCCGCACCTGACCGCCGACCTGGTGCACGCGCTCGGCACGGTGATCACCGGCCTGCCCGCTTTGCTGTCCCGCCGGATCGACCCCCGATCGGGCACCGTCCTCGTCTGGGGTGCCGTGCACGCCGGCGAGGCGCCCAACGCCGTGCCCCAGGACGGCGTGCTGCGCGGCACCCTGCGTACCGGCGACCGGGAGACCTGGGCGGAGCTGGAGCCGCTGGTCCGTGACCTGGTCACCGCGCTACTGGTGCCCACCGGCGTCAGCTTCGAACTGCAGCACCGCCGCGGCGTGCCGCCCGTGGTCAACGACCGCGTGTCCACCCGGCTGCTCCGCGCCGGAATTACCGAAGGCATCGGCGAGGACGCCTTGGCCGGCACCGAGCAGTCCTCCGGTGGTGAGGACTTCGGCTGGTACCTGGAGCATCTCCCAGGCGCCTTCGGCCGCCTCGGTGTCTGGCCTGGCCACGGCCCCAAGCGCGACCTGCACCAGCCCACCTTTGACCTGGACGAGCGCGCCCTCCCCATCGGCGTCCGCGTCCTGGCCCACACCGCCCTCACCGCCCTGACAACCGTCGGCCAGAACCCCGCGTGTCCGCGTACGTGACCACGTGTGTCCGCGCGTCCAACCACGCGTGTCCGCGGGATCAGCCACGCGTGTCCGCGCGTCCGGCCACGCGCGTCCGCGCGTCCGGACAGGTTTGTCCGCGTTGTCAGCCACGTGTCCGCGCGTGCGCACACCCGTGTTGGCGCGTTGGATAGATGCGCGTCGAGGACCGGTCCCGATCCAGCGCCGGTCAGGCGGTGGGGCTACTGGGCGTCGTCAGCCGGCGGCGAGCCGCAGCGGCCACCCGCCGTCGTCCTGCCGCCGGAAGGCGGCCGCCAGTTCGTGGAGCACGCGCCCTGGGTCGCGCAGGTCGGCCGCGGTGGCATGTACAACTGTCCAGCCGCGTCGCCGCAGATCCTCGTCGCGGGCGGCGTCCCGGGCCTCGCGGCCGGCGTGCGCGGCGAACCCGTCGTACTCGAGCGCGACCCGCGCCAGTGGCCAGGCCAGATCCAGCCGCCACAGCACCGTGCCGTCCAGTGCGCGCACCTCGTACTGCACCTCGGGCAACGGGAATCCGGCATCCACCACGATCAGCCGCAGCGAGCTCTCCGTTGGCGACTCGGTGGCACCGTCGACCAGGTCGAGTAGGGCACGGGCCCGCCGGGTGCCGCGCCGGTCCGCGCGGCGGTCGAGCCGGCCAGCGATCCGCCCGCTCAGTACCGGCCGCTCGGCTGGCGGGAGGCCGGCGAGTGCTCGGTCGGCACAGGCCAGCGCCAGCCGCCGGGGCGCCGTGCAGAGCACCTCGCTGACGGCAAGGTCGAGCTCGGCGGTGGGCAGGCCATGCAGCGTCACCACGCTCTCGGCGACAACGCGCCCTTGGTGCACCCGCAGCCCGTCCTGGTTGCGGGCCCAGCGGTCGTACGGTGTGATCACGTGCACCGGCTCGGTCTCGAGCCCGGTGCAGCCGTGCAGCCGCAACACGGTGAGGCCCCACAGCACGGCCGTCGGCCCGACCACCATGCACGCGGCGGCCGCGCGGGTCAGCGGGTCAAGCACCCGCGCTCGATCAACGAGGACGCCTCGCCAGAGCGGGGCAAGCTGACCGTTGGCGACAGCGAAGCGCAGGCCGTACCGCCCAAGCGCGGTGAGCGCTTGCGCACGGGTGCAGGCACCGTGCAGGGATCCGGGAATGTCCATGGCGCCGACTGTGACGTAGCGGCCACCCATTTCGGCCCATGGTGATTTGCCGCTGTGGACAACGGGCTGAGCTGTGGACAACCGGCCCTGGCGGGGCGCTCAAGAGCGGCGCGGCCTTGACAGGGCGCGGACAATGCGCCTTCGTTGCCGACCGCTGTACGCCCCAACGCCCCGTGGATGTGTCCGAGCGCGCGGACACACCTGAGCGGACGCGCGGACACACGTGTCGCGACGCGCGGACACACGTGTGCGGGCGCGCGGACACGCCGGGGGCTACGGGGCAACAGGGGCTAGGGAGGGCCGAGGCCGCGGCAGGGGCGGGTGCGCAGGTCGGCGACGTAGTCGGCGGGCGCGCCGGCGGCCTCGGCGGCGTCGGCGGTGACGCCGAGGTAGCGCGCGGAGGGCAGGCCGCCTTCGTAGGCGTCGAGCACGTAGAGCCAAGCGAGCAACGAGCCCTCCAGGGTGTGCACCCGGAGCCTGATCTTTGTGTACAGCCCGAGCTCGGCGCCCTCCCAGCGGTCCAGCAGCTTCTCGTCGAGCGGGCTGACGTCGTAGAGCACGACGAAGACCTGTGAGTCGGGGTCCTCGACGATCGTGGCGAGGGCACCCTCCCAGCCGAGGTCCTCGCCGCCGAACGTCAGCCGCCAGCCAACGAGCCACCCGGTTCCCGCCATCGGCGAGCACGGGGCTCGCTCCAGCATCTGGGCTGGGTCCATGTTCGACCCGTACGCGGCATAGAGCTGCACTCGGGCAGCCTAGCGCTGCCCGCGATCAAGTCGTGGCGTACGCACCTCTGGCGCCCTCGGGGTTAACGTGGAACGCCCACGATCAAGCGAACTGAGGGCAGCGCGATCAACCAGAGGGCAGGAGGGCTAGCAACCGTGACCCGCATCGTGATCATGGGCGGCGGGCCGGCCGGCTACGAGGCTGCGCTGGTGGCCGTGCAGCACGGCGCCGAGGTGACGGTGGTGGAGCCGCTGGGCTTCGGCGGGGCCTGCGTGCTGTACGACTGCGTGCCGTCCAAGACGTTCATCGCCTCAGCCGGGGTGAAGGTGTCGCTGCGCTGGGCGCACGAGCTGGGCATCGACGTGGACTGGGAAAACGTGGGGGTGGATGCCCCGACGGTGCACAGCCGGGTCAAGAGCCTGGCGCTGGCCCAGTCCGCCGACGTCCGGGCCAAGCTGGAGCGCAGTGGCGTGCGATTGGTGGCCGGCTCGGCCCGGCTGGTCGACGAGCGGCCGGGGCTGGCGATGCACAGCGTCGCGGTGCACCGCGACGGCGTCGGCCCTATCGAGGTGCTGGATGCCGACGTGGTGCTCATCGCCACCGGGGCAAGCCCGCGGGTGCTGCCCGGCGCGGAGCCCGACGGCGAACGCATCCTCACATGGCGGCAGGTGTACGACCTGGCAGAGCTACCGGAGCACTTGGTGGTGGTCGGGTCCGGGGTGACCGGCGCCGAGTTCGTCTCCGCGTACACCGAGCTTGGCGTCAAGGTGACCCTGGTGTCCAGCCGCGACCGGGTGCTGCCCGGCGAGGACGCGGACGCCGCCGCGGTGCTGGAGGAGGTGTTCGCCGAGCGTGGCGTGACGATCCTGCCGAAATCCAGGGCCGACCGGGTGGACCGCACCGACAAGGGCGTGAGCGTGCACCTGACCGATGGCCGCTCCGTGGCGGGGTCGCACGCGCTGATGACGGTCGGATCGGTGCCGAACACCACCGACCTTGGGCTGGAGCGGGTTGGTGTCATTACCGACAAGGGCGGCTTCATCCCGGTCGACCGGGTGTCGCGGACCAGGGTGCCCGGCATCTACGCGGCCGGCGACTGCACGGGTCTGATGCTGCTGGCGTCGGTGGCGGCCATGCAGGGCCGGGTGGCCATGTGGCACGCGCTTGGCGAGGGCGTGGCGCCGATCAAGCTGAAGACCGTGGCCGCCGCGGTGTTCACCCGGCCGGAGATCGCAACTGTCGGCATCAGCCAGCAGGCCATCGATGCAGGCGAGGTGCCGGCCCGCACCATCATGTTGCCGCTGAACACCAACCCACGGTCGAAGATGCAGGGCCTGCGCCGCGGCCTGGTCAAGCTGTTCTGCCGGCCGGCCACCGGCGTGATCATCGGCGGGGTCGTGGTTGCCCCGGTGGCCAGCGAGCTGATCCTGCCGATCGCCATGGCGGTGCAGAGCAACCTCACCGTCAACGACCTGGCGCACACCTTCTCGGTGTACCCGTCGCTCTCCGGCTCGATCACCGAGAGCGGTCGGCAGCTCATGCGGCACGACGACCTGGGCTGACGCTGAGGTGACTCAGAACGCCTCGGCCACCATCTGGCCGCGGCGCCGGGCGGCGCGCAGGCCGTCCACGGTGAGCACCGCAAGCGCCAGCCAGACCAGGGTGAAGCCGAACCACCGAACGGCCGGCATCTGCTCGCCGAACACCAGCACCCCGCAGCCGAACTGCAGCACCGGCGCCAGGTACTGCAGCAGCCCGACCAGGGACAGCGGCACCCGGTTGGTGGCCGCGCCGAACGCGAGCAGCGGCGCCGCGGTCACGATGCCGCCGGTGATCAGCAGCGCGGCGTGACCGGCGCCGTGGTTCAGGAACGTGCCGCGGCCGGACGCCTCCAGGAGCGTGAGATAGCCCAGCGCGGGCACCAGGAGCACCGCGGTCTCCACCGCGAGCGCCTCGACGGCCGGTGTCGCGGCGTACTTCTTGATCAGCCCATAGCTGCCGAAGCTGAAGGCCAGGATGAGCGCGATCCACGGCGGCCGCCCGTAGCCGACGGTGAGCACCAGCACCGCGCCCGCGCCGAGCCCGACGGCAGCCCATTGCGCCGGCCGCAGCCGCTCGCCGAGCACCAGCACCCCAGCCAGCACGGTGACCAGCGGGTTGATGAAGTAGCCGAGCGAGGTCTCCACGACATGGCCGCTGGTGACGCCCCAGATGTACGTGCCCCAGTTGATCGAGACCGCGACTGCGGCCGTGGTCAGCAGGAGCAGCCGCCGCCGGTCGCGCAGCACCGCACGCAGCGCCTGCTGGCTCGGGCCCTGACCCCGGCCCTGGCCCCGACCCTGGCTCCGGTGACGACCGAGCAGCCACAGGATCGCCAGCACGACGACCAGTGACCACACGATGCGGTGCGCCAGCACCTCCACCGCGCCGGCCGGTGCGAGCAGCACCCAGTACAGCGGGAACAGGCCCCACATGACGTACGCCGCGACGCCGTAGAGCACGCCCCGCCGGTGATCGCGTGCCCGTTCCACGCCCGCATCCGCCGCCCGCGCGGCCGCTGGCGAAGTGGACACGCCGTCGAGAGTAGGGCCGCCGGCCGGTCACGGCTTGGCAACGGCGGCGAACCGTCGGCGCCCACGTCCGTCCTGTGAAGAGGAACACATCGGACACGGGAGGCAGACATGATCGCCGCGCTCGCCATGGGCACGCTGGCACTGGGCGGTGTCACCATGCTGGCCGCCGCGGCTGCGGTGCGGACCGTCCTCGGACGCAACCGCTGATCCAGGCCGCTGAACGCCGTTGAAACGTTGGCCGCATTGCGGCGGTCGACTGGGCCGGCAACGACACCTACCGCGCGCAGCGGCTGCATCGGCCGTCCAGACCTGGCCCAGGTGCAGGCGATCGTCGCAGCGGCGCCCAAGGTGCACGTGCTCGGCGTACGGCATTCAACGCCATCGCCGACTCAGCCGAGCTGCTGACCCTCGACGCGATGCCCCGGCCGAGATCGACGTCGACGGGGCGGCCGGCACGGTGTTCTTCGCCCCTGTCTGACCTACGCCCAGCGCCGCGGCGCTGCACCGTGATGGCGCCGCGCTGGCCGGCGGCCTTCCGGAACGCCTTGCTGGCGCACCACCTTGTGGATAAGTCGTGAGTGGCAAATGGTGCTGGGGCACCATTTGCCACTCACGGAGGCCGCCAGGCCTCGGCCGAACGGGCGTCGCTCGGACGTGTTGAAACGACACGACCGGGTAGACCGGTATCACAGGCAGCGCTGCGACGTCCGTCTCTAAGAAGGGACCAAGCAAGGGAGGCCGCCATGATCGCCGCGATCGCGATGAGCGTGCTCTCGATCGGAGCGCTGCTGGAGATCGCGCTGGCGACCGCCATCCGGTCGCGGGGCCGGCGCCGGCGCCACGCCGAACCGGGCCCGTGCGCAGATCTTGCTGCCGACGTGACGGCGGACCTGGCACCGACCGGCCGAGTGACCGCGGCGATGGCGCCCGCCTGCGGCGGCCGTCGGCGGTAACGTGCTGGGGTGGACTTCAGTGATCCGGCGGGCCGGCTAGGACCGCAGGAGCGCGCCACCGCGTGGCAGCGACTCGCTGGCGAGCACTTCGATGTGGTGGTGATCGGCGGCGGCGTGGTGGGCGCCGGGGTCGCCCTAGACGCCGCAACCCGTGGCCTGCGCACGGCGCTCGTCGAGGCCCGCGACCTGGCCTCCGGCACGTCGTCGCGCTCGTCCAAGCTCTTCCACGGCGGGCTGCGCTATCTCGAACAGCTCGAGCTCGGCCTGGTCAGGGAGGCGCTCACGGAGCGCGAGCTGATGCTGACCAGGCTCGCGCCGCACCTGGTCAAGCCGGTGAGCTTCCTGTACCCGCTGCGGCACCGGTGGTGGGAGCGGCCGTACGTCGGCGCCGGGCTGGCGTTGTACGACACCATGGGCGGGGCCCGCTCCATGCCCAGGCACCAGCACCTGACCAGGGCCGGCGCGCAGCGGCTGGTGCCGGCGCTGCGCCGGGACGCCCTGATCGGCGGCATCCGCTACTTCGACGCGATGACCGACGACGCCCGGCACACGATGACGGTGGCCCGTACCGCTGCGCACTACGGTGCGGTCATCCGCACCTCCACCCAGGTGGTCGGCTTCACCAAGGAGGCAGACCGGATCAGCGGCGTGCGGGTACTGGACTGCGAGAACGGCGCCGAGGCCGACATCGCGGCGCACGTCGTGGTCAACTGCACCGGGGTGTGGACCGACGAGCTGCAGCGGCTGTCCGGGGAGCGCGGCCGGTTCCGGGTCCGGGCGTCCAAGGGCGTGCACATCGTGGTGCCGCGGGACCGCATCGTGTCCGACAGCGGGATCATCCTGCGCACCGAGACGTCGGTGCTGTTCGTCATCCCGTGGCGCGGGCACTGGATCCTCGGCACCACCGACACCGACTGGAACCTCGACCTCGCGCACCCGGCGGCCACCAGGTGGGACATCGACTACATCCTCGACCACGTCAACCAGGTGCTGGCCACCCCGCTCACGCACGCCGACATCGAGGGTGTGTACGCGGGGCTGCGACCGCTGCTGGCCGGCGAGGACGCCGCCACCTCCAAGCTGTCCCGCGAGCACGCCGTGGCCAGGGTGGCGCCCGGCATGTTCGCCATCGCCGGCGGCAAGTACACGACGTACCGGGTGATGGCCGCCGACGCGGTGGACGCCGCGTCGGCCGACCTGCCCACCCGGATCGCGCCGTCCATCACCGACCGGGTGCCGCTGCTCGGCGCGGACGGCTATCACGCGCTGGTCAACCAGGCCGACCGGCTGGCCGCCCGGTACGGGCTGCACCCGTACCGGGTACGGCACATGCTCAACCGGTACGGCTCGCTCATCCACCAGGTGCTGGACCTGGCCGATGGCCGGCGCTCGCTGCTCGCGCCGCTGCCGGGCGCCCCCGACTACCTCGCCGTCGAGGTGGTGCACGCGGCCAGCCACGAGGGCGCGCTGCACCTGGAGGACGTGCTCACCCGGCGTACCCGGATCTCCATCGAGTACCCGCACCGCGGCGTGGACAGCGCGCTGCCGGCCGCCGAGCTGGTGGCCCCGGTGCTCGGCTGGGATGCCGCCACCATCGAGCGGGAGGTCAAGGTGTACACCGCCAGGGTCGACGCCGAGCGCGACTCGCAGACCCAGCCGGACGACACGGCCGCCGACGCCCGGCGCTCCGCCGCCCCCGAGGCCCGCCCGCGGGTTGTTGAGGAGCTGGTGAGCAGGTAGCGGCGCTGCGGCCACGGCGGTGGCGGCCGGGTCGCTGGTCACGGTAATGCGCACGTTTGGCAACGATCGCGCCGCCGTGGCTGGCCAACCGGCACGGCCGGGCCGCAACGTCCAATGCCGTGAGACTGCCGTGGGGCCGGGCGCCGCGGGCCGCCCTGGGCAGCCTGGCCACCGTCGCGGTGGCCGTGGTGACCGGCGCCACGGCGTCGTGATCGACACCG
>DASXTS010000518.1:0-10901 GCA_036505275.1 Pseudonocardiaceae bacterium
CCAGGACAGCATGGCCGAGGACCAGCGACGCCGGCTCGGCGAGCGGCATCGGGAACTGAAGGCGATCATTACCCGACTTCGCGAGCAGGCGCGCTGACGGGCGATGCGACGCTGCTGAAAGCCGTGTCCCACTAAGTGGGATGCGTGGGGACTGGCGCGTGCTCCGGGGGGTGTTCGCGCCTTTCGCCAGGTCCGCCGCTGATCGGGATACGGGGCCCCGTCGGCGGCGGACCCAACCACGCGGCCGGCGATCTTGGGCGCCGCGGAACATTCAGGATCACGGCCTGGCCGGCCGGCCCGATTTGCTCGGCCGGGTTCCGAGCCAGCAGTTCCAGGCTCCAGGCCAGCCCGTCGCGATGACGAACAAGGCGCACGTCCAGACGTCGCGGCCTACGCTGTGCCGGTGGGTCACCGCGAGGCGACGTTCGACGCGGCACGCAGGTGGCCGCGCGAGACGGGCCTCGCGCACACGACGGCCCGCGATCTGGTCGCGGCCTCGAACATCGACCTGGCTCCGATCGGCCACCAGGCCACTGCGCTCGCATCCTTCGTCAGCGCGGAGTGCGACGGGCTCGCGGCCGGCCCGCAGCTGCGCGCCGCGCTCACCGGGCACTTATCCACCGCCGAGCAGCGGACATAGGCCGGGCGTAACCACCGGAACGGTGCGCGCGTTGACCAAGTAGGCAGCGTTGGCCGCCGATTACCCTTCATGATCGGCGGTCTCCGCCGGCCCCCGTAGCCCAAACGGCAGAGGCAGGCGCCTTAAAAGCGCCCAAGTGTCGGTTCGAGTCCGACCGGGGGCACCCAGGCAACATCAACATCTGAGCGGAGGGCCTCGCTCGTGCATCGGCTCCCGAGCGTCCGAGCGGTCCCAGCGTCCGCCAGCGCGAGAAGCCGCTGGGCCTCCCAACAGGGGATCGACGGCGCCTCGACCAGGGGGCAGCGCGATCCGACCCGCCCGGCCGGCAGTCGCTGCCGTTCGTCGGCCAACCCAGAACCTCGGCATCCCGGTCGGCACGGTGAGCAGGCTGCGTGACCGGTTCGCCGAGCCGGCCGGAGCGGCCTGACCAGCGGCGACGCTATAGGCTGCCCTCCTGGAGACCGAACTGGTCGCGGCCCACCCCGCGGACTGCCCCGACCGGGGACAGGAGTACGACACCATGCTGGCGACCTCCGAGCTGCTGAAGTGGTAGTCGACAAGGGCGGCGACATCTGAGTCCGGCTGCCGAGGCGGCGATGCACCAGGGTGATGGCGAGCGTGTGCTCGGGGTGGACGCGTGCCGGGCCGGGTGGGTCGGCGTCGCGCTGGCCGGTGGCGACGCGCGGGCCCACGTTGCGGTGCGGATCGCCGACCTGGTGGCGGCCGCCGAGACGGACGGACGACTCGACATGGTGGCCATCGACATACCGATCGGCCTGCCCGACTCGGGTCGGCGCGCGGCCGACCAGCTGGCCCGCGGGCAGATCGGCGGGCGGTGGCCGTCCGTATTTCTTACCCCGGTCAGGGCGGCGCTGGAGGCGGCCGATCTCGTCGCGGCAAATCTGGTCAACCGCGAGCTGGCCGGGGAAGGGGTCTCCGCCCAGGCGTTCGCCCTGCGGCACAAGCTCCTCGAGGTCGACCGCTGGGTTCGGGGGGCCGTGCGCCGGGTGGTCGAGGTGCACCCCGAGGTCAGCTTCGCCCGGCTGGCGCGGCAGCCGCTTGCCGAACGCAAGAGCACCTGGGCCGGGGCCACCCGCCGGCGGCGGTTGCTCGCCCAGGCGGGCATCCTGCTGGCCGACGACCTCGGCGAGGCCGGCCGGCAAGCCGGCGTCGATGACGTGCTGGACGCCGCCGTCGCGGCCTGGACGGCTCGGCGGGTGACCCGCGGCGAGGCGCGGTGCCTGCCCGACCCGCCGCAGGTCTTCAGCGACGGCCTCACCTGTGCCATCTGGGTCTAGGGCCATCTGGGTCTATGGCCAGCTGGGTCCAGGGCCATCTGGGTCCAGGTGTCATTGGCCATGCGACGGCGGCCGGTGCCCCGCGATCCGGCCAACATCGTCACCGCAAATTTGGCGTCGAACCAGGTCGAACCCTGGGCGGTCCCGGCTCCGTAATTGCGGGCAAGGACCTGCCGCACCGCCGAGGAGCCCGCGATGTCCATTCCAGCGCCGCTGAACAACCGGGCGATCGCCATGCTTCGCGCGGTCGCCGCCAACCGGGCCGAGATGACCACCCGCTGCGGTCCCAGCCTGCGGATCGACGGGCTGCCCTGCTGCGACCAGATCACCGCGGGCGGCCTCGCCGGGTCCGGACTGATCCGCCCGGCCGGCGGTGCCGGCCACGGGTGCGGTCCGGACGGTTGGGTACGCGCCGAACTCACCGCCCAGGGCTGGGCCGCCGTCGCCCCCAGGCTGAGGGCCGCGGCCTGACCGGTCAGTCGGGCAGGAGTGGCACGGTGGGGCCGTGGTCGTGGCCGAGAAGTACGGCGCGGGTGACGGCCTTGGCGCCGAACCGGTCGCGGACGTGGTCGAGCGCGGCGTCGAGATTGCCGCCACCGTGCCGGTCGAACGGCAGCGCGGGCTGTAACACCGCGTCGTGGTCGAAGTTGGCGACGGCCACGCCGACCATGGTGATGCCGCGCTCGCGGATCATGGGCAGGGCCGCGGTCAGCAGCCGCCGTGCGGTGGCCAGCACGGTGTCGGTGTGCGCGGTCGGCATGGCCAGGGTGTGCGAGCGGGTGGCCCGCATGAAGTCGTCGAATCGCAGCCGCAGCGTCACCGTCCGGCCCAACCGGCCGGCGGCGCGCATCCGGCGGGTCACCCGGTCGACCAGGGCGGCCAGCACGGCGTCCACCTCCTCGGGGGTATGTCGTGACCGGCCAAGTGCGCACTGCGCGCCCATCGACCGGCGGCGCCGGCCGACCTGCACCGGCCGCGGATCGTGGTTGTTGGCCAGCGCGTGGAGGTGCCGCCCGACCGCGACCCCGAGCATGGACACCAGGACGGACTCGCCGAGCGCGGCCACCTCGCCGACCGTGGTGACCCCGATCTGGTGCAGGCGGCCGGCGGTCACCGGCCCGACGCCCCACAGCCGCTCGATCGGCAGCGGGTGCAGGAATGCCAGCTCGCCGTCCGGCGGCACGACCAGCAGGCCGTCCGGCTTGGCCACTCCGCTCGCCACCTTGGCCAGGAACTTCGTCCTGGCCACCCCGACCGTGATCGGCAGGCCGACCCGCACGCGGACCTGCTCGCGCAGCCGTACGGCGATCTCCGTCGGTGTGCCGGACACCCGCCGCAGCCCGCCCACCTCGAGGAACGCCTCGTCGATCGAGAGGCCCTCGACCATCGGCGTGGTGTCGTTGAACACCTCGAACACCGCCCGGCTCGCCGCCGCGTACGCCGACATGCGTGGCGGCACGACGATCGCCTGCGGGCACAGCCGGCGGGCCCGCAGACCGCCCATCGCGGTGCGCACCCCGCACGCCTTGGCCTCATAGCTCGCCGCCAGCACCACCCCGCCGCCCACGATCACCGGGCGGCCGCGCAGCCTGGGGTCGTCGCGCTGCTCCACCGACGCGTAGAACGCGTCGAGGTCGGCGTGCAGGATTGTCGCCGCACCCCCCACAGCCCGTGCCACGAACATATGTTCGCACCCATCCTCCCCGCGTGTCCCCCGTTGAGCCGCGCGTGTTCGTCGGTTGGGTCGGGCGTGTTCGTCGGTTGGGGCGCCTGTGTTGGCCGGTTTGGGTCAGGTGCCGATGCCGGTGAGGGCCCGCACCTCCATCTCGGCCTGTTTGCGGCCGGAATTGTCGTCCGGTGTCAGTACGGTGCCGAGGAAGCCGCAGACGAAGGAGAAGGGGATGGAGACCAGGCCAGGGTTGTTGAGCGGAAAGAAGCTGAAGTCGGCCGAGGGGAAGATCGACGTGGGCGCCCCGGAGACCACCGGCGAGAACACCACCAGCACCAGGCACGAGATCAGGCCGCCATAGATTCCGCACAACGTGCCGGCCGTGTTGAAGCGCCGCCAGAACAGTGAGTAGAGCAGCGTCGACAGGTTGGCGGAGGCGGCGAAGGCGAACGCGAGGGCGACCAGGAATGCCACGTTTTGGCCGTTGAACAGGATCCCACCGCACACCGCGAGCAGGCCGATCACCAGCGCGGTGAATCGGGCCACCCGGACCTCGGCCCCCGGATCGATCGAGCCGCGGCGCACGATGTTGGCGTACACGTCGTGCGCGAAGGACGCCGAGGCGGTCAGGGTCAGCCCGGCGACCACCGCGAGGATCGTCGCGAACGCCACCGCGGCGACCACGCCGAGCAGCACCGCGCCGCCGACCTGCAACGCGAGCAGCGGCGCCGCCGAGTTCTCACCGCCGGGCGCCGAGCGGATCGGCTCCGAGCCGACGACGGCCGAGGCGCCGTAGCCGATCACGAGCGTGGCCAGGTAGAAGCAGCACATGATCGAGGTGGCCCAAACCACCGACCGCCTGGCCTGGGCGGCGTCCGGCACGGTGTAGAACCGCATGAGCACGTGTGGCAGGCCGGCCGTGCCAAGGATGAGCGCCAGCGACAGCGACACGAAGTCGAGCTTGGTCAGGGACGTCCTGCCGTACGCGGCGCCGGGCTCAATCAGCCGCGACCCGATCGCGTTGTTGTCGGCGGCCGTGGCCAGCAGGGAGGAGATGCTGAAGCCGAACTTGCCCAGCAGGAAGACCGTGAGCAGCGCGACGCACAACAGCAGCATGGTTGCCTTGATGATCTGCACCCAGGTCGTACCGCGCATGCCGCCGACCAGCACGTAGAACACCATGACCAGGCCGACGACCGCGATCACCAGCGACTGCCCGGCCCGGGCGTGCACGCCGAGTAGGAGCGCGATCAGGCCGCCGGCACCGGCCATCTGGGCGAGCATGTAGAACAGCGAGATCACCAGGGTCGAGGTGGCCGCGGCGGCCCGTACCGGTCGCTGCCGCATACGGAACGACAGCACGTCACCCATGGTGAAGCGGCCGGTGTTCCGCAGCAGTTCGGCGACCAGCAGCAGGTTCACCAGCCAGCCGACCAGGAAGCCGACCGAGTACAGGAAGCCGTCGTAGCCGCGGACGGCGATTGCGCCGGCGATGCCGAGGAACGAGGCGGCGGACAGATAGTCGCCGGCCAGCGCCATTCCGTTCTGCGCGCCGGTGAACCGGCCGCCGGCGGCGTAGTAGTCAGCTGTGCTGCTGTTGCGGTTGCTCGCCCGGTACACGGCGAACAGCGTCACGGCGACGAACGCCGCGAAGACCCCTGTGTTGATCAGCGGGTTGCCGGTGGACGCGGTCATCACCGCTGCGCCTGCACCCGGCCGCGGATCGCGGCGGCCAGCGGGTCGATCCTGGTACGGGCGTACCACAGGTAGATCACCATGATCACGGCGGTGCTCACGAACTGCAGCACGCCCATGACCAGGCCAACGGTGATCTCGCCGACCAGGCGGTGGCTCATCGGGCCGTGGGCGTACGCCGCGAGTAGGACGTAGCACAGGTACCAGGAGAAGAACAGCGCGCTCATCGGGAACACGAAGCGGCGTAATCGTCGGCGCAGCGCGACGAACTCGGCACTGCGCTGAACGGCCAGAAAGTCGATCTCACCCGGCGGCGACGCCGGCTGCGGGTCGAGGTCGCCGAAGCTCGGGCTGCTGACTAGGGTGGTCAATGCGGTCTCCCGGAAGAACGGGTCTATGGCGCCGGATAATGGCGGCATCGGCGAGCGGCATGATAATCACGAGGCGCCCAATTGGGTGAACACGGGCACCGGGCGGGCGGCAAGCCGGCGCGCTATGTCGTCACCCTCAATGGTGAACATTCGGTCTCTTTCGTGTGATTTGCATGAACACGCCCCGGATGCTCCGAACGCGCACCGCGATCATCGTCGGGCCCCGGTGAACTCGTTAGGGCGGTTGTTCGGCGAATTTGCTGTGCACAGCGTCGCAAGTGGTGATCTTCGCTCGGCGCCCGGCGGCCAATGCGAGATATAACCGCAGGTCAAGGGCGTACAACGCGGTCAGTTCCGGCACTGACCAAAGCAAGTAAGAATCACGCGGTCAGCCGTGGAACCGCGGAAGGACCCGCGTGATGCCGTCAGACTCGACGCCCGAAACCGCCGCCGGAAAGCGATCACGGCTGGCCGGCCTGGTCTACTGGCGTAACTGGCGCCTGCCAGTGAAGCTGGTCGCGATCGCCGCGGTACCAGTTTTGCTGGCCCTCGCCCTCGGCACGCTCACCGTGCGAGCACAGGTGGAGCGGTCCGCGGTTTACCAGCGCTCCGACCAACTGGTCACGCTCGGCGCGGAGGTGCTGACGCTCGCCGCCGGGCTGCAGGCCGAGCGGGACGCCTCGGTACGGCAGCTCGCCACCGGCCCGGTGGCCGACCCCGCCGGGCTGCGGCCACCGCGCGAGGCCGTCGACGCCGCGCTGATCTCGGTGGGCAAGGCCAGGGCCGGGCTGCTGAGGCCGAGCGCCGCGGTCACGGCCAGACTGGCCGAGGCCGACCAACTGATCGGGCAGCTGACACCGCTGCGCGAGCGGGTCACCGGCCAGGCGCCCGGGCTGGACGCGCTCGCCGCGATCAGCGAGTATGGCGCGATCGTCGACGGGCTGCTGGCCCTGGACCGAGTGCTGGCCAGCGACATCGCGGCCGCCGAGCTGGCCCGCACGGCGACGGCGCTGCACGACCTGGGCGCGGCCGCCGAGCAGCTGTGGCAACAGCAGAATCTGGTGGCTCTCGCGATCGCCCGCGGCACGATGGCCACTGCCGAGCTGAACGAACTGCGGGCCTCCTACGTCCAGCTCGCCGACCGGCTCGACGACTTCCGGGCCTCGGCCAGCCCGGCGCAGCTCGACGACTACCGGCGCACCGTCGCCGGACCCGATGTGCAGGCCCGCGACGAGCAGGTCCGGCGGCTGCTCGAAGAGCCGCCCGCAGGGCCGCTGCCGGTCGCCGCGGAGTGGGACGCCGCCTCGGGCACGACGATCAGCCTGACCGACCAGGTCATCAAGCGGATAGCCGGGCTGCTGCGGGAGTCGTCGGTCGCGCTGCAGGCGCAGTCCAGCAACCGGGCCGGGCTCGCGTCCGTCGTGCTGTTCGCCGCGTTCATGCTCGCCGCCGCGGTAGGCGTTGCGATCACCAGGCAGCTACTCGGCTCGCTCGGCACGCTGCGCCGCACCGCCCTCGATGTCGCCGAGCACGAGCTGCCGGCGGCGGTCGCCGCCATCCGTACGGGCGGCCGGCCGGAGATCACCGTGGCGCCGCCGGTGCGGACCACCGAGGACGTCGGCCAGCTCGCCAACGCCTTCGACGCCGTGCATCGGCAGGCGCTGCGGCTCGCGGCCGACGAGGCGATCATGCGCGACGGCTACCGAACGGTCTTCGTCAACCTGTCCCGGCGCAGCCAGGGGCTTGTGCAGCGGCAGCTTCAGCTGCTGGAGCGACTCGAGCGTGACGAGGAGGACGCGGAGCAGCTCGCGACGCTCTTCCAGCTCGACCACCTGGCCACCAGAATGCGCCGCAACAACGAGAACCTGATGGTGCTGTCCGGCAGCGAGGTAGGTCGGCGCACGACCGAGCCGGCGGCGCTGGCCGACCTGCTGCGTGCGGCCATCTCGGAGATCGAGCACTACCAGCGGGTCGAGCTGCGGCCGACCCCGCAGGTGCGGATCGTCGGTCACGCAGCCGGCGACCTGGTTCGGCTGGTCGCCGAGCTGCTGGACAACGCGACCGTGTTCTCGCCGCCGGACAGCCAGGTGACCATCGCCGCACACCGGTCGGACAGCGGCGCCGTCGTCGTCAACGTGCTCGACCAGGGCATCGGCATGAGCGACGAGGAGATCGCCGACGCCAACGCGCGGCTGAGCGACACCGGCCCCGTGGACCTGCCCGCCTCCCGCCGAATGGGCTTCTTCGTGATCGGCCGGCTGGCCGGCCGGCAGGGCTTCCAGGTCCGCCTGCACGGCGGCAAGGACCTGCAGGGCGTGCAGGCCACGATCACCGTGCCGCCGGAGCTGATCACGGCGCCAGATACGGCGAGCGGGCCCACCATGCCGTGGCAGCCGCCGGCCGGCAGCCCGGTCTCGGTGCGCCCACCATCCGACGAGCTGCTGCCGCACCCGGCGTCCGCCAAGGCCGGTCCGTCGGCCGAGATCGGCCCGTTCCTGGAGGCCAGGTCGTCCGCAGTGGCCGGCGCGGGCGCCGCGGCTGGTGCGGGGGTTGGCCCGGGTGCCGGGGCCCGTGCCGGGATGGGTGCGGGCGCCGTGGTTGACGCCCGTGCCGGGATGGGTGCGGGTACCGGGCCGGGTACCGGGCCGGGCTCTGGCGTCGGAGCCGGTGCGGGCGCCGGACCGGGCCCCGGCGTCGGAGCTGGTGGCGGCGCCGAGCTGCCCCGCCGGACCAGGGGCGTCAACGGATCCTTTTGGCGTGCCGCGACGCCCTCGGCGGGCCAGCCGGCGGGCCAGGCGGCGGCCGGCCAGTGGCCGAGCTGGTGGGACTCCGACGCGCCATCCGCCGCCGCTACGCCCCATGTCGGTCCCGTCTCGGAACGGACGCCGATTTTCGATCAGATGCTCTCGGTCTGGTTCACCGCGCCGGCGGACCCGCGGTCGAGCTGGCCTCCCGCCGATCCGGACAACGGCCTGAATCAGAACGCCGCGCCCGACCAGCACGCAACTCCCCGCCGGGCCATCACCGCTGGCCGGGCTGCCACAAATGGCTCCAGCCTCCCGCTGGCCGCAGGCCCGCCGGCCGCAGGCCCGCCGGCCGCACATGGCAAGGCGGGCGCCGAGCCAGGATCCCGTGGCGCAGCCCGGCCAGGCGTGGCGCCGGCGGAGCCAACGGCGGCCACGGTCAACGGCGCGGCGACCCTGGACAACGGCCGGTGGCGGTCGGCGGCAGACGACGGGTGGCAGGCCGCGCGGGCCCTGGCCGGGGCGGCGCCCAGCGAGTACACCACGGCGGGGCTGCCGAAGCGCAGCCCGCGGCAGAGCCTGCTACCGGGCAGCGTCGCAGCGCCAAGCCAGGACCCGGCGAGCGCCGCGAAACCGGCGGTCACCGAGCGAGACGCCGCGGAGCTGCGCGGCCGGCTGAGCAGCCTCCGCGATGGCCTGAACCGGGGCCGGCATCAGCTGCACGGAACGAAGGCGAACGGCGCAGCGCCAGCGCCGGAGCAGTCAGCATGATCGGCCCGAGGAGGAAGAGAGCGGCATGATCCAGGGGCAGAACCAGAACCAGTTCGGCTGGCTGGTCACCGACTTCGCCGACCGGGTGCCCGGCGTCGCGCACGCCGTCGTGGTCTCGGCCGACGGGCTGCTGTTGGCGGCGTCGTCGCGGCTGCCGGTGGACCGCGCCGACCAGCTCGCGGCGGTCGCATCCGGCCTGGTGAGCCTGACTCAGGGGGCGGCCCGCTGCTTTGACGCCGGCGTGGTGCGGGAGACGGTGGTCGAGATGGAGCGCGGCGTGATGCTGGTGATGTCGATCAGCGACGGCTCGAGCCTCGCGGTGCTCGCCCATCCGCGCTGTGACATCGGCCAGGTCGCGTATGAGATGACGCTGATGGTGGACCGGGTCGGCCGGATGCTCACTCCGGAGCTGCGCGCGCGGTTGCAGGGCAGCGCGCTGCTCGGACAGCCGGTGTGAGTTGGCGATGATCGCGGGCTCAGACCCGCCCCCGAGTAGCGAGCAGACCTTCGCCGACGTGCTGAACGCGCTGACCTTCGGTGGCCAGCGCACCGGCGGTCAGGGCGCCGGCGGTCAGGGCACCGGCGGTCAGGGCACCGGCGGTCAGGGTGGTGGCAACCACAACGTCGGCGGTCAGCGCGCCGGCAGCCGACGCGGTGTCACCCAACGCGCCGGTGGGCGTGCCAAGCGCCGACCACGCGTCGCCGGCGCCACCACACCGGACCAGCCGAACCCCATCGCAGCCATCGCACCGGCGCCGCCGCCGGCCGAGCCGGACCAGGAACCCGCTGCCGAGGCCGCCATCGTGCGGCCGTACGCCTGGACCCGCGGCCGCACCAGATCCGCTGTCGAGCTGCGGGTGGAGACCCTGGTATCGACCGCGGACCCGCACGATTCCTTCGCGCCGCCCGAGCACCACCGGATCGCCGAGCTCTGCCGGACCCCGCGCTCGGTAGCCGAGGTCGCCGCGGCGCTCGCCCTGCCGCTGGGCGTGGCCAAGGTGCTGATCGGCGACCTGGCGACGAGCGGGTCGCTGACCGTCCACGGCACGATAGCCTCGGCCGGATCCCGAGAGCATCTGATGTTGATGGAAAGGGTGTTGAGTGGACTGCGTCGACTCTGAGGACCGCTGCGACTTCCCAGCCACGGCTAGGACCGGCCCGACCTCAGCGAAGATCGTCATCGCGGGCGGCTTCGGCGCCGGCAAGACGACCTTCGTCGGCTCCGTATCCGAGATCGTCCCGCTGACCACGGAGGCGGTCATGACGGAGGCCAGCATCGGGATCGACGACAACGGCCACACCCCGGGCAAGACCACCACGACCGTTGCGATGGACTTCGGCCGGGTGTCGCTGGAGGACGACCTGATCCTGTTCCTTTTCGGCACCCCCGGCCAGCACCGGTTCTGGTTCATGTGGGACGACCTGGTGCGCGGCGCGATCGGCGCAGTGGTGCTGGTCGACACCAGGCGGCTGGCCGACTCGTTCGCTCCGGTGGACTTCTTCGAGGACCGCGGGCTGCCGTTCATCCTCGGCCTGAACTGCTTCGACGGCGTGCTGATGCACGACGTGTCCGACGTGCGCGCGGCCGTCGGCATCGGGCCGGACGTGCCGGTGGTACCGTGCGACGCCCGCGACCGCGAGTCGGTCAAGCACGCCCTGATCACCCTCGTCGAGCACGCCATGCGGCGCTGGGTCTCGGCCGGCCGGGACACC
>DASXTS010000519.1:0-10263 GCA_036505275.1 Pseudonocardiaceae bacterium
GGCACCAACGCGCGCACCACCCGGTTGCCGCTGCGCTCCTCCATGGCCTGGATGTGGCCGCGGCGGGAGTTCAGGTCGCCGATGACGTCGCCCATGTAGTCCTCCGGGGTGTTCACCTCGACCGACATCATGGGCTCCAGGAGCACGGGGTGGGCCCGGCGCGCCGCCTCCTTGAGCGCCATCGAGCCAGCGATCTTGAACGCCATCTCGGACGAGTCGACCTCGTGGTGCTGGCCGTCGAGCAGCGTGAGCTTCAGACCGACCAGCGGGTAGCCGGCCAGCACGCCGTACTGCATGGCGTCCTGCGCGCCGGCGTCCACCGATGGGATGTACTCCTTCGGGATGCGGCCACCGGTGACCTTGTTCTCGAACTCGTACAGCGCGCCGTCGGCCGACTTCAACGGTTCCAGCCTGATGACCACGCGGGCGAACTGGCCGGAACCACCGGTCTGCTTCTTGTGCGTGTACTCGTGCTTGGCCACCGTGTTGCGGATCGTCTCGCGGTAGGCGACCTGCGGCTTGCCGATGTTGGCCTCGACCTTGAAGTCGCTCTTCATCCGGTTGACCAGCACCTCGAGGTGCAGCTCACCCATGCCGCCGATGACCGTCTGGCCGGTCTCCTCGTCCAGCTTGACCTGGAAGGTCGGATCCTCCTCGGCCAGCTTCTGGATCGCGGTGGACAGCTTGTCCTGGTCGGCCTTGGTCTTCGGCTCGATGGCCTGGTGGATGACCGGCTCCGGGAAGGTCATCGACTCCAGGATGATCGGCGCGTTCGGGTCGCACAGGGTGTCGCCGGTGGTGGTCTCCTTGAGCCCGATCACGGCGTAGATGTGACCGGCCCTGGCCTCGTCGACCGGGTTCTCCTTGTTGGAGTGCATCTGGAACATCTTCCCGATGCGCTCCTTGCGGTCCTTCGTGGAGTTGATCACCTGGGTGCCCGCGGCGATCCGGCCGGAGTAGACCCGGATGTAGGTCAGCTTGCCGAAGAACGGGTGCGTCATGATCTTGAACGCGAGCGCCGAGAACGGCTCGGTCACGTCGGCCTGGCGCACCGCGACGGTCTCGCCGTCGGGCAGGGTGCCCTCGACCGGCGGCACGTCCAGCGGCGACGGCAGGTAGTCGATCACCGCGTCCAGCATCGGCTGCACGCCCTTGTTCTTGAACGCCGAGCCGCACAGCACCGGGTAGCCCGCGCTGCTCGTGGTGATCTTGCGCAGGCCGGCCTTGATCTGCGCGACGGTCAGCTCCTCGCCGCCGAGGTAGAGCTCCATGAGCTCGTCGTCGGCGTCGGCGACCGCCTCGAGAAGCTTCTCGCGGTACTCCTCGGCAAGCCCGGCCAGGCTGGCCGGAATCGGCTCGATGTGGTAATCCTCACCCTTCTGGACCTCGCCGCGCCAGGTCAGCGCGCGCATCTCGACCAGGTCGACAACGCCCTGGAAGTCGCTCTCCGCACCGATCGGCAGCTGGATGACCACCGGGTTGGCGCCGAGCCGCTCGGAGATCGTGCGGACCGTGAAGTAGAAGTCCGCGCCGATCTTGTCCATCTTGTTGACGAGGCAGATCCGCGGCACACCGTACTTGTCCGCCTGCCGCCAGACCGTCTCGGACTGCGGCTCGACGCCCTCCTTGCCGTCGAACACCGCGACCGCACCGTCGAGCACCCGCAGCGACCGCTCCACCTCGACGGTGAAGTCGACGTGCCCCGGGGTGTCGATGATGTTGATCTGGTGGCCGTTCCAGAACGTGGTGGTGGCCGCAGAAGTGATGGTGATGCCCCGCTTCTGCTCCTCCTCCATCCAGTCCATGGTGGCGGCGCCGTCGTGCACCTCGCCGATCTTGTAGTTGATCCCGGTGTAAAACAGGACCCGCTCGGTCGTGGTTGTCTTGCCGGCGTCGATGTGCGCCATGATCCCGATGTTGCGGACCCTGGCGAGGTCGGTCAGCACGTCGCGTGCCACGGGATTTCCCTCCCATGCGGGGGCGCTGCCCCCGCAGGCCCCCGGTAAGGGCTCGGAGGGGCGTTGCCCCACTGTTTCTTCTGGCCAACCGGCACGGCGCTGCGCGCCGCCGGTTGGTCACCAGCGGTAGTGCGCAAATGCCTTGTTCGATTCCGCCATCTTGTGTGTGTCCTCGCGCCGCTTGACGCTCGCACCGAGTCCGTTGCTCGCGTCCAGCAGCTCGTTGGTCAGTCGCTCGACCATGGTCTTCTCTCGGCGCGCCTTTGAGAAGTTCACCAGCCAGCGAAGGCCCAAAGTGGTGGATCTGCCGGCGCGCACCTCGACCGGAACCTGGTAGGTGGCGCCGCCGACGCGGCGGCTCTTGACTTCGATGGCGGGCTTGACGTTGTCCAGCGCGCGCTTGAGGGTGACCACCGGGTCGGTGCCGGTCTTCTCCCGGCAGCCTTCCAACGCTTTGTATACAACGCGCTCGGCCAGCGAACGCTTCCCGCGCATCAGCACCTTGTTCACCAGCTGGGTGACCAGCGGCGACCCGTACACCGGGTCGTTGATGAGCGGCCGCTTGGGCGCCGGACCCTTGCGTGGCATCAGCTCTTCTCCCTCTTCGCGCCGTAGCGGCTGCGAGCCTGCTTGCGGTTCTTCACGCCCTGGGTGTCCAGTGAGCCACGGATGACCTTGTAGCGCACCCCGGGCAGGTCCTTCACCCGGCCGCCGCGCACGAGCACCATCGAGTGCTCCTGCAGGTTGTGACCCTCACCAGGGATGTACGCGGTGACTTCGATGCCGCTGGTCAGCCGCACCCGAGCGACCTTGCGCAGCGCGGAGTTCGGCTTCTTGGGCGTCGTGGTGTAGACGCGGGTACACACCCCGCGCCGCTGGGGGCTTCCCTTGAGCGCGGCCGTCTTGGTCTTGGCGACCTTGTCCGCGCGGCCCTTGCGGACCAGCTGCTGGATCGTGGGCATTGACCGTCTTCCTGTGTTTGTGCGCTGTGGTGTTTCCTGTTGTCCTTGTATCCCGAGGTCGGGCGTGTCGCGCCTCTCCCCATAACCCCGGCCGGTGCTGGGATCGCAGCGGAGGAGACCACGTCACGCCGCCGCCGGCGGCGTGGGCCCTCGGCATGGCTTCGATCCAAGCGGACCGAGGGCACACGTCATAGCTCGACTTGCGTCGAGCGCACGCGCCAACGATACCCGGCCCCGTCACCGGGGGTCAAAAGGGTTGGGGGACCCCTGCGGGGTCCCCTGTGAGTGGCAAATGGTGCTGGAACACCACTTGCCACTCACGACTTGTCCACAGCCTGGGCGCCGGCTCAGGCGATGTCCCGGCGCAGTGTCGATAGCGCGCCGAGGACGAAGAGCACCGCGGCGTAGCCGGCCAGCACCAGCGCGCCCTGCCACCACGGCAGGAGCCGCACCGGGCTGCCCACGGTGTAGAGGCTCGCCCCGGCCAGCGCGTCGGCCGCGGCGCCTGGCAGGTACTGCGCGACCTCGCGGGTGGCCGACCACGCGCTCAGCCCGATCCGCGCCAGCGGCTCGACGAGCTGAGAGAACGCCAGGATCACCACGATCGCGGCGACCTGGTTGCGCAGCACGGCGCCGACCCCGACGCCGATGCCGGCCCAGAGCACCATGCCGAGGACGGCCTGGGCGAGCGCGCGCCAGATGCCGGCGTCACCGAGCAGGGCGTCGTGGCCGGTGGCGGCCACCACCGGCGCCGCGCCGCCCACCGAGGCGGCGAGGGCGAGCACGCCGAAGCCCAGCCCGAGCCCGAGCGCGACCGCGAGCTTGGCGGCGAGCACCAGGCCGCGCCGCGGCTCGGCGAGGAACGTCGATGTGATCGTCTGGTACCGGTACTCGGTGGTCACCGCGAGCACGCCGAGCACGACCGGGAACACGTACCCGATCGGCAGCCCCAGGCTGTAGATCGCCAGCAAGGTGGCTCGGTTGTCCAGCGACGGCGATAGCGGTGTGCGCACCTGCTCGGGGATGGCCGCGAAGGAAATGGCCAGGAAGGCCGCTATCACCGCGACGTAGCCGAGCATGACGAGCAGCAGGATCCACCACATCCGGGTGGTGCTGGTCTTGCGCAACTCGGCCCGCAGCGCGGCCAGCCATCTGTTGGTCGTCACCCCGCCACTCATGGCGCCCCCCGCTGACCCACCATGCGCAGGAACGTGTCCTCCAGGCTGCCGTCGGCGCTGCGCAGCTCGTGCAGCTCCACCCCGGCGCCGAAGGCGATGTGCCCGACCTGGGCCGGGGTGGCACCGGTGACCAGTACACCGACCGGGTGGTCATCTGCCGGCTGCGCGGCCAGGCCGGCCGTGCGTAGCGCCGACAGCAGCGCCGATCGGTCGGGCGCCACGGCGTGCACGGTGCGCACGGCGGCCGCTTCGAGCTCTGCGAGCGCTGAGGCGTGCACCAGCCGGCCATCGGCGATGATCACCACGTCGTCCACGATCTGCTGCACCTCGGAGAGCAGGTGGCTGGACATCACGACGGTCCGGCCCTCCTGCGCGAGCGTGCGCAGGTGGCCGCGCATCCAGTGGATACCCGCCGGGTCCAGGCCGTTGGCCGGCTCGTCCAGCACCACCACGCCGGGGTCACCGAGCAGCGCGGCGGCCAGCGCGAGCCGCTGCCGCATGCCGAGCGAGTACCCGCCGGCGCGGCGGTGCGCGGACTGGTCGAGCCCGACCAGGCGCAGCACCTCCTCCACCCTCGACTCCGGCACGCCGGCCTCGATGGCGAGGATCCGCAGGTGGTCGCGGCCGGACCGGCCGGGGTGGAAGTTGCTGGCCTCCAGCACGGCGCCAACCATGCACAGCGGCCGGCGCAGGTCCTGGTAGCGCCGGCCGCCGACGGTCGCCGTGCCCGCCGTCGGCCGTACCAGCCCGAGCAGCATCCGCAGGGTGGTGGTCTTGCCGGCGCCGTTGGGCCCGAGGAAGCCGGTGACCCGCCCCGGCTCCGCGGCGAACGTCAGCCGGTCCACGGCAAGCACGCTGCCGAACCGCTTGGTCAGCTCCCGGACCTCGATCCGCTCACCGGTCGGCATCAGCCCGCCCCTGGTATGACGACGGCGTGGCCCGCATCGGCGGCGACGGCCGCGAGCCGCTCGTGGTACGTAACGAATGCGGTCACTGTCTTGCCCGAGGCCACCAGGTTGTCCGCAGTCGCCAGGTGGATCGCGTCGAGCGACCGCAGCGCGGGCTCGACATACGCGGCCGCCGTCGCCCGAACCGGCGCATCAATTTCGAACCGGTCGAGCCGAGCAAGGACCCCGGTCACGACCCCGAGCCGCCGCGGCGCACTACGACGTAGCGCCCTTGGCACTTCGATCTCGGCGAGCATCGAGGTCACCAACGGCTCATCCGACCGATCGTTGAGCCAAGCCGTCAGAGCTGGCGACTCCGGCTCGGGAACGAGCAGCTTGATGATCGCACAGCTGTCGAGGTAGATCACCACGGTTCCTCGTCGCGCATCGCGATGAGCGCGTTGGTGGCCGCGCTGGTGTGGTCGATCTCGCCACCGGGCATCACGAACGGTTCGCGGATCGTCGCCGGCGTCACTCGGCCAGCGGCGACAAGGTCGTCCAGCTCTCCGCTGCTCGCGGGCACGATCCGGCCGATGACCCGGCCCTGCTTGGTGATCTCGACAGTCTCACCACGTTCTACATGAGCCATGACGCTGGCCGTCTGCTGGTTCAGCTCGCGGATCGGAACCCGACGCACGGGGGCCAACCGTACTACTTGATGCACTACATCGCCCCGGCAATGGCCGTACTTAAAGGCCCATCTATGGCGCAATGGTGGTACTTGGAGGCAGGCCGACCAGAGGGCTCGGCCCCCGGATGCGGGAGGCGTCCGGGGGCCGAGGTGGTCGAACTACGGCTCAGCGGTAGTCGCGGCCGAAGTCGTAGTCGTCCAGTGGCACGGCGGCACCGGTGGTGCTGCCGAACACGTCCGGCGAGTAGTAGCCGTCGTCGTAGGACGGGATCGCGTAGGCCGCGGCCCTGGCCTCCTCGGTCGGCTGCACCTGGATGTTGCGGTACCGGCTGATGCCGGTGCCGGCCGGGATCAGCTTGCCGATGATCACGTTCTCCTTCAGGCCGACGAGCTTGTCGCTCTTGCCCTGGATGGCGGCGTCGGTGAGCACCCTGGTGGTCTCCTGGAACGAGGCCGCGGACAGCCAGGACTCGGTGGCCAGCGACGCCTTGGTGATGCCCATCAGCACCGGCCGGCCGGCCGCCGGCTCGCCGCCCTCGGCCACCACCCGGCGGTTCTCCGCCTCGAAGTCGCTGCGCTCGGCTAGCGAGCCGGGCAGGAACTCGGTCGAGCCAGAGTCGATGATCGTGACCCGGCGCAGCATCTGCCGGACGATCACCTCGATGTGCTTGTCGTGAATGGACACGCCCTGCGCCCGATACACCTTCTGTACCTCGCGCACGAGGTGCAGCTGCACCTCGCGCGGGCCCATCACGCGCAGCACCTCGTGCGGGTCGGCGGTGCCCTCCAGCAGTTGCTGGCCGACCTGGACGTGGTCGCCGTCCTGCAGCGGCCGCTCGTCGCCGGGCACCGAGATGGTGGCCAGCCGCTGGCGCTTGGACAGCTTGTCGTAGACCACGTCCTCGCTGCCGTCGTCCGGCACGATGGTGATCTTGTAGAAGCGGTCATTGTCCTCCAGCCGTGCCCGGCCGTCGACATCGGCGATCGGCGCCTTGCCCTTGGGCACCCGCGCCTCGAACAGCTCCTGCACCCGCGGCAGACCGGTGGTGATGTCCTCGCCGGCCACGCCGCCGGTGTGGAAGGTACGCATGGTCAGCTGCGTACCCGGCTCACCGATCGACTGGGCCGCCACGATGCCGACCGCCTCGCCGACGTCCACCAGCTGGCCGGTGGCCATCGAGCGGCCGTAGCACACCGCGCAGACCCCGGTGCCGGACTCGCAGGTGAGCACCGAGCGCACCTTGACCTTGGTGACGCCGGCCTCGATGAGCGCCGCGATGGCGGTGTCTCCCAGGTCGGAGCCGCGGGAGAGCACCAGGCCGCCGTCGACGTCCAGCACGTCCTCTGCCGAGGTACGGGCGTAGACGCTGGTCTCCACGTGGTCGTCCCGGATCACCTGGCCATCCGGCCCGCGCTCGCCGATGGTCATCAGCACGCCACGCTCGGTGCCGCAGTCCACCTCGCGGACGATCACGTCCTGCGACACGTCGACCAGCCGCCTGGTCAGGTAGCCGGAGTCGGCGGTGCGCAGCGCGGTGTCGGCGAGACCCTTGCGGGCGCCGTGCGTGGAGATGAAGTACTCCACAACGGACAGGCCCTCGCGGAAGTTCGCCTTGATCGGCCGCGGGATGTACTCGCCCTTCGGGTTGGCCACCAGCCCGCGCATGCCGGCAAGCTGGCGGACCTGGGTCATGTTGCCCGCCGCGCCGGACTTCACGATCAGCGGGATCGGGTTGTCCGGTGGGAAGTTCTCCTCCATCGCCTTGGCCACCTCGTCGGTGGCCTGGTTCCAGAGCTTGACCAGGTCGTTGTTGCGCTCCACGCGCGAGAGCAGGCCGCGCTGGTAGCGCCGCTCGATCTGCTCGGCCTTCTTCTCGAACTCGTCCAGGATGGACTGCTTCGACGCCGGCACCACCACGTCGTCGATGGCCAGCGTGACGCCGGAGCGGGTCGCCCAGTGGAAGCCGGCGTCCTTGAGCTTGTCCAGCGTCTGCGCCACCGCGGTCATCGAGTACCGCTCGGCCAGGTCGTTCACGATCGCGGCCTGGCGCTTCTTGGGCAGCGGCTCGTTGACGAACGGGTAGTCAGACGGCAGCAGGTCATTGAACAGCACCCGCCCTACCGTGGTCTCGGCCAGCCACGGCCGGCCCGGCTCCCAACCCTGCGTCTCCTGGAGATCGGCCTGCGAGCCGCGGGCCGGCACCCGGTCCTTGATCCGGATCTTGACCATGGCCTGCAGTGCGATCGCGCCGCGGTCGAGGGCCATCAGCGCCTCGGCCGGCGAGGAGAACGAGCGGCCCTCGCCCTCGGCGCCCTCGATGAGCTTGGTCAGGTGGTACAGCCCGGTGACCATGTCCAGCCGCGGCATGGCCAGCGGGCGGCCGGACGCCGGGGACAGGATGTTGTTCGAGGACAGCATCAGGATGCGGGCCTCGGCCTGAGCCTCGGCGGACAGCGGCAGGTGCACCGCCATCTGGTCGCCGTCGAAGTCGGCGTTGAACGCCTCACACACCAGCGGGTGCAGCTGGATCGCCTTGCCCTCGACCAGCTGGGGCTCGAAGGCCTGGATGCCCAGCCGGTGCAGCGTCGGCGCCCGGTTGAGCAGCACGGGGTGCTCGGTGATGACCTCCTCGAGCACGTCCCACACCTGCGGCCGCTGGCGCTCCACCATCCGCTTCGCGGACTTGATGTTCTGCGCATGGTTGAGGTCGACCAGCCGCTTCATCACGAACGGCTTGAACAGCTCCAGCGCCATCTGCTTCGGCAGGCCGCACTGGTGAAGCTTGAGCTGCGGGCCGACCACGATGACCGACCGGCCGGAGTAGTCGACGCGCTTGCCGAGCAGGTTCTGGCGGAACCGGCCCTGCTTGCCCTTGAGCAGGTCGGACAGCGACTTGAGCGGGCGGTTGCCCGGCCCGGTGACCGGCCGGCCGCGGCGGCCGTTGTCGAACAGCGCGTCGACGGCCTCCTGCAGCATCCGCTTCTCGTTGTTGACGATGATCTCGGGCGCGCCGAGGTCGATCAGCCGCTTGAGCCGGTTGTTCCGGTTGATCACCCGGCGGTACAGGTCGTTCAGGTCCGAGGTGGCGAACCGGCCGCCGTCGAGCTGCACCATCGGGCGCAGGTCCGGCGGGATCACCGGGATGCAGTCCAGCACCATGCCCAGCGGGTTGTTGCGGGTGGTCTGGAACGCCGCGACCACCTTGAGCCGCTTGAGCGCGCGCAGCTTCTTCTGGCCCTTGCCGGAGCGGATGGTCTCGCGCAGGATGTCCGACTCGGCGTCGACGTCGAAGACCTGCAGCAGCTTCTGGATGGCCTCCGCGCCCATCGCGCCGGTGTAGTACTCCCCGTACCGGTCGTACAGCTCCCGGTAGAGCATCTCGTCGGCAATCAACTGACCGCGGTCCAGCTTGGAGAACGTCTCCCAGATCTCGTCGAGCCGGTCCAGCTCACGCTGCGCGCGGTCGCGGAGCTGGCGCATCTCCCGCTCGCCGCCCTCTTTGACCTTGCGGCGCACGTCGCTCTTGGCGCCCTCGGTCTCCAGCTCGGCGAGGTCGGCCTCCAGCTTCTGGGCGCGGGCCTCCACGTCGGCGTCCCGCTTGTCCGCGACCCGCTTGCGCTCGACGCCGATCTCGGCCTCCAGCGTGGGCAGGTCGTTGTGGCGCTGCTCGGCATCCACCGAGGTGATCACGTAAGCGGCGAAGTAGATGATCTTTTCGAGGTCCTTCGGCGCGATGTCGAGCAGGTAGCCCAGCCGGCTCGGCACGCCCTTGAAGTACCAGATGTGGGTGACCGGGGCGGCCAACTCGATGTGGCCCATCCGCTCCCGCCGCACCTTGGCGCGGGTCACCTCGACGCCGCAGCGCTCACAGATGATGCCCTTGAAGCGGACGCGCTTGTACTTGCCGCAGTAGCACTCCCAGTCCCTGGTGGGACCGAAGATCTTCTCGCAGAACAGCCCGTCCTTCTCCGGCTTCAGGGTGCGGTAGTTGATCGTCTCTGGCTTCTTGACCTCGCCGAAGGACCACTGCCGGATGTCCTCGGCAGTGGCCAGTCCGATGCGGAGCTCGTCGAAGAAGTTGACGTCTAGCACGTGGTGTCAGTCCTTCTGTCGTATCCGGAGAAGAAGGGGATGCACGGGGGGCGCCGCCCCCCGTGGGTCTTGAGCTCTTGCGGGGTGCACGGCGTGCGCACCCCCCGTGGTTCTTGAGCTCTTGCGGGGTGCACGGGGGGCTGCGCCCCCCGTTGGTCTTGAGCTCGTGGGGGGTACACGGGGGGCTGCGCCCCCCGTGGGTCGTGGGTCAGTGCACAACGTCGTCGACGGTGACCGAGTCGGTGCCGGGACGGCTGGACAGGTTGATGCCGAGGTTCGCAGCCGCCCGCTCGAGGTCCTCGTCGTCGGTGTCGCGCATCTCGATGGCGGCCCCGTCGCTGGAGAGCACCTCCACGTTCAGGCACAGCGACTGCAGCTCCTTGAGCAACACCTTGAACGACTCGGGGATTCCCGGCTCGGGGATGTTCTCGCCCTTGACGATGGCCTCGTACACCTTCACCCGGCCGAGCACGTCGTCGGACTTGATCGTCAGC